>JBEBHI010000338.1:0-1591 GCA_040080935.1 Terricaulis sp.
GGAGCCGCGGCATGAGCGCGCTCAACAAACATTACGACACCATCCTCGCGCCGGTGATCACGGAAAAGGCCACGCTGCTTTCCGAGCAGAACAAGGTCGTCTTCCGCGTTCCGCTGACGGCGACGAAGAAGGACATCAAGGAAGCTGTTGAAGCTCTTTTCAAAGTCAAAGTGGGCGCGGTGAACACCATCGTCCGCAAAGGCAAGACGAAGAACTTCCGCGGCACGCCGGGCAAGCGCTCCGACCACAAGAACGCGGTCGTGACCCTGCTCGACGGTTACTCAATCGACGTGACGACGGGGCTCTAAGATGGCGTTGAAGACTTTCCGCCCGACCTCGCCTGGTCGCCGCCAGCTCGTGATCGTTGATCGCGCTGAGCTGCACAAAGGCAAGCCGGTTAAGGCGCTTACAGAAGGCCTGACGAAGTCAGGCGGCCGCAACAACGTTGGCCGCGTCACCGCGTTCCGCACCGGTGGCGGTCACAAGCGCACGTACCGCAAGATCGACTTCAAACGCCGCAAGTGGGGCGTTGAAGCGAAGGTCGAGCGTCTCGAGTATGACCCGAACCGCACCGCCTGGATCGCGCTGATCAAGTACACGGACGGCGAAGTTGCTTACATCATCGCGCCGCAACGCTTGAAAGTCGGTGACACGATCATCGCCAACGAGCGCGTCGACGTGAAGCCGGGCAATGCAATGCCGCTGAAGTCGATTCCGGTCGGCACGATTGTTCACAATATCGAGTTGAAGCCGTTGAAGGGCGCCCAGATGGCGCGTTCAGCCGGCACCTACGCTCAAGTCGTTGGCCGCGATGCTGGTTACGCCCAGCTGCGCTTGGCTTCCGGCGAAGTGCGTATGGTTCAAGACGTCTGCATGGCCACGATCGGCGCTGTGTCGAACCCCGACAACATGAACGAAGTCTGGGGCAAGGCTGGCCGCACGAAGTGGTTGGGCCGCAAGCCCAGCGTTCGCGGCGTCGCCATGAACCCGGTCGATCACCCCCACGGCGGTGGTGAAGGCAAGACCTCAGGCGGCCGTCACCCGGTTACGCCCTGGGGCAAGAAAACCCGCGGTCCGAAGACCCGCAAAACCAAGCCGTCGGATCGGTTGATCATCCGTCGTCGTCACTCGAAGAAAGTGAGCTAAGCGAATGCCGCGTTCTGTTTGGAAAGGCCCGTTCGTTGACGGTTATCTGCTCCAGAAGGCTGAGAAGGCCGCTGGTAGCGGCCGTCGTGAGCAGATCAAGACGTGGTCGCGCCGCTCCACCATCATGCCGCAATTCGTCGGCCTCACCTTCCAAGTTCACAACGGCAAGCAATTCACGCCTGTGCTCGTGAGCGAAGACATGGTCGGTCACAAGCTCGGCGAGTTCGCACCGACGCGGAACTATTTCGGCCACGGCGCCGATAAGAAGGCCAAGAGGAAGTAAGCCATGATGGTCGCGAAAGAAAAACAGCGCGCACCGGACGGCAAGAATCGCCGTCGCGAAGCTTCGAATGAAGCGAAAGCGATCCTGCGCACGCTCCGCATCAGCCCGCAAAAGCTGAACCTGGTCGCTCAATCGATCCGCGGTCTCTCAGCTGAGAAGGCC
>JBEBHI010000185.1:0-6182 GCA_040080935.1 Terricaulis sp.
CCGCCATAGCTCAGCTGGTAGAGCACCTGATTTGTAATCAGGGGGTCACAGGTTCGAGTCCTGTTGGCGGCACCGCGCATCTAACATTCTGTTTCGCAGTGTCTTTCTGCAGCGGCCCGGGTGGGACGGTTCGTCCAATTGCGCGCGTAAGCGCACGGCACGAGTGTGCCGGGAACCCTGCGGAGGATTTCTTATGCGCGCGCTGTTCGTCATCGGCTTGCTCACACTTTCAGCGTGCGGCTCACCTGAAGCGCCTCCTACAACCGCACAAACGACGCCATCCACAGCCACGTCCACCACCGGAGCGGCGCAAAACGACGATCGTCAAAGTGAAATCGCCGAATTGCCGGCGCCCTACAACCAAGCCAGCTACGAGGCAGGACGTCGCGTGTTCGCTCAGTGCCGCTCATGCCATGTCATTCAGGCGGGCGCGCCGAACCGCGTTGGTCCAAATTTGCACGGCGTCTTCGGGCGCGAGATCGGCACCGCGCCTGGTTTCACGTATTCGCAAGCCGTGCAGGACGCCAACTTTGTCTGGGACGCTGATCAACTCGATCACTGGCTGCAAAATCCACAGTCTTTCCTGCCGGGCAATCGCATGGCGTTCGCAGGCATCCGCAACGAAACCGAACGTCGTGACTTGATCGCGTATTTGATGGTCGAGGCCGAACCGGAGAATTGATCACTCCGCCGGGTGCGCTGCCGCCTGCCCGTGCTCGTAGTCTTCAATTTCCTTCGCGGTCGCTTCCGGCGACTTCGTGTACTTCGCCAGCATGTCGTAAAACACCGGCACCACAAACAGCGTCAGCATCGTCGCGACCAGCAAGCCGAAGAAGATCACAGTGCCGATCGTGAAGCGGCTCTCGGCGCCGGCGCCATGACCGAGGATCAGCGGAAGAGCTCCAACGATCGTCGCGATAGAAGTCATCAGGATCGGGCGGATACGCAGGTTCGACGCCTCGATGATGGCTTCACGGATGCTTCGCCCTTCATCGCGCAATTGGTTCGCGAACTCTACGATCAGGATCCCGTTTTTCGCCGCAAGCGCGATCAGGATGATGAGGCCGATCTCGCTGTAGATGTTCAGCGTTCCGCCGAACATGAAGAGACCGAACAGCCCACCTGTGATCGCCAGCGGCACGGAGACCATGATCACCAGCGGGTGCACGAAGCTCTCGAATTGCGCCGCAAGCACCAAGAAGACAACGATCAGCGCGAAGCCGAAGGCAAGGGCGATAGCGCCAGTGGATTGCTTATATTGGCGCGCAGCGCCGGTATAATCGAGAGTGACCGGGTCACTGCCGATCTCAGCGCGCGTGACGCGCTCCAGTTCGTCCAGCGCGTCGCCAATGGCGTAGGCGCCCGGGATCGACGCGGAAATGGTGACCGCAGCCTGGCGATTCATGCGGCGGCGTTCGGCGGAGTCGCCGGTCGTTCGCAGAGTGACTAGCGTTGATAGCGGCACCAACTCGCCGGTGCGGTCCGAGCGAACGTACTTGTTGGCGAGATCGGTGATGTCCGAGCGCTCGTCCCGTTCGGCCTGCAGATACACGTAATACTCTTCACCGCGATCGCTGATCGTGTTGATCCGGCGCGAGCCCATCGTGGATTCGAGCGTCCGCCCAATCGATTGCACGGACACGCCTAGCGAGGCGGCACGTTCGCGATCGATATCAACAAGCACACGCGGCGAGGTCGGCTGATAATTCATGCGCGGCCGCTGGAAGTTCGTATCTTGCCGCAATCGATCGATGACACGATCGGAGATCGCTGCAAGCTGCTCGTACGTTGAGCCAAGCAAAACGATCGACACACCGTCCGCGCCGCCACCGCCGCCGCCTTGAAATGGGTTCTGCATGCGCGCGCGCACTGTGGCGCCAGGAATCTGACCGAGACGCTGGTTCATCTCTGTTTCAATTTCGGCTCCGCTACGTTCGCGGTGTTCCCAGTCGGCAAGGAAAACGCGCGCGAGGCCAGACGAGAAACGGTTGGTTCCAGCGTCGCCAAATCCGGGCGCCACAACCAAGATGCGTTGCGCTTCGCCGCTGTCGACGTACGTCAGCAACACCTCTTCGACCTGTCGCATGACACGGCTGGTGTACTCAAAGCCGGAGCCTTCTGGAGCGTGCACTTGGACGACAAGGTTGCCGCGATCTTCTGGCGGCGTGAGTTCGGATGAAAGCTGCGTGAAGATAAAGCCTCCGAGCAGAATGACTCCACCGAACACCGCGAACACTAGCGGTTTCACGTTCATCGCCGCTTGCAGCGAGGCGCTGTAAGAGGCACGGAGATTGTCGAGCACGCCGTCGACTATGCGCGACAGCCGCGAACTGCTCTTCACCGGCTTGATGAGCTTCGAGCACATCATTGGCGAGAGCGACAACGATGCGAACGCCGAGATAATGATGACGCCTGCGATCGTGACGGCTAGCTCGACAAAGAGGCGCCCGACGTAACCGCCCACGAACAGGAGCGGCAAGAACACCGCAACGAGCACAGCGGATGTGGCGACAATCGCGAAAAACACCTGACGAGCGCCGCGTTCCGAGGCGACGAGCGGCGGCTCGCCCAGAGTATCGACGCGACGCTGCGCGTTTTCGAGCACGACAATCGAGTCGTCGACGACCAAACCAATCGCCAACACCAACGCGAGCAGCGTAAGGAGATTAATTGAGAAGCCGAACAGCATCATGATCAGGAACGACCCGATCAAGCAGACGGGAATGACGGCTGCGGGAATGAAGGCGGCGCGCCATGATCCTAGGAATAGGAAAATGACGAAGACAACCAGGGCCGTCGATTCCAGCAGCGTTTGACCGACACGCTGAATGGCGCGGTCGATGAACACGGTGGAGTCATAGGTAATAACGATATCGGTGCCTTCGGGCAGCGAAGGTCGAATACGTTCGACTTCCGCTTTAACCACGCGCCCCACGTCCAACGCGTTGGAGCGAGATTGACGCACAATGCCGAGGCCGACCTGCTCGACACCGTTTCCTCGAAAGAGACTGCGGGTTTCTTCAGGCTCGAACTCGACGCGGGCGATATCGCCAAGACGCACCACCGCTTCTTCAGGGCCGCCCACGCCTGCCACCGGCAAACGCGCAAACTCTTCTGGCGTCTGGAACGCGCGTTCGACGCGCACCTGATAGTCGCGCTCCTCGCTCTGCACGTAGCCCGCCGGAAGTTCGACGTTCTGCGCGCGCAGCGAGTTCTCGACGTCCTGCACCGTAATGCCGCGCGCAGCCATCGCGTTGGTATCGAGCCAGATGCGCAAGGCGCGGCGGAAGCCACCGCCAATTTGCACATTGGCGACGCCATTCAACACAGCCAGACGATCGACGATGTAGCGGTCCGCGTAGTCGGTGAGCGCCATTCGATCGAGCGTCGTCGACTGGAGACTGAACCAGATGATAGCGTCAGCGTCTGCGTCGGCTTTGCGAATCGTCGGTTCATCGACATCCGCCGGCAACTGCGCTCGTGCGCGGCTTACGGCGTTGCGAACGTCGTTGGTGGCGTCTTCGAGGTCGCGCTCAAGCGAGAATTCGATATTAATCGAAGAACGGCCGTCGCGGCTCGTCGACGAGATGAGGTCGATGCCGTCGATGCCGGAGAGCTGATCCTCGATGATCCGCGTGATCTGGTTCTCGACCACCTGCGCCGATGCACCTGCGTAGGTGGCATTGATCGACACGATCGGACGGTCGACGTCCGGCAATTCGCGCAGCGGCAGGCGCGTGAACGCGATCAGACCAAACGCAATAATTATGAGCGAGAACACCGTCGCCAGCACTGGGCGACGGACGGAGAGATCCGAAAGCGTCATAGTCTAGGCTTACCGGCCACGTGGGCGCAGCGGCAGCGCACCTTCGGCTGCGGGCGGCGCTTCGCCGAGTTGAACCGTCTGGCCTGGACGTACGCTCTGGACGCCTTCAGTGATCACTCGGTCCCCCGCGTTCAGACCTTCGAGCACCTCAGCCATGCCACCACCGCGCTGTCCTGTGCGGATACGGACAAGCTCCACAGCCTGCGCGTTTTCGCGGGCTGCGACGCGATAGACATACGCGCCGTCGATCTGATCGAGAATTGCAATCTCCGGGATTGCCAAGGCTTCGCGCGGATTCGAACGCACATCGACCGTCATCAGCATACCGGGACGCAACGTGCCGTCGTCGTTCGGCAAGATGGCGCGGATACGCACGGTGCGTGTGGCGGGATCGATGCGACTGTCTACGCTGGCAATCGAGCCCGTGAAGTCACGGCCCGGATAGGCGGTCGTGCGTGCCACGAGTTGGACGCCAGGCACGATACGCGCGATCTGCGTTTCGGTGATGGTGAAGTCGAGTTTAATTTCAGAGGTGTCGTCCAAGGTGCCGATCTGATCGCCTGGGCGCACGTACTGGCCGGGGCTCGCGAGGCGCAGACCAACGACCCCAGCGAACGGCGCGCGAATCGTGCGGTCGGCAATGCGCGAACCGCCAGCATTGAGCCGCGCCTCGGCAGCGTCAGCGGCGGCTTGGACGGTGTCGAGCCGCGCTTGCGAAGCGAAGCCGCGATTGAACAATTCTTGGGTGCGGCGGAGATCTTCTTGCGCCGCTTGGTTTGAGGCGCGCGCCTCGGCCATGTCAGCGGCTTGCTCAACGCTCGACATCTCAACGAGCACTTGGCCCGCACGCACGCGATCGCCGCTTTCAAAACGCAAGCGACGGATCGTGTCGGCGACCTTCGGAGTCAGCACGATGCTTTCGCGCGCTTGCGCCGTGCCGATCGCTTGGAGCCCATCCGTGAAGGTGTGCATCTCGGTCGCCACCGCGACCACGTTGGTCGCGCCGCCGCCTCGGCCACCGCCGCCACCACCGCGTCCGCCCTGCGCCGGCGCAGACGCAGCCGCGCCGTCACCGCCAAATACCGCGTCGGTCGCCGCCTTACCGACGACGACGACGAGCATCAGCGCCAGACCGGCGACGACTACCGCCGCGAAGCCAAAGCGTTTGAATAGCCCCATCATTCTGTAACGGTTCCTACACAGGAAGTTTTGCGGATGTGTGACTACGCCTGAATAAAGTCCACCGCCATTGCGACTAATCGCGTGGTGGCTGCCACAAGCCTAGCACAAGTGCCGGCGCCGCATCGTCGCCGTCCAGGGTGGCGCGCACCCCAATCTGCCAACCGCGGCCGTGAGCGTCGAATCTGACCAATGAAATTTGGGCTTTCACGGTGTCTTCGCGCGCCACAGGGGAATCGTAGAAGACCTGCCCCGTCGCCAACCAGCGCTCTGAGGGGCGGTATCCGGCAGTCACGTCCATACGGCCGCCCACGCAGCCGCCGACCAAAACCCGCGAGGAACTTTCCACATTCAGGAAGCCTCGCCCTTCGGCGAACGAATATCCGCTGAGCAGACGCGCCTCAGCGCCGCCTTCAGAGCACATCTCCCAATCGGGTTCAGATACCCAAAGCGCGCCGACCTGGAGGGCCATCACGCTATCCTCGCGCTGACGCAGGACACGTTTGACGCCGACAAAAGCTTCGCCGCGCCAGCTCTCTTCGTTGCTGTCGTTCCATTCACCCCACGGCGTGAAAACAACTGAGGTGCGCTCGTTCAGCGGCTCTTCGTAATAGACGGCGCCTTCGTAGTACTCGCCGCCATCCTCGTGGGCGCCTATGGTGGCGGTAACAATGGTCTGTCCGTGAGGCGCGACCCAGGCACCGGCCGCAGCCGGTGCAGGCGCCAACGCTGCGACGATGCCTAGGAGTCGTAGCCCGGCAGTTCGCGATCCAACTTTCTCTTCAGTCCCGGCCACGCCAACCCCGACACCCCACCCATGGCCTTCGCTGGGCCATTGCGCGTTTCTTCTTGCGCATCATCCGGCGCAATCAACACGTTCTCGCGTCCTGCGCTCAAAGCAGCGACCTGCTGTGCGCACGCGCGTTCCAGAAAGAAAATTCCGACGAATGCAGCGGCGGCCGACGAACCGACGGCCAGCGTGCCGTGATTGCGCAGCAGCATGAGATTCTTGTCGCCGAGATCGCGCTTGCGACCCTCACCGCCGGGGCCACCGGGACCGCCGGGACCACCGGCGCCACCGCCCATCCCGCTCGGACCACCCTCGGGCGGGCGCGTGCGACGACCAGACCCCGAGCCCGAGCCACCCGAGCCACCCCAGCCGCCCTCGCGGGTGAGG
>JBEBHI010000186.1:0-6177 GCA_040080935.1 Terricaulis sp.
GGGCCAATTGCAGACCTTCGCGCGAACCGCCGCGATTTATCGCACCGTTTCCTTCGGCTTCGAGATTTCTTGTGCTTTGGGCTCAGCTTTGAACTTCGGTTTGGGTAAAAGCCGGAAGCGGGATTGGCACCAGGCGAAGTCGATGCCGATGTCTAGCAGCGCGTCGGAGCGGCCGCAGGGGCAGGCGAACTCCATGACGGCGCCGACCGTGTAGGTCTCGCCGGCGACCAGCGGGACTTCTTCGCCGGTCAAGTGATTGGGCGCGGCGTTGACGCACAGAACCAGATCGCCGGGGCCGACAGCGTCGCTCATGACATGAAATTAGGCCGCAGGGGCGCGTGGAGCAAGCATCTTACGCTTCCCGGCCGAAGCGTAGCGGAGAGCCGGGATCCGGGGCGTGACAGAGCGGCGCATTGGCCCCTGGGTCCCGGCTCGCACTACGTGCTTCCGGGAAGCGTAGCCTCGCCTTGATTTGAACTGAATGATCAAAAATGTTGTACGACACGGACGGGCGGATTTGCCGTCACTTGTCGTGAGGAAGACATGTCAGGATCGCGAATTTTGCGGGACGAGGGTGAGCGTTGCGATTGTGACTTTCACAGCCTTTCGTACACGGAGATCGAAATCTTCGACATTGACCCAAAACTGCGGGACGAGCTTGCGGATGCGTATTGGCGTTATGAGGCGATGATCGGGTGCATCGACACGGATGGGGACGGTTGGACGCGTGAGGAAGATCGCACGCGCTTCCCGGAGTATTTGAAACGCGATGCCGAAGGGCGTCCGATCATCAGTCACGTGGACGCCGTGCAGTTTATGGCGCGCGCTGCGAAGCTGCCGGTCGCGCAATGCGGCCGGTGGGTTTTGAAGGTGCAGGCGCTTGAGCATCGGCGCGGGCTGATTTGTTATAATGAGCCGCGACCTTAGTACGGCAGTCCGTGACCGAGCGTTGCGATGAAGAGGGCGTAGGCGATTGCGGGCGCGGCGATCCACGGCCAGCTGCGTGGGATCAGTGGGTTGGGGTCGTTGGCGCCGATGGGGGCGACGACGCCGCGGGTGAGCAGTGGGAGTGAGGCGGCGCCGATTTCCAGCGCGGCTTGAACGGCGGCGCCGATCCGGTCGGGCGCGTAGGTGAGGCCCGCTGCGATGGATGCGAGGCTGGCGGCGATCCAGGCGATGTAGAGGATGCGGCGCGTGCGTCTGGGGTCGCGGGAGAGTTGGTCGGTGAGGTGGCGTGTGGCGCGGACGCCGACGAAGTAGAACATCATCGCGGCGATGATGGCGCCGATGCGGAGCGCGAGCGGCGGATCGCCGATGAGATCGGTGGCGACGAAGTAGAGGTCGCCGGTTTGGCGCGCGGCGGAGTAGCCGAGATAGCCGGCGAACCAGAAGATGCTGAACGCCATGGTGAGCAGAAGGAAGAGGCGCGTGCGTGTGGCGGTTTGCGGCGTGCGTGAGAAGAGCCAGAACGAGAGGGCGGCGGCGATGAGATTGCCGAGTGGGCCGGCTGCGGCGATTGCAGTGCTGGGCACGCTGCATTGGAAATAGACGGACGTGAGCTGTGTGATGTCGCCGCCGAGGGCGAGGCAGGTGAGGCCGTGGCCTGCTGCTTCGTGCGCGATTGTTGTGACGCAAGCGGCGAGGATCGCGATGGCGACGACGGTTGCGATGTCGTCGTTGGGTTTTGCGGTGCTCATGCCGTGCAGGTCCTTTGAGATCGCGGCGGCTGAACGCCCCTCACCCCCTAGCCCCCTCTCCGCGAGGGAGAGGGGGAATCGATGGGCTTAGTCCATCAACCGCTGCATCAAGTATGTGTATTCGAGGGAGCGGCGTCTGGCGGCTTCGTTGAGGTTGGCGGCGGCGGCGTGGCCGCCGTCGATGTTTTCGTAATAGAGGACGGGCATGCCGAGTTCGAGCATGCGGGCGACGTATTTGCGCGCGTGGCCGGGATGGACGCGGTCGTCTTTGGTTGAGGTGACGACGAGCGGCATCGGGAAATCATCGCGGCGGCGCAGGTTTTGATACGGCGAAATGGTTTCGAGGAAGGCGCGCTCTTCTGGATTTGACGGTGAGCCGTATTCGTCGACCCAAGAGGCGCCGGCGAGGAGCTGGTCGTAGCGCAGCATGTCAAGCAACGGCACTTGCACGACGGCGGCGTTGATCATCTCGGGATGCTGATTGAGCATGACACCCATGAGCAGGCCGCCGTTGGAGCCGCCCATAATGCCGAGACGGCGTGGGGTGGTGATGCGGCGTTCAACGAGATCGCGTTCGACGGCGTAGAAGTCATCGTAGATGACTTGGCGATGCGTGCGCAGGCCGGCTTGGTGCCAAGCGGGGCCGAACTCGCCGCCGCCGCGGATGTTGGCCATCACGTAGACGCCGCCGCGATCAAGCCAGAGTTTGCCGACATTGGGTGAGTAAGCGGGCGTGTTGGAGACTTGGAAGCCGCCATACGCGTAGAGGAGCGTCGGGTTCTGGCCGTTGAGCGGCATGTCGCGGCGGTGGAGTACGAAGTACGGCACGCGCGTGCCGTCACGGCTGACGGCTTCGAATTGCTCTGAGATGTAGGGTGAGGAGTCGAATTGCGCTGGGAGTGAGCGCAGGGATCGCGCGCGGGTGGCGTTTTGATCAAGCGCGTAGAGCGTGTCGGGCGTTAGATAATCTTCGAACACGGCGAAGGCTTGGCTCTCGGTCGGCGATGAGCCGGCCATGCTGACGGAGCCGTTTTCCGGCAGCGCAATAGTGGTGGTTGCCCAGGCATTGCCGTTGCGGGCGATGCGCAGGAGGCGGCCGCGGACGTTCTCGTATCCGGCGACGATGATGGCGTCGTGCGTGATTGAAACGCCTTCGATGGATTGGCGCGGGTTTGGCGCGAAGAGCACGGTGACGTTCGGGTTTTCGCTGCCGGTTTCGCTCAGCGGATAGGCGATCAGCGCGCCCTGTGGATGGCCGCGCCAGGCTTCCTGCAACGTCGCGATGAGATAGCCTTGATAGACGCCAGCGATGGACGATTTCGGCGGCAGGTTGATCTGCTGGGGCTGTGCGCCGTCGAGACGGAAGTTGGTGGATTCGAAGAAGGTGGTGGCGCGCACGGCGATGGGAATGCGCGTGCCATCTGTGTCTTGGAGCACGCCGCCGAAGACGCCGACGTCGGTGGCTTCGCCACGCATGATTTCAGTTGCGGATGCCAGCTCAGTGCCGCGTGTCCAGCGCTTCACCACGAACGGGTAGCCGCTCTCCGTCATCGTGCCAGGACCCCAATCGGTGGCGACGAGCAGCGTGTTGCGATCCAACCACGTCACACCGGACTTGGCTTCGGGCACAACGAAGCCGTTACGAACGAAGCTTCGCGTCGCGGTGTCGTATTCGCGATAGGTGGTGGCGTCCTTGCCGCCATCGGAGAGCGCGACGAGGCAGAGCGTTGTGCCTTCGAGGCAATCGATGCCTTTGAATACCCAGTTGGCGTTCTCGGCGGTGGCTATGGCGTCGATGTCGAGGACGGTTTCCCATTGCGGATTGCCGTCGCGTGCGAACGCGTCGAGGCGCGCGCGGCGATAGATGCCGCGCACATGCGCTTCATCTTGCCAGAAATTGTAATAGTGGCCCTCGAAGATGCCGCCGAGCGGCAGGCGGTCGCGGCTATTGGCGAGCGCGGTGGCGTCGGCCAGCAATTGCGGGAAGCGCGGATCGTTTTCCAGTTGCGGCAGCGAGCGTGCGTTTTGCTCGCGCACCCAAGTCAGCGCCCGCTCGCCTTCGACATCTTCCAGCCAGAGGTATGGGTCTTCAGCGGTCATGGCTGGCGTCGTCTCCGTGTTGGCGGCTGTTGTGCTGGACGCGCTGGCGCACGCAGCGAGAGCGAGCGCCAAGGCGGTCGCGGCGAGAATGGCTAAGCGCATGGAAAGGTCCCTCAATCCCCGGTTTTGAGGCGCACCCAAGCAGATTGCGGGGGGACGGGAAAGGCTTTCGCGACGCATGGCGGCGCCATGGCGCGGCGCGGCGAAACACCTTACATTGGCGTGGATGCGCTATTTCAAGATGAACGGCTGTGGCAACGACTTTGTCATCATCGATGCAAGGTCACGCGGGTCATTGCCGTTGTCACAGAGCCAAGCGCAGGCGATCGCGGATCGCGACACGGGACTTGGCTGCGATCAGGTGATTGCGCTGGAGCGCTCCATTCGCGGCGACGCGTACATGCGCATCTGGAATGCGAATGGCGGCGAAGTCGATGCGTGCGGAAACGCGACGCGCTGCGTGGCGTGGTTGCTGATGGAAGAAGGTGGCGCCGCCTCGCGTCGGATCGAGACGCCAGCCGGGATGCTGTATGCGGAACGTAGTGGTGAGAAGCTGATCACTGTCGACATGGGTTCGCCGCTGTTGCGCTGGGAGGAGATCCCGATCGCGCGTGCGATGGACACGGTGCAGCTCGATTTTGAAGTTGGCGGTCTGAGCGGGCCAGGCGCGGCGAACATGGGCAACCCGCATGTCGTGTTCTTTGTGAACGACGTGCGCGCCGTGCCGATCGAGAGTTTGGGTCCGAAGGTGGAGCACGATCCGTTGTTCCCGCAGCGGGTGAATGTCGGCTTTGCTGAGGTGCGGTCGCCTGAGCAAATTCGCCTGCGCGTTTGGGAGCGCGGCACTGGGCTCACAAAGGCGTGTGGTACTGGCGCCTGTGCAGCGGTGGTGGCAGCGCATCGCCAGGGGCGCACCGGCCGCAAGGTCGAGGTGCTGGCCGATGGCGGTTCACTGGAGATTGAATGGCGCGCCGGTGACGACCGGGTACTGATGACAGGGCCAATTGAACTGGAAACCTCGGGGGAATTGTCCGCCGCATGAGAAAAGCGATTGCTTGCCTGATGCTGGTCGCTGCGTGCGCCACGGCTCCCTCGGAAACACCGCCGGATCAGCAGGTGCGCGGGTGTTGGATCAATCGCGACGTCGGCGCGACGACGATGCGCTGGTTGCCCGATCGCAACCGGCCGAACGTGCTGGCCGGATCGCGGCTGGTGTATCGCCAAGCCGGACCGCCGGTTTCGACGCGCTTTACGTTGGAGCCGTCCGAGCGAGGTCATTCGCTTTGTGAACTCGACGCTAGCGGCGCCGCCACACAATGCTGGCCGGTGGCGCGCGGCGAAGGCGGTTCGCTTGAGGGCGGGCGCGCGTTCATCGATGCGCACGGAGAGGCCCTGCGCATTACGATCGCCGGCGATGGGCCAGAGCGCGTGATCTTCCAAGGGCGCCGGGACGGCTGCGATTGATCACTGGGTTTGACCACGTCGTGATTGCCGTGCGCGATATCGCGAACGGCGTATCCGCGTATGCGACGTTGCTTGATCGCCAGGCGCCGCAAGTGACCACAAATGAGGACGTTGCTACCGCGATATTCGCAACCAGTAATCTCGCGGTTGAGTTGATGGCGCCGGTTGGGCCGGGCGCAGCGCGCTTGAATGCGGCGCTGGATGACGGCGGCGACGGGCTGAAGAGCTTGGTGTTCGCAACAGCCGACATCGAGCGCATGCACACACGGTGCGCGCGCGTCGGCCTGGCGCCGGAGGACATCGTTGAGGGCGAAGTTGGACGCAGCTTTCGCGCCAGCACGGATCGCACGCATGGGGCGCGTCTCTTTTTCATGCAGCGCCGAGAGCCGCAGACGCAAGACAGTGGCTCCGTTCCGGGATTAGATCACCTCGTGATCCGCACGCCTGATGCAGAACGAGCGGCAGCGCTTTACGGCGCGCGGCTCGGCCTCGACATGCGGCTCGACCGGGAAGTCATGGGCCGGCGGTTGACGTTCTTCCGTTGCGGGGATGCGATCGTGGAAATCATTCATGACGACACGATTACAAATGGCCGCGACAAGCTGTGGGGCATCTCCTGGCGTGCCAGTAATGCCGACGCGACGCGCGAACGGCTCGCGAACACGGGCTCGGATGTCTCGGATGTCCGCGCCGGCATGAAACCTGGAACGCGCGTTTTCACGGTGCGCGACAAAACTTGTGGCGTACCCACACTGATGGTTCAGCCTAGCCCAAAGCGCGATTGATCTTGTCATCTTCGCGCGCCATGCTCGCCCGGCGCCAGAACGGGGGAACGACATGGCCGATAGACAGTCTCTGAACGCGACTTTCTTCTCCTTCAAGAAACGCGAGAACGGCGGCGTGCTGCTGGGCGCCT
>JBEBHI010000187.1:0-6168 GCA_040080935.1 Terricaulis sp.
CTCTATGCAGAAAACGGGCCGGATGAATCGCGTCGCGCGCGAGCTGACTTAACAGCCCGGGTTCATTGCACATTTCGCCGGCGAGAACTTCGCCAAGCAGAGGCGCTAATGTGAGCCCACGCGCGCCTAACCCCCCGATAACGTAAATGCCGGCGTGCGCCGGCGGCGGCGCGTTTGGATTTGCGGCGCGCCCATGCGCGAGATCCGCATACTGCGCTAACCATGCTTCGGCGTCGGGGAGCAATCCTGCGATCGGCGCGCGATCCGGCGTCGTCGCGCGTTCTGAGGCGCGCGAGCGCAGCGACGATTCATCGACGCTCGCGGCAATTTCCGGCGCCAGCTCACGCAAAGCCGCGAGATTGCGCGAACGCGCGTCGAGCATCTCTGGTGCGGCTTGCTTGTCGAACGTGGCGCCGAAGAGAACGCCGCCATCAAACGGCGCGACGTAGCTTCCGCGTGTCAGCGCGTGATCGAGTGCCGGGCCCTTCCCCCATTCGATCTGACCATATGAGATTGCAATTGGCAGGAACGACGCTGGCTCAAATGCCGTGAGCGCCGCGCCGCAAGCGAGGACGACGGCATCCGCCCTCAGAAGCGCGCGGCCGTCGGGCGCGAGTACGATCCAACCGTCGCCGTCGCGATCGAGGCGCTGCACGGGCGATTCAAAAATCACCTGCGCGCCGTCGAGCATGCGCGCAATCGCCCGCTGCGGCATCACCACGCCTGCGCGCGCATGAAACGCAGCACCGTTGGGCAGTTGCGAAAACCAGTCTGCGGGCAGAGGCGGATCGTTGAGGAGATCGTCTAGCGCCTCTGTCCCATCGCTCGACGCGCGCTGCTCAACGCCGCACGCTTTAATGACACTCAGAGCTTCGTACAGGGCGATCGCGTTGAGATACGCCGCCAGGTGAACCTCGCTCAGCGCTCCGCCGCGATCGAGCCGCGGCATCACCAGGCCGGCCGGATTGCCGCTTGCGCCTGCCCCCAGCTCGCGCGCCGCCTCCAGCACGACGACCTCAACGCCGCGCCGAACCAGAGCCTGCGCTACACTCGCGCCTGCAATCCCAGCACCCAGCACGGCCACGCGCTTGGGATTGCAGCCGGCGTAAGGGTAGATCGGCGCCACCGGTGGCGGGGCGCCCGCTTCCACGAACCGCGCCTCAAGCCGCTCTCGCTTTTTTCCAAAGCCCGGTTTCTTCTCGACAGCGAATCCGGCGGCCTCGAGCCCGCGACGGACATCCCCCGCCACAGTGAAAGTCGCAGCCCGCGCTCCAGGAGCACTGAGCCGGGCAATCTGCTGAAACAGCGCCGGCGACCACATTTCGGGATTTCGGGCGGGCGCAAATCCGTCAAGGAACCAAGCATCAAAGCTGCCCGTCAGGCCCGCGAGCACCTTTTCCGCCTCGCCTGTGAAGAGTGTCAGCGAGAGCCCGTCTTCGGGAAACCAGAGCCGTTGCGGGGAGTACGCACGTACCGGCCAATTCGCTAGAAGCTTCTCCGAAAGCTCGGAAACCTCTGAAAAATTTGACAAAACTCGCTCGGCGTCAGCCCTTGCTAGAGGGAATGACTCGATGGTCGAGATATGCAATTGCGCATGAGGTATGCGGGTCTTTTTCCAGGCGCTCCAAAGCGCCAGAATGTTCAAACCCGACCCGAAACCAAGCTCGCACAGGGCGAAACGATCCCTATTTTGCCATAATTCGGGCAAACCAGTTCCTGCCAGGAACACCGCTTCAGCCTCGGCGAGGCCTCCATCCTTGGAAAAGTAAATGTCCCCGAACGCGGCCGCGCGAAGCGAGGAGCCGTCCTCACTCCATTCCAGATCGGGCGCTGGGGGCAGACGCGGCATAAGACAGCCTAAACGCAAACGAGCCGCCCTTTCGGGCGGCTCGCAGCGAAATCTTACGTCGAAACGTAGATTACGGGGTCGTCGTGGCCGGAGCTTCGGTCGTCGTCGCAGCGCCATCCGTGGTCGCAGCGGCGTCAGCCGGGGCTTCAGCCGGAGCTTCCGTCGTCGTTTCGGCGGTTGCAGCAGGCTCTTCCGTCGTCGCCGTCGTTTGGCCGCAGGCCGCGACGCCGAAGGCGAGAACGGCAGCAGCAGCAGCAGCCACGCCCATTTGGATCTTCGTCATAGGTTACTACCCCTCGTCTCAGCGTCAGGGTCTACCCCCAACGCAAGGAGGCCACTCCATGCCAAGGATTAACTTCATTGGCAAGCGTCTGAGCGCGGCGGGCTCATGCATATCTGCATAGCTCCGCGCAGCGAAGTCAGGCCTGGCACTAGGCCTCGGCGGCTGTTGCCAACGCTTCTTCGAGTTGCGCGAAGCTTGGCTGCAGCGAACTCGGCACTGAGCCGCGTCCAATTTCCACTGAAACTTGCGCGGCGTTGCCGTGCAAGTGCGCCACGAGCACATCGCGAATGATTTTGTAGAATTGCGCGTCGGTATCGACGATGGCGCCGAGGCGCGATGAGAGCGGCCCCACGATGCCGTAGGCCAACAACACGCCCAAGAATGTTCCGACGAGCGCCTTACCGATCATCAAGCCAAGCACTTCAGGCGGCTCGTTGATGTGGCTCATCGTTTTGACGATGCCGAGCACGGCCGCGACGATGCCGAGCGCGGGTAAACTGTCGGCCATGTTCTGCAGCGCGTGCGCGGGCATCTGCGCTTCGTGATGGTGCTTCTCGAGTTGCTTTTCCATCGCGTCCTCGACCTGGTGCGGATCGTCGAGGTTCATCGTCATCATCCGCAGCGTGTCGCAGATGAAGTGCGTGACGTGATGGTCTTTGAGGATCTTCGGATACTTCTGGAAGATCGCGCTTTCATCCGGCTTTTCGATGTGCGCTTCGAGCGCCACGACGCCTTTGGTCTTCATCAGCTTGGTCAGTTGGAAGAGCAAAGCGAGCAGATCAGAATAGTCCTGCTTCTTCCACTTCGGCCCGGCCATAACCTGGCCGAGGCCGCCGCCCATTTTGATGAGACCGCTTAAATCGTTAGCAACCAATTGGGCCGCGAGCGCCGATCCGAAGATCATGGCGAATTCCATCGGCGCGGCTTCGGCCAGCACTTCCATGCTGCCGCCTTCGACCAAGAAAATGCCGAAGATGATGACGAGAACGCCAACAAGGCCGATGATCGAAAACATGGTTTAGCGCGCTTTAACTAAAAGGCATTCTGCCGACAGCGCGTTATGCCCGAACGCGCTTAACGCGCCGTTTCGGTTGACGATCAGAAAACCACTAATGGGGCTTAAGAGAGATCAACCCCGGTTTACGAAATGGGCTATCGTTGCGCGATGGAGAGACGTGTGAACGGTTGGATGCGCGCTTTCGCTTTGCTCTTTGCCCTCGCCGCTTGTGCGCATGCGGCGGTGGAGCGGCCTGAGGGTTTTGTGGATGCGGCGCAGGTTGTGCCGGGGCTGAGCGTGGAGATGCGCTATGCCGGCGCGCACAATTTTGTAGGGCGGCGCGTCGATGGCTATGAGGCGCCTGTCTGCATTCTGACGCGTGAGGCCGCGGATGCGTTGGCGCGCGTGCAGGCGGAACTGGCGGCGCGCGGGTTGGGGCTGAAGGTCTATGATTGTTATCGCCCGCAGCGTGCGGTCGCGGACTTTGCGCGCTGGGCTGCTGATCTCGCCGATCAAAGCACCAAGGCGGAGTTTTATCCGAACGTCGACAAGAGCCAGCTCTTTGCGCTCGGCTATATCGCCGAGCGCTCTGGGCATTCGCGTGGCTCGACGATGGATTTGACCGTGATCAATCTGTCGAGCGGCGTTGAGATCGACATGGGATCGCCGTTCGATCTCTTCGACACGCGCTCATGGCCGACGGATGAGACCGTCAGCGCCACAGCGCGCGCGAACCGGATGATGTTGCAAGGCGTGATGCGCGAGCACGGGTTTAGGTCGTTGCGCGAAGAATGGTGGCACTTCACGCTCGAAGGCGAGCCGCATCCGGAGATGTATTTCAATTTTACGGTGCGCTAGGCGCTCACGCCGCTGCGATTGTTGACGTAAAGCCGCGCGGCGCGTGCTACGCTCTGATCTTCAGCAACAAGATGACTCGTTTTCTACCGCCCGAGGGCGGTCGATGGCGCGTGGAGTGCGCGAAATGACACCTATGGCGAGATTGCTGAGGCAGGGCAAAAGCCTGCGCACGAGCGCAAACGAGATCACGAATGACGTGAACGAGGCCTATCTGGTCGTCCATCAAATCATAACCCACGCAATTGGGCGCATTGGCGATGACGAGACCGATTTGCATCCTGCCTTGATGATCGCGCTTCGCAGCCGCTCGCAACGACTGGCGGCAGCGATATGAGTCAAACCGTCTCGACCTTTCAGATCAGCGAAAGGCACAGCATCTGGCGCGTGACGTTGGATGGAGAGTTCTACGGCGATTATCGCTCGCTCAGCTTAGCAACAGAAGGCGCGGACGCCGGTGCTGAGTCTTTGCGCAAAAAAGGGAACAAGGCGACGGTTGTTGCGCCAGTGCGTAGTTGACGCGTGCGCGCGACTATTCGCGTGGCGCACCATTGTAACGCCTCAAGCGCCGCACCACGTGCGTAATGTCAGACAACCTCTGACGTCTTTCAGAAAAACAAAATCATGCCGAACGAGCCCAACAAGGCGCCGAACGCGCCTGCGAGCAATGCTGCCGATCAAACCGCTAAGCCTGCGGACGCAGCGAAGCCTGAGGCAATCGTGACGCCTGCGCCTGCTGCCGCGCCTGCCGAAACGAAGAAGAGCTAAACACTACATCGCCGGGAGATTTCGTGCGGGGTCTCCCGGCGTCGGGCGGGGCGACTAAGCCTGACGTTAGTCCGCGGAGCGGATCACATGAATTACTCTGTCAAATATCTAGACAAGGGCGGCATCACCGAACGATCCGAGTTCTTGCCGTTCAACACCGATGCGGAAGCCAACGCACACGCACGGATCGAATTGCCGCGCCACTTCATCGTTGAAGTCTGGAAAGCCGACGCGCTGCTCTCGCGCACGTTTCGGGACCCACAGATCAATTGATGTAGCGTGCTTGGCCACCTCCGGGCCGCGCCAGGCCGTCAATTAGGGGACGGCAGAGAGACGTGATATTGTCGCCTACCGTACTCTCGGAAAGTTCCCCTTTCCCGGGGCCGCGCAGGACACCGAGAATCTCAAACGCCTCTGAGCATCGCCCCGATCTCCGGCTTGAGCCGGAGCATTTGATCGACCTTGTCGCCGAGAATGAGGGACTGCGCGCCGCGCTCGCCTCGTCCGAGGCGGCTGGCGTGCAGCGCGAATTGGTGTCGCAAGAGCTCAAGCATCGCATCGGCAATCTGATCACGGTCATTCAAGCGATGGCGCGGAAGACGTTCCGTGATGCGGATGTTGCGCGCGTCGCTGACTTTAACGCGCGCCTTGGCGCGCTCGCGGCCGCACAGGCGTTGTTGATCGACGCGGAGACCAAGGCGGCGATGCTCTCGCATGTCTTGCGAGAGGCGCTTGCCGCGCATGCCTCGCACAACGATCGTTTCTTGATCTCTGGACCGGATGTCGCGCTCGATGGCCGTCAAGCACATGCGTTGACGGTGGCGCTCCACGAACTTGCTACCAACGCTGCGAAGTACGGAGCCCTGTCCGTCGAGACCGGTGTGGTCGAGATTTCGTGGGCCGAGGCAAACGGCGAATTGAACTTTACCTGGCGCGAGCGCGGCGGGCCGTTGGTCGTTCCCCCAACGCGAACCGGATTTGGGACATCGCTACTGACCACCAATCTCAAGGCCGCGTTCGCAGGCGTCGTTGATTTGACGTTCGAGCCGGAGGGCGTGCGGTGCCATCTGCGCGCGCCCACGCCGGCCACTTCCAGCAAATAGCGGCCAAAGCGCTCTTTCCCCGCGTCGCGGATTCGGCGTAGCAAGAGCCGCTCTCATGGCGGACTCCCCAGGCCCAGACCCATTTTCCGCGCCACCGGCAGCGGACACGGCGCCTATCGGACGCAACAGGCAATTTCGCTTGTTGTGGACGTGCATGCTCGTGATCGGCGCGGGCAATTCGATGTTGCTGGCGGTGGCGCCGCCTTTGGTGCGCGAACTCAATCTCGGTGACGCCAGCGTCGGCTGGATATTCTCGCTCTCGGCGCTGCTGTGGGTGCTCGCGAGCCCGTATTGGGGGCGGCTCTCCGATGGC
>JBEBHI010000043.1:0-22173 GCA_040080935.1 Terricaulis sp.
GGGCGCGGTGGCGGCAGCGGGCCAGGCGGTGGTGGTGGTGGTTGCGTGACCGGCGGCGGCTGCGGCGGCGGATTGCCCATCGCATCACGCAGTTCACGAATGCGCCGCTGGGCGCGATCGCGGAACTCGCCGTCGCGTTGGGTCGAGAGATAATAATCGTAGGAGTCGATTGAATCGCGGCGCGTGGCGCGATCCCAAGCCAAGCGGTCATCCGCCTGCAATTGGTAGACGCGGCGCTCGGCATCGGAGCGGTGATATCCATCTGGGAAATCGCGCAGGTAGCGTTCGTACTCGCGCACTTCATCGCGACGGCGCGCGCTGTCCCAGGCCCAGTCATCGCGCTGGCGATAGTCGTCGAGGATGCGGCGCGCATCCGCGGCGAAGGGAGAGCGCGGGTAGGCGCGCAAGAAATCAGCGTAGCCGCCGACTGAATCGAGACGCCGCGCGCGCACCCAAGCGCCTTCATCCGTGTTCCAGAGATAGCCTAAGCGGTCGCGCGCCTCTTCAGCGTGCGCGCCGTTCGGCCAAGTGTTGAGAAAGCCCTCGTAGCCTTCGATCCGGTCGATGCGGGCCGTCTCGGCCCACGCTGAACGCTCCTCTGCTGCCAAGCGCGGCGCGGCAAGCACGGCGCGACGCTGATCCGCCTCCTGTGCGTTGGCGCCCCAGCCGAACCGGTCGAGGTATTCATCGTAGGAAGCCTCGGTGTTGACCTGACGCGCCCTGCCCCAGGCCTCGCGCTCAAGCACCATGAGTTCGGCGATGCGCTGCCGCGCGGCTTGCGCGTGCGGGCCGCCGTCGTAGGCGCCGAGGAAGGTTTCGTAGGCAGCGGGAAAGTCGTTCGAAACGGCAGCGGTCCAAGCCTGCCCCTCAAGCTCTTCTCGCGTCTGCGGGGTGGCGCAGGCCGCGAGCAAGGCGGCGACGGACGCAGCCGCAAACATTGTCAAACGCCACAGCTTCGTCGCCATGCCCACTTCCCCGTATCTCACCCCTGGTAGTACCACCTTGATCTGAACGGCGGCGGAATCGAAGGGCCAAACGATGGGCGGAATATCGATTGGCCCAATTTTCTGGGCGCTCGCCGCGTTGGGCGGAGCGGCTGCCGTGGCGTACGGCCTCTACTTTCTGAAACGGCCGCCGAGCTTCGTTCGCGCTCTGGTCAAGACGCTTTTCATGGGCGCGACGGCAGCGGCGTTGATCAGCGCCCACGCGCCCTTCCCGCTGATCGTCGCGATCATCCTCTCGGCGTTCGGAGACTTCTTCCTGGCGTTCAAGGCGAAGTGGACCCTGCCGTTTGGCATCCTCGCCTTCCTGCTGGCGCAGCTCGTCTTCGTTATCATGTTCGGCGCGATCTGGTTTTTCTCCGGAGATAACGCGCCGCTTTGGCCTCGCTACGCGGCGATGGTGGGGATCGGGCTCTTCCTGCTCTCGTTCCTCATTTGGTTTTGGCGAACCGCGGAATTCAAACAGGCGCCGATCAGCAGCGCTCTGACGATCGCTGCGCTCGTTGCGCTTGGCGTCTCGTTGCCGATTTTGATCGTCGCCACGCTCATGTTCGTGAACGGCGAAGCAGATACGCGGCCGCCCCTCACAGCGTTCGCGCCGCTCGCCGGCTTCGTGCTCATGACAATCAGTCTGGCTGTTTGGCGACGAAAACTCGGCGCGGTGCCGCTGGTCGCGATGATCTACGCCGGGGCGATTTCGGCAATGGCGATCGTCGCTATGTGGCTTCCATGGGCTGGTTGGCCGGCGATGATTGGCGCCGTGAGCTTCCTGGCGAGCGATCTCATTTTGGCGGCGGAGCTCTTCCGTTTGCCGCCCGACGCGTCAGCGCGGCGCTGGACGGCGCCGGTCGTATGGTGGACTTATGTGGCGGCGCAGGCATTGATCATTTGCGGCGTCATCAATGTCGTTCAGGCAAGGGGCTGATCCATGCGTGCAATTGCAATCGCGTTTTTGATGACACTCGCCGCGTGCGGGCAAAGCACGGCGCCAACGCCTGCACCACCATCCGGCCCGCAATATCCAAACGCACAACCGATCATCGAGCGCTTGCCGCTGATTGATGCGTGCCTGGCGCTCGCGCCCGATCGGCATGTCGTCACCATCAACCCTGTAGCGGTTAGAACGTTGCGTCTCCCCGGCGAGGCCGGCGATCTCGATTGCGTCGTTCCAGATGACAACACGGATCCCGCGAACGCGACGGTGCTTCCGGCTCTTGATGAGCCGCCGGCGGATGCGATCCAATTCGTCCGAGCGCCCGGCGATAATCCTGGCGGCGAATGCTACGTGGCGCCAGAGGTACGCGGCGCGGATGGCGAACTGCTCGGCTGGGTGCTCGATCCCGAAGGCTGCTAAGGCGCGAACGCGCCTGCCTCGATCAAATCAGACACGCGCGCGATGTCGCCGGCGAGCGAGCGATCGCGTTCCATGTTGGCGGACACGCTGCGCACTTTCGCCAAGGCCTGCTGTAATGCCTGCGATGTTTTGAGCGGCGCGTGGAAATCCAAGCCTTGTGCGGCGGCAAGCAACTCGATCGAAATGACATTTGCGGCGTTGCGCGCGATGTCGCCGGCCTTGCGACCAGCGAAGGTCGCCATCGAAACGTGATCTTCCTGGTTCGCGGAGGTCGGAATCGTATCCACGACGGCTGGGTGCGCGAGCGTCTTGTTTTCTGAGACGAGCGCGGCGGCGGTGACTTGCAGGATCATGAAGCCAGAGTTCAGTCCGCCCTCCTTCACCAAAAACGCCGGGAGGCCTGAGAGCACCGGGTCAATCAGAACCGCGAGACGGCGCTCGCTGATTGAGGCGATCTCGGCTGCGGCCATCGAAATCATGTCGGCGGCGAAGGCGACGGGTTCCGCGTGGAAATTCCCGCCGGAAAGAATCGCGTCGTCTTCGGCGAAGACCAGCGGATTGTCGGTCACGGCGTTGGCCTCGATCTCCAGCGTTGCGGCGGCGCTGTTCAAGACATCGAGGCACGCGCCCATGACCTGCGGCTGGCAGCGGATGGAATACGGATCCTGTACGCGATCGTCGCCTGTGAGATGCGATTTGCGAATGTCGCTACCATCCATTAAAGCGCGCAGGCGCGCGGCGACTTCGATTTGTCCCTTTTGGCCGCGCGCCGTGTGAATACGTTCGTCGAACGGCGCGTCGCTGCCTTTCATTGCGTCGGTGGACATGGCGCCCGAAACGAGCGCGGCGTCAAACACATCTTGCGCGCGGAACAGTGCATCGAGCGCGAGCGCGGTCGACACTTGTGTGCCGTTGAGCAGCGCGAGGCCTTCCTTTGGGCCGAGCACAACCGGTTGGCAGCCGATACGCTTCAATGCATCGCTTGCGCTGATCTTCTCGCCATTCAACCGCACATCGCCTTCGCCGATGATGGCGCACGACATGTGCGCAAGCGGCGCAAGATCACCGGAGGCGCCGACTGAGCCTTGCGCTGGGATGATCGGCAGCGCGTTGGCCGCAAGCAGCTTCGCAAGCGTATCGACAACAACACGCCGCACACCGGAGCGGCCCGCTGCCAATGTGACGACCTTGATCGCCATCGCCAGACGCACGACGCGTTCGCCGAGCTCAGGACCAACGCCAACAGCATGCGAGAGCACCAGGTTGCGCTGCAGCTGTTCAAGCTGATCAGCGTCGATGCGCTTTGAGGCGAGTTTTCCGAATCCGGTATTGATGCCGTAGAGCGCAGCGCCGGTGGCGAGCGCTTTGGTGACGGCGGCGGCGGACGCGTCGATGCGTTGATAATCGGCGGCGTCCAGCGTGAGACTGCTTTTGCCAGACCAAATGGCGCGAAGCTGTTGGAGCGTGAGTTTCATCTAGCGAATGTCCAGCGCAGGCAGATCGAGATGTTGTTCGCGAGCGCAATCGAGCGCTTCTTCGTAGCCGGCATCGGCGTGGCGCATGACGCCGGTACCGGGATCGTTCCAGAGCACCCGCGCGATGCGTTTGCTGGCGGCTTCGGTGCCGTCGCACACGATGACCACGCCACTGTGCTGCGAATAACCCATGCCAACGCCGCCGCCCTGATGCAGCGACACCCAAGTCGCGCCGCCCGCTGTGTTCAGCAGCGCATTGAGCAGCGGCCAATCACTGACAGCATCGCTGCCGTCGCGCATTTTTTCGGTTTCGCGGTTCGGCGATGCAACGCTGCCGCTATCGAGGTGATCGCGGCCGATCACGAGCGGGCCAATCTCCCCTTTCGCGACCATCTCGTTGAACGCGAGACCGAGGCGATGGCGTTGGCCGAGTCCAACCCAGCAAATGCGCGCTGGCAAACCTTGGAACGCGATGCGTTCTTTCGCCATGTCGAGCCAGCGATGGAGATGCGCGTCGCTCGGGATCAGTTCTTTAACTTTGGCGTCTGTCTTGGCAATGTCGTCCGGATTGCCGGTGAGCGCAGCCCAACGGAACGGGCCGATGCCACGGCAGAAAAGCGGACGCACGTAGGCGGGCACAAAGCCGGGATAGGCGAAGGCGTCGGCGACGCCGTTGTCCTTCGCGACTTGGCGGATGTTGTTGCCGTAGTCGACGGTCGGGATGCCCGCGTTGTGAAAGTCGAGCATGGCTTTCACGTGCACGGCGATTGAAGCGCATGCGGCTTCGCGCACAGCTTCTGGGTTTTGCGCGCGGGTTTTATTCCAGCGTTCGACAGTCCAGCCAGCAGGCAGATAGCCGTTCACGGTGTCGTGCGCCGAGGTTTGATCGGTAACGGCGTCGGGGCGGATGCCGCGCTTCACCATCTCGGGTAAAATCTCGGCGGCGTTACCGAGCAGACCAACGGAAATCGCCTCGCCTTTCGCGCACGCTTCGTTGATCATCGCCATCGCCTGATCAAGCGTTTCGGCGCGCTTATCGAGATAGCGCGTCTGCAGGCGCTTATCGATGCGATCGCTTTGGCATTCGATTGCCAAGCAGCACGCGCCAGCCATGACTGCGGCGAGCGGTTGCGCGCCGCCCATGCCGCCGAGACCCGCGGTCAGAATCCACTTACCCTTCCAGTCGCCGCCAAAATGTTTGCGGCCCATTTCGGCGAACGTTTCGTATGTCCCCTGCACGATCCCTTGCGTGCCGATGTAAATCCACGAGCCAGCCGTCATCTGGCCGTACATCATGAGGCCTTTGCGATCGAGTTCGTCAAAGTGCTCCCACGTAGCCCATTTCGGGACGAGGTTTGAGTTGGCGAGCAGAACGCGCGGCGCGTCAGCGTGCGTCTTGAAAACGCCAACGGGTTTGCCGCTTTGGATCAGCAGCGTCTCGTCTTCTTCGAGACGACGCAGAGTTTCGACGATCTTGTCATAACTCGCCCAGTCGCGCGCGGCGCGGCCGATGCCGCCGTACACAACAAGGTCTTCCGGATGCTCGGCGACATCCGGATCGAGGTTGTTCATCAGCATGCGCAACGGCGCTTCGGTGAGCCAGCTCTTGCAGCTTAGCGTCGTACCATGCGGCGCGCGAATGACGCGCGACGGATCGCGACGGGGATCCATGTTTCCTCCCGGAATTTTGAGGCGGGTGTTAGCCTGCCGTGAGGTCCACGTCCAATGTCACGGCATCGCACCGTGGCGCCGGGTTGGCTCACCACCTAAGATGCGCCAAACGCGGAGATCCTCACCTCATGGCTCATTTCGTCCACAGCCGCCGTACACTTCTGGGCGGCGCTACGGCGCTGGCCGCAGCCGCACTACTCTCGCCCATCGCAAGCGCGACGCCGGACGATGCGAGCGACATCACCGTAAGCAACGGACGGGTTGTCACCTTCAGCATCTGGCGCCCAGCCACAGTACGCGCGGCCATCGTGTTCAGTCACGGACAAGGCGGCAAGCCTCAGAATTACGAGGCACTGACGAATATCTACCGCGATGCGGGGATTTTGATCGTCGCGCCGTTGCATGTGGATTCCCTCGACCACCCCCGTCACGCTGAGTTCGATCGGCGTGCCGGTTTTGGCGCGCGTTGCGAAGACATGGTCGCCGGCTTCAACTTGCTCGCGTCGCTGGCGCCAGATGCGCCGAAAGCGGTGTCCGGCCATTCCTATGGAGCGCTGATGTCACTGATCACCGGCGGTGGTTTGCCGCCGGCTGTGCCCGCACCGCTAGCGCCGGTGAGAGCGGTGGTCGCGTTCTCGTCTGCGGGGCGCGTGCCCGGACTTGTGAATGAACACAGCTACGCCGGACTGACGGCGCCGACATTGCTGGTCACTGGTGATCAAGACACGGTCGAGGACGCCGGCATCACCAATTGGCGCGATCACCTCTATCCGTTTGAAACCAGCCCGGTCGGCAACAAGATCGCGCTGGTCTATGCCGGCGGTCACCACAATCTGATCGGTGGTCAGCAGGCGGCGGGCGCGAGCGGGCCTGATGCAATGCGCAATGGCGCGGATTTCATTCTGGCGAACGCAGCCGGTGATGCGGAAGCCACAGCGCGCATTGCGGCCTTGCAATCGAACACCGTGCGCGAAGTGATGCGTCGCTAGACGACGCGTCCTGCTAACACGCGTTCTTTCAGTAACGGCGCACCGAGCCAGTAGCTGAGTTCGGCTGGCGACTTGATGTCCCATATCGCGAGATCGGCAGCCTTGCCGATCTCAAGTGTGCCGACTTCATCGAGAATTCCCAACGCGCGCGCGCCTTCGCGCGTGATGCCGGCAAGCGCCTCCTCCGGCGTCAAACGAAAGAGCGTGCACGCCATGTTGAGCGCGGCGAGCGGTGAAGTCATTGGCGAGGTGCCTGGATTGCAATCGCTGGCGACGGCCATGTGGACGCCGGCTTTGCGAAGCGCATCGACGGGTGGGAGTTGCTTCTCGCGCAGGAAGTAAAACGCGCCAGGCAAAAGCACGGCAACTGTGCCGGCGCGCGCCATCGCGG
This sequence comes from Terricaulis sp., assembly GCA_040080935.1. GTDB lineage: Bacteria > Pseudomonadota > Alphaproteobacteria > Caulobacterales > Aquidulcibacteraceae > Vitreimonas. Next base: position 6,882 of record JBEBHI010000043.1, read on the forward strand.
CGATGCCGGAGTTGTCGAGATATTCTAGGTGATCGGCCGAGAGTGCTTTGTGTTGCGCGGCGAGGGCCGAGCCGTGCTGGTTGCTGAGCTGTTCGGCGTGAAGTTTTACGTCGAGGCCATTCGAACGCGCAGCGGAAAACACGTAGTCGGTTTCTTCGGCGGTGAAGCCGATGTTTTCGCAGAACGCGTCGACGGCGTCTGCCGCGCCTGCTGCAGCGACGGCCGGGATCATCACGTCGGCGACGAGTTGGACGTAAGCGGCGCGATCGTCCTTAAACTCGGGCGGCAGCGCGTGAAGGCCGAGGAAGGTGCGCTTGACGCGGACGTTGCCGCGCGGCGCGAGATCTCCAGCGGCTTCGAGCATTTTGAGTTCGTTTTCGAGATCGAGGCCGTAGCCGGACTTGATCTCGATCGTAGTGACGCCTTCGCGGGTGAGGCCAGCAAGGCGGCGCGCAGCGCTGTTGGTGAGTTCCTCACGCGTCGCGGCGCGCGTCGCGGCGACAGTGGAAACGATGCCACCGCCTGCCCGCGCGATTTCTTCATAGCTCGCGCCTTGCAAGCGAAGTTCGAATTCGCGGGCGCGATCACCGCCGAACACGAGGTGAGTGTGGCAATCGACAAAACCGGGCGTGATCCAGGCGTTGTCGCAGCGCCGTACGTCGTGTGAAAGTTCGTCCGGCGCCTTCGGTAGGTCGGCTGCATGGCCGATCCAAACGATGCGTCCGTCTTTCGCGGCCACGGCACCGCGTTCGATCGCGCCATACGGCTTGCCGGGCGCCATCGTGGCGAGGTTTGCGTCAACCCAAAGCGTGTCCCACATGCGCGCTCTATAGACTGCGCCGCGCCGGCGCGCCAATGATCCGCCCATGACGACCGATTCAGATTGCCGCTCCTGGTTCTCCGCTGCTGATTTGCTGACGCAAGACGCATCCGCTCCGGTAGCATTGCTCGGCGCGCCCATGGGCTTGGGCTCAATCACGCCCGGGCGCTGCAATGAGGCGCCGGACGTCGTGCGCTCCGCTATGAAGCGGATGAGCGTCTATGACCTAGAAACGGAGACGGATCTTTCGGCGCTGCGCATTTTCGATGACGGCGATGTGGGTATCGAAGATCTGCAGCCCGCGGAATCGCTGGCGCTGATCGTGGAGCGACTTGGGCCACTCACGCAGCAGCACCAACTCACGATCGTTCTTGGCGGCAACAATGCGATCACGCGGCCTTGCGTGCATGCGCTCGATTCCGACTTGCGGCGCGTCGGCGTGCTGACGCTCGATGCTCATTTCGACTTGCGCGATACCGATTGCGGACTAACGAACGGCAATCCAATTCAAGCGCTGTTAGAAGATGGACTGCCGGGCGCGCACGTCGCACAAATCGGGTTGCTGCCCTTCGCCAACACCAAGAAGGCTCACGATAAAGCGAAGAACGCCGGCATCTATGTGGCGACGGCGGCAGCGTGCAAAGCGCAAGGGCTGGCCGCGATAGCAGCGAACGCGTTGGAGCGTCTCGCGTCACGTTGCGATGTGATCCACGTGGACTTTGACATTGATGTCGTCGAACGCAGCGCCATGCCAGGCGCGCCTGGAGCGCGGCTTGGTGGCGTCGCGGTGCAAGATTTCTTCGATGCGACACGGCTCATTTGCACGCACCCGAAGGTGCGGAGCGTTGATCTCACCGAATTTGATCCTTCGCTAGACGTCGCCGCCATCAGTGCCCTGACAGCGGCGCGTTGGGTTTGCGAAGTTCTGGCTGGCTTTCAGAAGCGCTGATCAGCCGAGGAACGTGCGGACTTCGCTCATGAACCGATCGAATTGGTCGATCATGATGAAGTGGTAGCTATCCTCAATCTTCACGATGCGGGCACTTGGCACGTTGGCGTAGGAGGTGCGCATGTAAGCGTCGTATTGCTCTGGTGTGATCGGCGCTTGCGGCGGGATGACGTAGAGGACAGTCAGCGGCGCGCGGATGCTTGCCAGTTCCGGACGCAGATCGGTTGTGATCAGTTCGTGAAAGGCGTTCGCGGTTGTGCCGACATTGCTCAGACGCGCATGCTCGATGATCTCCGGTCGCGCCGTTTCGGTCCGCACCATCGACGTGATCATGCCGCGCGTTTGGTCGGAGACAACGCCTTGCGGCGCCATCCGCATCACACCACGGATTTGATCTGCGATTGGCGTCACGCTCTCGGCCGTCGCGCCCGGGCCGCCGAACATCGCGCCCATGAACGGGAACATGTCGACGACCATCAGCTTGCCAACAGCATCAGGATGTCGCGCAGCCAGCATCATGCCGATGGTGCCGCCCATGGAGTGACCAATTACGGCGGGATGGTTGAGGTGATTTTCTCTGATGTAACGCGCGATTTCTTCGGCAACCGGCGCGGACACCGGGCCATCGCCGTTGGCGCCAACCGGCGCACCGGCAAAGCCGTTCAGCTGCACGAGATGGACGCGGTAGTGATCATCAAGCGCATCTGCTGTCGTGTTCCAAACATCGCGCGATGAACTGAGACCCGGAATGAAAATGACATCAGGCCCGCTACCCCGCGTCACGACGGTGATGCGATCGGATGTGAATCCAGCGGCGGCAGGTGCTTGGGCCTGAGTAGATGCGCAAGCGGCAAGCGCGAACAGCGCCCCGATCAGAAGTCCACGGCGTTTCATTCGTTCCTCCGAATATGTTGGCGCAATGACGCCGGATTATCTCTTAACCGCCGCCGCCCTGCTCGCTGGATGCACGCGGCGCAACTTTCGCGAACGGGATCAACATCGGTACGCGGCGGCGATAGCCGGTGTAGGCATCATCGCCAAGATCGCGGCGCAAAAGGCGTTCTTCGAGCTTCGCCCGCAGCGAAATGGCCGCGACTAACAGTAATGCGCCGCCGACCGCTTCCAAGCGCCCGCTCTCCACGGCTGTGGCACTCACCGCGAGCAAAAGTCCTGCGTAAACTGGGTGCCGCACGACGCCGTACGGGCCCGTATCGACGATGCGGTGATCTTCGCTCGGCGCCGATGTGCTCGACCACAGCGGCCCAAGGTGCAGCCGCGCCGCCCAGGTGAAACCCAGGCCAAGCACAACCACACCCGCCATCGCCCAACCGATCTCACGCGAGGTCTGCCAGAGCTGCGAATTCGGCATCGGAAAATAGGACGCAAGGATCATCACGACCGCGCCAAGTGTCAGCACGCGGCTCGGGCTTTCGGCGCCGAGATCGTGGTGCGAAGCCGTTCGCGCGCTCCAGCCGGCGGCGAGGATCCATGTGACGAGCCACACAATCCAAACCGCCGCGATGAACGCGCTCGGACTCATTCCATGGTCACCACAAGCTTGCCGGTGGCGGTGCGATCCATGAGCGCGCGAATGGCTTTTCCGCCGTCTTTCAGCGGATAGCGAGCAGAAATGCGCGGCTTCACTTTGCCTTCGGCGTAAAGTTTGAAGAGATCGCGGACGTTGCCTTGGTGCAGTTGCGGCTCACGCGCCACACTCGCACCCCAGAACACGCCGACAATCGACGAACTCTTTAGCAGCGTGAGATTCAGCGGCGGCGTGGGGATGCCGGCTGGGAAGCCGATGACGAGATAGCGGCCGTTCCAGTTCATCGCCCGTAACGCTGGCTCGCAATAATCGCCGCCGACGGCGTCGTAAATTACGTCCGCACCACCGCCGGTAACTTGCTTGAAGCTCTCTGATAGGGCCTTGCTCTGATCTTTCGCGAAGGCGCCAGGCGGGTAGATCACTGTCGCGTCCGCACCTGCTGCTTTCGCAAATGCGGCCTTCTCTTCGCTCGACACGGCGCCAATCACGCGCGCACCCATGGCTTTGCCGAGTTCGATCGCCGCAACACCAACACCGCCAGCGGCGCCAAGCACCAACATCGTTTCGCCGGCCTTCAGCACGCCGCGATCTTTCAGCGCGTAGTACGACGTGCCGTAGGTCAAGATGAACGCGCTCGCTTCATCAAAGGGCATCGCATCCGGGATCGGCAGCACGCGCTGGGCTTGTGTCTTTACCTTCTCGGCCATGCCGCCCCAGCCGAGCGAGCCGATGACGCGCTGGCCGACCTTTACGTTGGTCACGCCAGCGCCGACGCTTTCGATCACACCCGCGATCTCGCCGCCTGGCGCAAAGGGGCGCTCTGGCTTGAACTGGTATTTGTCCTCGATGATCAAAGCGTCGGGGAAGTTCACGCCCGCCGCCTTCACCGCAATCACGACTTCGCCCTCGCCCGCCACCGGATCAGGTGCATCGCCGTATTGAAGCTCTTCCGGCGGCCCGATCTTGGTGCTGAGCAGCGCTTTCATGTCGTCTCCCAAAGTGCGTTTGGTGGTCGTTGCGGTTTCTTGTAGCGGCTCGCGCGCTGGCGGTCCAAAATTAGCGTATGACCCGCAACGGCTATTTTCTGCGCCTCGCCTTTTCCGTCGTCATCGACATTTTCGACTTTACGTTGGGGCGCGTCCCCCTGTTCGGGACGGTCACCGACGGCGTCGGAACGGCGGTGATGTTCGCCATGTGGGGGCCGATCGGGCTAGTGAACATCTTGGAGATGATCGACGTCACCGAGGTCTTCGACGGCTTTATCCCGACTTCCACGATGGTTGCGCTCTATGTGGGCTGGAAGAACGGCATGTTCGGCAAGAGTTCCACAAACGTGACGCCTCGCGATAGCGCGGCCATCGGCGAATAGGTCTATAGAGCGCCTATGAGTTCGACCTGGGCGCTGGCCCTCCATGGCGGCGCCGGCGCTATCGCCGAGCGCGCGTACAAAGCTGAAGAAGAGCACATGGCCGCCCTGCTAGACCGGGGCGCGGCGATGCTCGCTAAAGGCATGAGCGCGCTCGATGTGGTGACGGCGATGGCTGGCGCGTTGGAAGCGAGCGGCTTGCATGTCGCTGGCAAAGGCGCTGCGCCGAACGCTGCGGGTGTGGTTGAGCTTGATGCTTCCGTGATGGATGGCTCGACGCGCGCTGCAGGCGCGGTAGCGGCGCTGCAGGGATTTATCTCGCCGGTCCGCGTGGCGCGCGGCGTGATGGAGAAGACATCACATGTGTTGCTCGTCGGCCCCGGCGCATGTGCGTTCGCCCGCGATCAAGGGTTCGAGAAAGTCGACGATCCGACGAACTACTACGTCGCCGCCGAGAGCGGCTTGCCTGGCGCCGGAACGATTGGCGCCGTGGCGCTCGACACGAACGGCAAGCTCGCGGCCGCCACATCCACCGGCGGATTGCACGGCAAGATGCCGGGCCGCGTTGGCGATACGCCGATCATTGGCGCCGGTTGCTGGGCAGATGAACGTGCAGCCGTCTCGTGCACTGGCCTCGGCGAATACTTCATGCGCGTGAACGCCGCTGCGGACGTTTCCGCGCGGATTGCTTACGCAGGGCAAAGCTTGGAACAAGCTAGCGCTTCGGTGATCGAAGATGTGCGTAAGCTTGGCGGTTATGGCGGCTTGATCGCGGTGGACGCGAAGGGCAACGTCACCGCGCCGTTCGCGAGTCAGGGCATGAAGCGCGGCCTCGCTTCCTCCGCTGGCCTGCGCGAAGTGAAAACGTTTTGAACAGAGGTGACGCCATGAAGACTATCGCAGCACTCACCGCTCTAGCTCTGCTTGCAGCTTGCGCAACCACGAGCGGTGGCACGCCGAGCGGACCATTCACGCAGTGGCGCTGCGAAGGCGGATCGGCTTTCAGCGTGCGCATTAGCACTGAAGGAGAAGGATCGGCCGAAGTGTTCGCAGGCGGGCAAACCTATAACTTGCCGCGCGTCGCCGGCGCTTCGGGACTCCGCTATTCCAACGGCTCGGTCGAATATCGCGAAAGCGGCGGCCAAGCGACCGTCGGCGGCGCGCGTGGCGGCCCGTACAATGCTTGCCGCAGAGGCTGAGGTAATTCCGATGAAAATTCTTGCCGCTCTTACAGCTTTGCTTGCACTCGCTGCTTGTGCCTCACCAACGACGCCAGCGGGCCCGCGCGCCGATTGGCGCTGCGATAGCGGCGCCGCGTTCAGCATGCGCTTGACGGAAGCCGGCAACGCCGAGGTTTTCGCCGGCGGCCAAGTCTACGATCTCCCCGGCGTCGTCGCGGGCTCGGGCACGCGCTACACCAATGGCTCAGTTGAGTACTGGGAGCACGGCAACGAAGCGATGCTCAACGGCGCGCGCGGCGGTCCATACACGAACTGCCGCCGGGGCTGATGCGCGGTTATTTCGGAATTGGGGCGGAGGAAATCTCGAAGCCGATGAATCTCGGTGCGCTCATGCGCACGGCGAACGCATTTGGCGCGAGCTTCTTCTTCACCATCAACGCGCACCCGAAAGTGCGCGAGGCGTATAACAGCGACACCTCGCGCAGCTTCGATCACGTGCCGTACTATGCGTGGGATACACAAGAAGATTTGCTGCTGCCCAAAGGATGTGCGCTCGTTGGCGTTGAACTGACTGACGATGCTATTGAGCTGCCGCGTTTCCAACATCCCCAAGCAGCGGCGTATGTGCTTGGCCGCGAGCGCGGATCGCTGTCGCCATGGCTGCTCGAACGCTGCGCGCATGTTGTGAAGATCCCAACGAAGTTCTGCGTGAACGTCGGACTCGCCGGTGCGCTGGTGATGTACGACCGCCTGCTCGCGCACGGCGGCTATCCCGCGCGCCCGATCATGCCAGGTGGCCCGGCGCCTGAGATGAACGCGAAGCCCAAGCCAAAAGGCTAAGCGCGCTTCTTTGCGCCTGGGCCAGCGTGCGGCTTCACTTCGCGCGGATCGACGGCTTCGCCGCACTCCGAGCACGTCATCACTGATCTGAAATCGTGTCCGCATGTCAGATGGCGGTGCAGCAGCGGCGGGCCCTTCTTGCCGGCATAGTGTTCGTCACCCCAATGCACAAGCGCGACGAGCGCGGGATAGAGCCCGATCCCCTTCTCCGTGAGGCGATATTCGTGGCGCACCGGGCGTTCTTGATACGCGACCTTCTTCAGCACGCCCTCGTCCACGAGCAGCTTTAATCGCTCCGTCAGCACACGGCGCGCGATCCCGAGGCTCGATTGGAAATCTTCGAAACGCCGCACGCGCAAGAACGCGTCACGCAGCACAAGCAGCGTCCAGCGATCGCCGATCACGGCAAGCGTGCGCGAAAGCGAGCAATTTGCCCGGTCTAGATCATCCCAACGCATGTTCGCAGTTTGCCATTGACTCAGTTCACTTTCAAGACTTACTAGGCGGAGTTCAAGACGGAGGCGAAACATGCCCACCCGCAACGCGACCTGCGCCATCGTCGGCGCCGGCGACTTCATCGGTTCAGCCATCGCGCGAAAGTTTGCCGCCGAGGGCTACACGGTTTTCGTTGGCCGACGCACGGCCGAGAAGCTTGAGCCACTCAAACGCGAGATCGAAGCGGCCGGCGGCGCCTGCGAAGCGCGCGCGCTTGATGCGCGCAAGGAAGATGAGATCACGGCGTTCCTGCAAGCGGCCGATGCGCATGCGCCGCTGGAAGTCGTGATAGCCAACCCCGGCGCCAACGTGAACTTCCCAATCTTAGAAACAACGGAGCGCGTGTTTTTCAAAGTCTGGGAGATGGCGTGCAAAGCCGGCTTTCTCACCGGTCGCGAAGCCGCGCGGATTATGCTGAAGCATGGTAAGGGCTCAATCTTCTTCACTGGCGCGACAGCAAGCCTGCGAGGCGGTTCTGGCTATGCCGCCTTCGCCAGCGCCAAAGCGGGCTTGCGCGCCGTCGCACAAGCCATGGCGCGCGAGCTTGGCCCACAGAACATTCACGTCGCCCACCTCGTTATCGACGCCGGCGTGGACACGGCATTCGTGCGCGACCGCATCGCCCAAGCGCGCGGGGCCCACGTCGCGGCGAACTTGCCGCCCGACATACTCATGGAGCCCGCATCCATCGCCAACGCCTACTGGGCGCTGCATCAGCAGACGCGCGATGCATGGACATTCGAGATGGATTTGCGTCCGTTCGGGGAGAAATGGTGATGGCGAAAGCTGAGTTTCTGTTCGATTTCGCGAGCCCCAACGCCTACCTCGCACATCGCGTGTTGCCGCAGATCGAAACCCGCACTGGCGTTCGTTTCAGCTACACGCCAGTCCTGCTCGGCGGGCTCTTCAAGCTCACGGGCAACCAGGCGCCGATGTTCGCTTTCGCCAACATCCCCAACAAGCTCGCTTACGAAATGTTGGAGCTTCGCCGGTTCGTCGCGAACCACAAGCTCGACGCATTCCAGATGAACCCATTCTTCCCGGTCAACACGCTGATGATCATGCGCGCCGCCGTGGCGGCGGAGATGGAGGGCGTGCTGCCGCAATACGCGGAAGCCGTCTTCCACCACATGTGGGAAGCGCCAAAGAAAATGGACGATCCCGCGGTGGCCACCGAGGCGATCACAGCCTCAGGTCTCGACGCAACGCGCCTCCTCGCCCGCGCGCAGGAGCACGAGGTGAAAAAGAAGCTGATGAAGAACACCGAAGCCGCCGCCAAACGCGGTGCGTTCGGCATCCCGAGCTTCTTCGTCGGCGACGAACTCTATTTTGGGAAAAATACGCTGCGCGAAGTCGAAGACGCGCTCGCGGTTCAGCGCGTAGCGTAGATATATTCGACGCGAGGACGATCGGTCACCGCCCAGATCAGCGCCCAGAACCAGCCGATCACCGTCCAGCCGAAGAAGAAGTTCAGCAGGAAGATCGCCACGGCGTTGTGACCTCGCGCGCCAGCAATGATCGTCGGCAAAAAGAACAACGCGGTCAGGATTGAGAACGTGACCATCGGCGGCTCCAGTGGACAACTGCACATAAGGTATGCGGTTGCGGCCTTTGCCGCAAGGTCACCGGCGTTGTGAATCGTTCGCTCTCGGCGCAGTAAGGCCGCCATGGTCGACATCAGCGCAGCCTATGGGAGGCTCTCCGCCAACGTGCGCGGCGCGCTCTGGATGCTCGGCTCGGCCGTGACGTTCACTTTGATGACGTCGCTGATCAAATATCTGGGCGACGATTATTCGCCGGCGCTGCAGACGTTCTACCGGCAAGCGGCTGGTCTGCTCGTGCTCGCGCCGATCATCTTGAAAGATCCGGCCGGCGCCTTCCGCACCTCGCGGCCAGGCATCCTCCTCTTCCGCTCACTCGCCGGCACCATCGGCATGGTTCTGGCATTTTGGGCGTACCAAGAAATGCCACTTGCCGAGGCCAACGCGCTTTCGTTCACGCGCACGCTCTGGATCGTGCCGCTGGCGATCTTTGTCCTTGGTGAAAAGATTGGGCCGTGGCGGCTGGGCGCGACACTCATCGGTTTCGGCGGTGTGCTAATCATGCTGCAGCCTTCAATCGCCAACGCTGTCGGCTGGCCAGCGGCCGCCGCACTTTCATCTGCTGCGCTGTTTGCGATGACCATCACCGGCATGAAGGTGATGACACGCGACCATTCGGTCACGGTGCTGATGGTGTGGTCGGCCGTACTCGGATTTGTCCTGTCGATACCACTCGCCGTGATTGAATGGCGTTGGCCCGAACCGATCGATCTTGCCTTGCTCTCGGCGATGGGTGTGCTCGGGCTGGTGACGCAGGTTTGCTACATCAAGGGCATGGCGCTCGGTGACGCCGCCGCCATGGCGCCGATCGACTACACGCGTCTCGTCTTCGCCATCCTGTTCGGCCTCGTGCTCTTTCACGAAGTGCCCAACCTGATCACCATGTTCGGCGCGCTCATCGTGATTGGCTCAACTTTGGTGATCACGCTCCGGGAACTGCATTTCAAGCAAAAGCCGCCTCCCGTCCGCACGGAATAGCGGTCGCGTATTGCACTTAGTCAGCGTTGGGGATTGCTCCTGGCCCGGGCGCTCCCCATAACGCGCCCAGTGACCACAAATCCCGCCTCCAAGCCTTCACTCGCCGGTCTGTCCAAGGCTGAGCTTGCCGAAAAGCTCATTGCCGTCGGCGTCGAGCCGAAGAAGGCGAAGATGCGCGTCGAGCAATTGTGGCGCTGGATTTACCATTACGGCGTGACCGACTTCGCCGTGATGACCAACGTGGCGAAGGAGCTGCGCGCGACGCTCAGTGAGCACTACACGCTCGATCGCCCGGAAATCGTCACGCAGCAGATCAGCACGGACGGCACGCGCAAGTGGCTGATCCGTCTTGGCCCAGGCATCGAAGCGGAAGCGGTGTTCATCCCCGGCGTCGGCAAAGCGGGCGCGCTGTGCGTCAGCTCTCAAGTCGGCTGCACGCTGAACTGCACTTTCTGCCACACCGGCACGCAAAAGCTCGTGCGAAACCTCACCTCCGCCGAGATCGTCACGCAGGTGATGATCGCGCGCGATGCGCTGGCCGAGTGGCCCACGAACGAGCGGCCGCTGAACGACGGCGATCGTCAGATGACGAACATCGTGTTCATGGGCATGGGCGAGCCGCTCTACAATTTGGACAATGTCGACACTGCGATCGACGTCATCTCGGACGGCGACGGCATCTCAATCGGCCGACGCCGCATCACCGTCAGCACCGCTGGCGTTGCGCCGCGCATCAAAGAGCTTGGCGATCGCACTGGCGCGATGCTGGCGATCTCGCTGCACGCGACCAACGACGAACTCCGCAATCAGCTGGTGCCGCTGAACAAAAAGTATCAGCTCGAAGAATTGTTCGCCGCGATCCGCTCCTACCCATCGCTCAACAACGCCAAGCGCGTCACGTTCGAGTATGTGATGCTGAAGGGCGTGAACGACTCGCTGTCGGAGGCGAAGGCGCTGTTGAAGCTGCTGGCAGGCATTCCCGCCAAGATCAACCTGATCCCGTTCAATCCCTGGCCCGGCACGAATTACGAGTGCTCGGACTGGAGCACCATCGAAGCGTTTGCCGAAGTGTTGAACCGTGCCGGCTATTCCTCGCCGATCCGTACTCCGCGCGGGCGTGATATCCTTGCCGCATGCGGCCAGTTACGCAGTGAGAGCGTGAAGCAGCGCGCCAGCGAACGGCTGAAGGCAGAGACGTGACCGCAACGCCGACGCTCACCGCGCCCGGCATCGTTCTCCGTCCGCTCGCTCTCACCGATACGCCGGCGCTCTTTGTTGCGCTCAGCGATGCCAATGTGCAGCGCTATCGCCACGCTGGTGCGCACGAAGACGTTTCCGAGACCGAGGCATACATCCTCAATACACTGGCGATGTCGCGCGCTGCATGGGCGATTACGGAAGATGGCGGCGAAGCCCTCGGACGCTTGGCATTGCGCGTCCCCGAAGCTGGCATCGGCGAACTTGGCATCGTTCTGCGCGCGGCAGCTCACGGCCGGGGGCTTGGGTTTAAGGCGTTGCAATGCGCCGAGACATTCGCGTTTACGCAGCTTGGCCTCTCCAAGCTAACTGGAAATATCGACGCGGAGAACGCAGCGTCGCTCGCGCTCTTCGCCAAAGCGGGCTTCACCCGTGAAGCGCTGCTGACAGCCAATCGGGTCACAGATTTGGGCGTGCGCGATAGTGTGCTGATGGCAAAGCCAGCGCCGCGAGGCTAAACTCGGCCCTGGAGGGACCGGGCCATGGCGAGAAGCGTCAGTCAGCAGATCAAGGGCGATCGTGGCCCAGCGGGATGCTTTGCGGTGATTGCGGCGCTGCCGGCGCTCGCGCTGTTGGGCGGCATTCTTTGGCTCTTTGTCCAATCGCTCAGTCATACCGAAAAGCCCGAAGACCTTATCCTCTCCGGCGTATTCCTCGCATTCGCACTGATGTTCTGGCTCGTGGCGGGCTGGAGCTACAGCGCCGCCCGCTCGGCCATGACGCCGCAACGCGTGCAGGCCATGTGGCTGCGGCGGTTCCAAACTGAAAAAGGCAGCGCCTTCCGGCCTTCGCAAGTCATCGACCGGCTGAGCCGGCACGGCATCAGCGCGATCACGCTGCAGGATCGCGACGTGAAGCTCTCGTTCGAGCAGCGCCGCAACAGGCTTGCGCCCACGTTCTGGCTTTTCTTCGCGCCGATCGGCGCGATCCTCGCCTTCGCTGGCTTTACGCAATATCAGAGCGTGAAGCTTCAGATCGCCAATCAGCACATCGAATATTCCAACGATATCGGCGAGGCCATTGGACAGGCGATCGGGCAAGGTCTCGCAAATGGTTTGGCGATCGTGTTCGTCATCCTCATCTTCGCGCTGGCTCTGATGGCGACGACGCTGCTGATCTTCCTATTCGCCGCGATCTCCGGTCCGCTAGGCGCGATGTTTGGCGGCAAGCGGGACGATTTCTCTAAGCTCCCTCACCTGCTGGATCGCTTGAAGCGCGGCAAGGGCCGTCGCGGCGCATCGATCGTGCGCATTTCAGACGCGCATTGGCGCGAGGCGGTGTCGTCATCGCTTTGCGCAGTGGATGTTGCGATCATCGATATTACCAATGTCAGCGAGAACGTAGCGTGGGAGGTCGGCGAAGCGGTCAAAGGCGTCAGTCCGTCTGGGCTTGTGTTCATCTGCAGCGAAGGCAGCCAGCTGTCGAACGAAGCACGGGCAATTGTGCGCGGCGCGCTAGGGCGTGAGCCGAGCAACATCGCCTATTATCCGAGCAAGAATGGCGGCGACGCCAAACGCTTCGCGCGGGCCTTGCGTGAGCAAATCTATGACGCAGCCGATCTGCGCGGAGCGATGAAGAGCTAACATGAGTCTACCCACACTTGAGACACCGGGCGCGGTGCTGCGTCCGCTTGAACTCAGCGACGCCGAGGCGCTGTTCGCGGCGCACGGCGATGAACGCACGCACCACTACTGGTCCGGTCCCGCTCACCGCGATGTGGAGCAAACCCGCGCCTATATCGCCGACACGATGGCGATGGAGGGTGCGCACGTTTGGGCGATCACCGAAGACGGCGGCGCAGCGCTGGGTCGTATCGCGTTATTCGTGCAGCGCGAAGGCGTCGGTGAGATCGGCATCATAATGATACCGGACGCGACTGGGCGCGGGTTGGCGTCTAAAGCGTTGAAGCTCGTCGTCGACTACGGCTTCGGCCCGCTCGATTTGCACCGCGTCGCAGCTGACATCGATCCCGACAACAACGCCTCGATCTCGCTCTTCCTACGCGGCGGCTTTCAGCGCGAAGGCGTGTTGCGCGGCAATTGGAAGACGCACCTCGGCGTGCGCGACACAATCATGATGGGCAAGCTGCGCGAATAAAGGGCGGCACATTGCTGCGCCGCCCCTCTTCGTTCAATGCGAGACTCTGCGGGTTCGGTAGAGCGAATAGAGGATCGCGCCACCAATCAGGCCCAACGTGCCGACCAGCGCCCAGTGCGGCTCCAGATACGGCAACCACCCCAGCTCCTTGGACAGGCCGAAGTTCCAGATGATCTTTACGCCGATCAGCACGAGCACGAGCGAGAGGCCGTACTTGAGATAGGCGAAGCGCTCCACGGCGGCGGCGAGCATGAAATACATCGAACGCAGGCCGAGGATGGCGAAGATGTTCGACGTGTAAACGATGAACGGATCGCGCGTGACAGCGAAGATCGCCGGCACCGAATCCACCGCGAACACGATGTCCGCGGCTTCGACCATGATCAGCGCCAAAAAGAGCGGCGTTGCGAACAGCGCCAAGCGATTCGTTTTCGGATCGGTCTGACGCACGAAGAAATTGTGTGTCTCGATCCGGTCCGTCACCTTCATGTGCTTGCGCACGAATTTGAGGATGCGATTGTCCTCAAGGTTCATGTGCTGCTCGCCGCTGCCGAGCATCCGCCAACCCGTCCAGATCAAAAACGCCGCGAAGAAATACAACACCCACGTCCATGAGTTCACCACCGCGGCGCCGGCGGAAATGAACAGAGCCCGAAAAACGATGGCGCCGAGAATGCCCCAGAAGAGCACGCGGTGCTGGTATTCGCGCGGCACGGCGAAATACGTGAAGATCAGTGAGATGACGAAGATGTTGTCGAACGCCAACGCCGTCTCGAGCAGATAGCCGGTGAAATACTGAATGACGGCTTGCTGATTGAGATTGTCTGGCGAGTTGTAGAACACCGCATCCGGCTCATAGACGTAATAAACGTAGAGCCCGAACAGCATTGCGAGCGATGCAAAGCCCGCCCACATCATCGCGCTTTTTGCCGGCGAAATAACGCCGTCGCGTTTGTTGATCAGGCCGAGATCGACCCACAGGAAAAGTCCGACAATCCCGAGAAAGCTGAGCCAGAGCCAAATCGGCTGGCCAGCGAATTCGCTGAGTATGAAATCCATATGCTCCGTCCGCACGTCTGAAGCCGGCGCTTGGAAGGCGCCGGGGATGTTGCTGACGAATTGCGGGTGAAGCGCGTAACCGGCGGGCCGTGGACCTGAGCAGCTGGCGCCGCTCACTCGCAATCCTCCAGTCCGACATCACGGTCGATGGTGTGCATCGAACCGCCAGAGGGGCCCGGCCTGGCTCTCCTCACATAGCGCAGACATACATTGATACAAGCCCCCTCTCGCAAACTCTGAAACGCAAAAGGGCGACGCATTGCTGCGCCGCCCTCCCGCACTGCCAGTGCGTTTACGTTATTGTGCGCCGGCCGGACGCGGACGGTGCAGATCGAACCGATCAAGTTCGCTGACCTTCGCCCATGCTTTGACGAAGTCCTTCACGAACTTCTCTTTCGCATCGGCCGCGCCGTACACTTCAGCAAGCGCACGCAATTGCGAGTGCGAACCGAAAATGAGATCGGCGCGTGTGCCGGTCCACTTCACCTGGCCAGACTTGCGATCGCGCGCTTCGAACGTCTCTTGGCTGCCGCCGACGCCCTTCCACTGCACGCCCATGTCGAGCAGGTTGACGAAGAAGTCGTTCGACAACGTGCCCGGCTTGCTGGTGAGCACACCGAGCTTGTCGTCGCCGACTTGCAGAACGCGGAGACCGCCGATGAGCACCGTCATTTCCGGCGCGCTAAGTTCGAGCAATTGCGCGCGGTCAACGAGATGCTCTTCCACGGCCATGATCGGCTTACGGACGTAGTTGCGGAAGCCGTCAGCCTTCGGGTTGAGATACTCAAACGAATGCGTTTCGGTTTCTTCCGCCGTTGCGTCAGCGCGGCCAGGCGTGAATGGCACGGTGATGTTGACGCCGCCGTCCTTCGCCGCCTTCTCGATCGCAGCGTTGCCGCCGATCACGATGAGGTCGGCGAGCGAGACTTTGCCGCCAGCTTCTTTTTGAATCGCTTCGAACTTCGCAATCACCTTCGAAAGCTGGGCCGGCTTATTGACCTCCCAATCCTTCATCGGCGCCAAGCGAATACGCGCGCCATTGGCGCCGCCGCGACGATCCGAACCGCGATACGACGAAGCCGAAGCCCACGCCGTTTCGATCA
>JBEBHI010000339.1:0-1577 GCA_040080935.1 Terricaulis sp.
CCGTTTTCGCGGCGCCAGCCCCACATCAGCAGCGCCAAGCCAAGCAGCGCCCAAGCCCAACCCGGTCCAAACGGCGAAGCGACCGCCGCGCGCACCGTGTATGCGCCGTTGCGCTCGATGCCGATCCAATCGCCGCCGTGTGCATTCGCACCGCGATCAACGCGGCGTATTTCCGGCAAACGCCGCCCATCCTCACCCGTCATAAACACGCTGCCGCCCGTAGCATTCGCAAGCGGGCGCAAGATTTCCGGGGTCGCCGCAAGCGCGCCAGCTTCGCGCGGATTGAGTGGTCCCACAGCTGCGAACGCGCGCAAGTTTCCATTGCGCGCCTCGTACAAGCCTTGCTCCGTCGCCGGCGCCACGCCGCGATAAAGTCCCGGCGCACTTTCATCGAGGCCAGCTTCCGAACGCTGACCGCTCGGTGAAATGATTTCCACTGGCCCCGGCGCATTGCCGAGTGTCGAGCGTTCGATCTCCAAACCACGCGGCCCAGGATCGAGCGTCAGATTATCGTCTTCCAACTCCGGCTCTTGCATCAGCCAGTGCATCAAGCGTCGCAACAATTCGCCGTGCGGACCGCCGCCATCATAACCGCGCGCCCACAGCCACGGTTGATCCGACCACAATTGCGCAACGCGTCCGCGCCCCGCGCGATCAAGCACCAACAACGGCCGCCCATCCGCACCGGAGAGAACTGTCTGCCCACCCGTCGCGCGCGCATCGATCTGCCGCGTCCAATGTCCCCAGCGCGACGGATCGGGCAGTCCACGCACGACCGGATGACGCTGACCCAACGCCGTCGGTGTCGGCCGATAAGGCCGCGAGATAATTTGCCCCGTCGGCTGCGACGGCAGAATGCCCGCAAGCGCCGTGCGATAAAGTCCATCGAGTCCAGCTTCCTGATCGCCAGCCGTGATCAGCAACGCGCCGCCTTGCTCGATGCGCCGCGCGATCGACGAGAAATAGTAGGCCTGCAAAATACCGCGCTGCGGCGCACGGTCGAAGATGATGAGATCAAACTCATCCAAGCGCCGCTCGAACAGCTCCTCCGTCGGAAAGGGGATCAACGCCAGTTCATTCAGCGGCGTGAAGTCCTGCTTGTCCGGCGGCCGCAAAATCGAGAAGTGCACCAGATCCACCGCCGGATCGGACTTCAGCAAATTCCGCCACACGCGCGCACCCGCATGCGGTTCACCCGTAATCAGCAACACCCGCAACCGATCGCGTACGCCATTGGCCGCAAACGCAGCCCGATTGTTCGAGAGCGTGATCTCCTGCGGCCCTTCGGCCGCCTCAACGATCACCATATTCCGCCCGCGATGCGTCAGCCGGATATCGACCGAGAACTCACGGTTCGCGCGCACCGTCGTATTCACGGCGCGCTGACCATCGATCGAAACGCTCAGCGCCACCGGCGCATCGCCGCCCGCATCGATCACGCGCCCCGTGATCCGCATCGCTTCGCCGACAATGCCAAAGGTCGGCGCCGAGATCAGCTCCAGCCGCCGATCGCCACGCTCCGGATCTCCGACAATCAGCACATGCGCCGGCCCAAGCTCGCGCAACCTGTTCGGCTC
>JBEBHI010000340.1:0-1572 GCA_040080935.1 Terricaulis sp.
CGCTATCAGGATGGTATCGAAAAAATCCTGGCGCAGTGCAACGAACTCACCTTCATAACGGACGCGTTACTTTTCATCGCACGGGCAGAGAACACCTCGGTTGCCTTGAGATGCGAGTGGCTCGATATGGACCGCGAACTCGGCGTACTCGCCGATTATTTCACGGCGCCCGCCGAGCATGCCGGCATTGATCTCACGCTGGGCGGCAAGGGTGGGATGGTGTGGGCGGATCGTGCGCTGCTGCAGCGCGCGGTTTCAAACCTTATCCGCAACGCGTTGACGCATACCCCGCGCGGGTCATCCGTCTCGATTGCCGGACGGGGCAATTCCGATGCCGCGTGGGTTGAGGTGCGCGATAATGGTCCAGGACTATCCGAAGCTCTGCTGCCTAAGGTGTTCGACCGTTTCCAGCGCGGACGCGAAAGCGAAGGTGGCGCAGGCCTAGGCCTCGCGATCGTCAAGAGTGTCATGGACCTACACGGGGGCAGAGTTTCGCTGGTCTCAGACCGAGGGCTGATCGCACGTCTGGATTTCCCAGTGCCGGAGGGTGTTGTCGCGCCTGGGGAAACCTCGGGAGACGTTGCGCGCCTGCAAGCGCCGGAGCCGAATTGAGAACTTTGCTGGCGTACAAGCGCTGAAAGCGTTGCGGCAACACCACAGCGACCGCAAATTGCACCGGCGGTTCTAGCGCCGACGAACGCAAGCAAGAGCGCGCATTCTCATTTTTCGAGGACCTTGTCGCTTCTGAATTGAGAAGCGTGCGCCGTGCTCGCCGTGCTGTGCGCGCTGCGCACGCGCGGCATTCTCAATTGGCTACGCCAATCAAGCGAGAAGAACCACCAACGCAAAGTGGACGCGCGCCGAAAGCCCTTTAACGGCGCGATTTTTAATCGATGAGCGCTCGTCGCGATTACGGTAAATCGGAACGTGAAGAAAATTCCATCGTGCTGCTGGAAATTTTCGCGGTCACAGACACCGTAGCGTGGGGGAAATTGCGTGCCGATTAATGTTTGGGGTGCGGACGATCAGAATCCGCTGTCGCTCAACAGCGACTTCAATGCGCAACTCAATCCGGCTGTGGCCGACAATGGCGGCGTCGAGTTCGCGGTGGGCTGGATATCCGGCAACACCGTCACCGTCAGTTTCTTTGATGAGCAGGGCCATGTGAATCCCGCGCTGCCGAGCGTCGTTGCAAGCGACGGCGTCGGCACAAATCTCTCCGATCTGCAAATCGCGGCCGGTGGCTCAGGCTTGGGTTACGGCGTGGCGTGGAGCGAAACCAGTGGGGCAACGGCACATCTGGTGCTGCGCTACTATAATGGCGTCACCGGCGGCCTTCTGGGCAACGAGATTGCGATCTCCTCACATGTCGGCGTCAACCAGCACGACCTTTCAATCGCAGGCTATGGCCGAGACAATGCGCAAGGTCGTCCGATCATCGATGGCTTCGATGCAGTGTGGGTCGAAGGCGCAGGCGCGGCGCACACGTTGGGTTCGGTTTACCTGCAGCGTTTCGCCGTGCCGCTTGACGCAGCGCGAGATCCATCCGCGCCTCCGGCGGCTGCGGGTGTC
>JBEBHI010000188.1:0-6089 GCA_040080935.1 Terricaulis sp.
CAGCAGATGCACGCGAATGCCGTTGACGCTGCCGCGCACGACGACGAGATGGCCGAACCGCATGTCACCGCGGATCGTCGACCAACCGCGCAGACGCCGCGCCTGATCCGAGCGGACAATCTCGATGCAGTTGCGGTCGAAATCCATGCGCAGGCGCCGCCCGCTCATGCCGTCGACGCCGAGCAAACCCTGCTCACCCGCCAGCACGCCGCCGCTCAGCATCGGCACGGCTTCGGCATTGAGTGAGACATCGCCATAGCGAATTTGGCTGACGGTCACGATCGGCGCGACGGACACGCCATGCACCGAATGCACGTTGTCGGTGCCGTTCGGAACCAATCCCAAGTGCGCAGCAAGTTCATTGGAGAGGGCAGAACGGTTCGCGCCGGTGTCCACGATGAAACGAAACGGTCCCTGCCCGTTCACGGTCACGGGCGCGACGACGCGGCCTAAGCTGTCTCTGCGGGTGTTTCCCGCGGCGAAGTCAGCGGGCGTGGCTGTTTGGTACGCCGCCAGGTCCGGCGCATCGATGCATTGCGCGACAGCGCCAGTGGCAAAGAGAAGGCCCGCAGCAAACGCCGCGATCGCCTGAACATGGCCGAACTTCCCCATTGCGATTGCGAGCATGATCCGCGCCGCACAAGCGCGCCAGTGACATTCCCGAGAGCACATGCCACGGAGAACCGATGAAGACGACGCTCACCAGCAAGATCGACGGTTTCGGACTCAGCGCCATCTCCGCGGCGCCGAAAGGCACACCCATCGGCGGTGTTGTGGTGATCCAAGAGATATTCGGGCTCACCGATCACATCGAAGAGATCTGCGGCGTGTTCGCAGATGCGGGATATCACGCAATCGCGCCCGGCCTCTTCGATCGCGTCGAGAAGGACTTTCATGCCGCTCACGATCCTGAGGGCATTCAAAAAGGCATTGGCGCGGTGATGAAGTCGCCGTGGCCGCAAGTCGTCTCCGACATGCAAGCGGCGATCGATGCATTGCCGCAGCCGGTTTACGTCACTGGGTTCTGCTACGGCGGCGCGGCGGCGTGGATGGCGGCGGCGGAATGCACGGGCGTCAAAGCCGCCTCGTGCTTTTACGGCCGCCTCATCGCCAACCTGCTGGACCGTAAGCCGAAAGCGCCCCTCATGCTCCACTACGGCACGCGCGACGCTTCGATCCCGCCGGAGAATGTTGAGAGCGTGCGTCTAGCGGCGCCAGACTCGCCTCTCTATCTCTACGACGCCGGCCACGGCTTCTGCCGCGCCGGTAGTCACGATTATGACGCCGCGGCGCGTGAGCTTGCGTTGAGCCGCACGCTCAATTGGTTCGCACGCTGGCCCTGAGGGAGAAGCGCATGAGCATCGATCACGTGTCCGTCGGCGTCACCAACATGAAGCGTTCGAAGGCGTTCTACGACGCTGCGCTCGCGCCGCTTGGTTTGGCGCCGGTTTATCCTGTCGAGATCAATGGCGCGCTGGTCGGCGTCGGGTATGGCGTGCCGAACAAGCCGAGCTTCTGGATCCAGCTTCCGATCAATGGCCAGCCCGCCAGCATGGGCAATGGCGTGCACATCGCCTTCCGCGCGGCATCGCGCGAAGCTGTGGACGCGTTCTACGTCGCGGCCATGGAGCAAGGCGGCATCGAAGATGGCCGCCCCGGCCTGCGCACCGAATATCACCCCGATTATTACGGCGCCTTCGTCCGCGATCCGGACGGCAACAAGATCGAAGCGTGCAGCCACCTGCATGAGTGACGCGCCGGTCGCCACTATCGGCGCCGGCCCCGCGGGACTTATCGCAGCGGAGATACTGAGCGCGGCAGGCAAGCGCGTTGTCGTGTACGAGCGCATGCCGAGCGTGGCGCGCAAATTTCTTATGGCCGGCCGCGGCGGACTGAACCTCACGCATTCAGAAGACTTGGAACGCTTTCTCACGCGCTATCGTGACGCCGCTCCGCAGCTGCAACCCATGCTCGACGCGTTCATGCCGAGCGACCTCATCGCTTGGGCGAACGGGCTTGGCGCGGAAACTTTCATCGGCTCAAGCGGACGCATTTTTCCGAAGGTGATGAAAGCCTCGCCCCTTCTGCGCGCGTGGCTGACGCGGCTCGCGGAGCAAGGCGTCGAGATACGCACGCGCGCAACTTGGCTCGGCTGGGCCGAGAATGGCGAATTGCGCTTCAACGAAAACGGTGAACACGCAACTTTGCAGCCCGCGGCCACTCTCTTCGCTCTCGGCGGCGCAAGCTGGCCGCGCTTGGGCGCTGACGGATCGTGGCGCGCTACCTTTGAAGCGCGCGGTGTTGAGGTGACGGCGTTCGAGCCCTCGAACGTCGGCTACACGGTCGATTGGAGCGAACACTTCCGCACGCGGTTCGCGGGACAGGCGCTGAAGAACATCGCCGTCCGTCACAAATCCCGCACGTCGCTCGGCGAAGTCATGATCACCGATTACGGCATCGAAGGCGGCGCCATTTACGCGCTTACTTCGGAGCTTCGCGCAACTGCGCCTACCGGCATCCGCATCGACCTACGCCCGGACCTGCGCCTTCAGCACGTCATCGAAAAACTCGGCAAAGCAAAGCGCGGCGATACGCTCTCCTCCACGCTACGCAAAACGTTGGGTCTCTCACCTGCCGCCGTCGCGCTGATCTACGAAAACGGGCCGCCACCGCGCGATCCTGAGCGGCTGACCGAACTTATCAAATCGATTCCGATCACGCTGAAGGCGCCGCACGGCATTGAGCGCGCGATCTCAACTGCAGGCGGCGTCAGCTGGAACGCAGTCGATGAGAACCTGCAACTTCGCGCCATTCCCAATGCCTACGTCGCAGGCGAAATGCTGGACTGGGAAGCACCGACTGGCGGTTACCTCCTACAAGCGTGCTTCGCCACGGGCGCCTGGGCCGCCCGCGCCATGCTAAATCGCCAGTCTGTTCCCCAAGGCAGTGCTGCGCCTTGCCGTCCCTAGCCGCCCCCTGCTAGCACCCGCACCATGCCTCAAGCCTCCGCCCTCATGAACGTGATGATCGCCGCCGCGCGTAAAGCTGCGCGGCCGATGTCGCGCGATTTCGGCGAAGTCGAGAACCTGCAGGTGTCGCGCAAAGGTCCGAGCGATTTCGTCACGTCGGCCGACATCAAAGCTGAGAAGACGTTGTTCGAGGAGCTCTCGAAGGCGCGCCCCGGCTATTGCTTCGTCATGGAAGAGCGCGGCGTTGTTGAAGGCACCGACAAAACCAATCGCTGGATCGTCGACCCGCTCGACGGCACCACGAATTTCCTTCACGGCGTCCCGCACTTTGCGATCTCGATCGCGCTTGAACGCGAAGGCGTTTTGATCGCAGGCGTCATCTACAATCCGGTCCGTGACGAGCTGTTCTGGGCTGAGCGTGGCCAAGGCGCCTATCTCAACGACCGGCGACTCCGCGTTGCTGGTCGCAACGACATGCGCGACGCGCTGTTCGCGTGCGGCACGCCGTTCCACGGCAAGTCGGGTCACGAAAAAGCGCTCGGCGAAATCGAACGTGTGATCGCAAAGACCGCCGGCATTCGGCGCTTCGGCGCTGCCTCGCTTGATCTTGCTTACGTCGCGGCGGGCCGCTTCGACGGCTTCTGGGAACGGAACCTCGGTGTCTGGGACATCGCCGCAGGCGCAGTGCTGGTGCGTGAAGCGGGCGGCACGGTGAATGAAGTCGATGGCGGCGATTTCATGCAGACGGGTTCCGTCGTCGCGGCAAACCCGACTTTGATCGGGCCGCTGACGCAAACCGTCCGCGGTTGATCCCGCTCACGCAATTCTAGACAGTGCGCTGTAACGAAAGCTCACCTCCTCACGGAGGATAAGAGCGGGAGGAACAGTGACACAGCCAGCGGCGAGCGGACGTAGGGTCAGCGCTTGGGAAATTGCGGCGTTTGCCGCGCCCGCGGCTCCGTTGCTCGCATTGTCACTGCCGACGATCATTTTCATTCCGCCGTACTTTGCCTCGCATCTCGGCATTCCGTTGTTTTGGGTGTCGGCGATCTTTCTCGGCGTGCGCATCCTCGACATCGTCATCGATCCAACGCTCGGCAACATTCAGGATCGCACGATGCATCCGTGGGGACGCCGCCGCTTCTGGCTGACGGCTGCGTGCCCGCCGCTGATGATGCTGATCTGGGTGTTGTTCATTGGGCTGTGGCCCGGCGTGCCGATCGCGGTCGCCGCACTCACGGTATTTTTGCTCTACACCGCTTACGCCGCGATGATGATCTCGCACCTGGGCTGGGCCGGCGAACTGATGCCCACCTATCATGGGCGTACCCATGTGCTGGGCGCCGTGCAGTTTGCCAGCGCCATCGGCCAGGTGCTGATGCTTGTGATCGCGGGCGTGGTCGCGTTTTCGTTTGGCGAAGACCGCGACGGTGCGAACGCGGCGGCTGTGATGGCCATGGGATGGACCATGGTGTTCTTGCTGCCGCTAACAACGGCGATCGCCGTTGTCTTCGTGCCGGAAGAAAAGCGCCCGCCGCAGCAGCACCTGACGCTCGTGCAAACGGTCAAGACGCTACTGGCGAGCCGCTCGGCGCAGCGCGTGCTGTTGCCCGATTTTCTGCTTGGGATTTCCCAAGGCGTCTCGGGTGGGCTCTTTCTCTTCTATTTCCAGTTCGTCTTGGGCTTCACCAACACAGCGCAAACGCTGCTGGCCATCTACTTCGTCGCGGCGCTCGCCGGCGTGCCGATCTGGTGGTTTGCAGCACGGCGTTGGGGCAAACATCGCGCGCTCGCCGGCGCGTTTATCTACACGGCGGTGACGACGGCGATCTTGTTCGTGCTGCCGTCGGGCAATCTCTGGCTCGCTGCGCCGTTCATGTTCGTCGCAGGCCTCAGCAATGGCGGCGGCGTTTTGCTGACACGCACAATGATGGCCGATGTTGTCGATGAGGACGAGCTGAACACCGGCGCACGCCGCTCGGGTCTCTTTTTCGGCCTGCTGTTGACGACATCAAAAGCCGGCGCCGCGCTTGGGCCGATCACCTACGCGATCCTGGGTTTCGCGGGGTTCGACCCGAAGGACGGCATGAACAACACGCCGGACGCGCTGATGACGCTGTCAGCGCTGTTCATTTTCGTACCGATGATTTTGTGCGTCTTGGCCGCGCTAACGCTGCGCAATTACCCGATCGACGAAAAGCGTCAGGCTGAGCTTCACGCGGCGATCGAGGCGCGCCATTCGGCAAACAGCGAAAACACTTTGGGGCCGGTCACCAAGTAACGCTTCCACATGCGGCCCGGCTCGCTCGCCAGCCGGTGCAGCCACTCGAGACCGAGGCCCTGCATCCATTTCGGGGCGCGCTTGGCGCTGCTGGAAAGGAAATCCAACGCCGCGCCAACGCAAAGACCAACGCCGCGCGCGTCGCCACGCTGCGCGATCGCGTAGGCGATCATTTCTTGTTGCGGTGCGCCGACGCAAATGAAGGTGAAACGCGAGCCCTGCGCCGCCGCGAACGACGCCGCACGGACAACAGCGCCCGGCTTTTGCTTCAGATTCATCGGCGGCTCGTGCCAGCGCACGTCGCGCAGATCGTAAATGCGCTTCAGCTCTTCGATGCTCTCGCGATCGCCGCCGATAATGGTAACCGGCTCGTGCTTGTGGATCACTGTATCGAAAAGGTGCTCGGCAATGTCCGCTCCTGGGGCAACCGGCAGGCTGATCTTCGCCCTGCGCGCCAGGCCCTTCAGCACGCGGCTATCGTTCAGCAGCAACCACGCGTGATCGTAAAGCGTGCGGCGCGCCGGCTCGTTGGCGAGGCAGACAACGTGATCGACATTCGGCGTTGCAACATAAGCAAACGGCAGATCGAGGCTCGCGCGAACGCTGATCGCATCAAGCGCGCCATCGAGGTCCAAACCACTGAACGGAAGGTCCAGGAAATTAACCGTGCCCGCGGTGCGGGCGCCTGCATCGAACGCCATAGCGATTAACCCAAATGCGGCTTTAACGCCGTTTGAGTGCTCTATGCAGAAAACGGGCCGGATGAATCGCGTCGCGCGCGAGCTGACTTAACAGCCCGGGTTCATTGCACATTTCGCCGGCGAGAACTTCGCCAAGCA
>JBEBHI010000189.1:0-6080 GCA_040080935.1 Terricaulis sp.
TAGTGTGTGACGTTGATGGTCGTCAGCGGCGCGCCGTCGCAAACGATTTGCACGGATGCATATTGCCCGCCTGCCGGGCCGAAATAGCGGACCGGGTGCGCGGTCACGACTTGCGCTTGCATGCCGCTTGGCGCGTGCAACGCGAGTGTAAGCACGGTTGTGGTTACACCGGCGGCCTCGTTGGGATCGCGCGTGAGGGAAACGCCGTAGCCCGGCGTGCCGAGATCAATTGCGCCACTGACCGTGAGTGAAGCGGGCGAGCCTGAAGAGAGCGCGGCTTGCCAATCGCGTTGAGCAAGCACGCCGCACGGCAACGCGACCTCCGCGCCAGCTTCGGCTTGCGTTGCGGATGCTTCAACTGTTGCGGGAGCTTCCTCAGTCGTTGCCGCTGGCGGCGGCTGGCAGCCCGCCACGAGGATCGCGCTGAGCGCCGCTGTTGCAAGCATGTGGGTGATCTTCATGAGCGCGCGTCTCCGGATTGTTCAATGCATCTGTTACCGGCGGCCGCGAACCAAGCGGACAGACGCGACTGTGTCGCTGAAGCCTTCCGCCTCGAGGCTCGTATCGGTCACCGGATTGCCGAAGCCGATGCGGTTCACGTTGGTGTGCGATGAAAAGCAACGGCAGACGCCGCCATAGTTCGGCTCGGCGCAGAGTTGCCACGTGCCGTGATAGACGCGGATTGAAGAGGCGATGTCGGCGAAGTCTCGCGCTCCCAGATCTGGCGTATCTTGCGTGATGCCGATGCGGCGACCGCGATAGTTGGCGGGATCGTAGAGCACGATGCGCGCGACCTGCTGACGGGTCATCCAGTCCTCGTTTTGGTCCGCATCATCATCGCCGACGGATGCGTTCCAGTCGCGATGGCCCGGATCCTCTTGCGCTGCTCTTGGCGGGCCGAGAATGGAGGTGTTGGTCGCGCAGGGCTCAGACTCTTGAGCTTGCGCCGCGGCAGGCGGTGTCTGACCAGTTGCGACGCTGGGGACGCCAACAAAAAGCACGAGCGCGAGGCACGCAATCGTTGCGACAATTTTCGGCATGTTGACCTCCCCAGGTTCGCTTCGCTTAGCGTGCGAAAAAATGCGCCACGCTGCAAGCATTACCGCAGCCGTCCGCGTTGCGTTGCAGGCCGGGCGCCCTTAAGTCCGGCTCATGACTGAACTCGACATCCGCTCCGCCCGTCCTGAACAACTCGTTGCCGGCGCCAAAGGCAATTGGGAAATCATCGTTGGCCTCGAAGTCCACGCGCAGGTGACGTCGCAAGCGAAGCTGTTTTCAGGCGCGAGCGCTGCGTATGGCGGCGAGCCGAACGCGCACGTCTCGCTCGTCGATGCGGCGATGCCAGGCATGTTGCCGGTGATCAACAAGTTCTGCGTTGAGCAAGCGATCCGCACGGGCCTCGGCCTCAACGCGCAGATCCACACCAAGAGCCGGTTCGATCGGAAGAACTATTTCTATCCCGATCTGCCGCAAGGCTACCAGATCTCGCAATTCAAAGACCCGATCGTTGGCGAAGGCGAGATCGAAGTCGAGCCGGACGGCGAAGAGCCGGTGACGATCCGCATCGAGCGCCTGCACTTGGAGCAGGACGCCGGGAAATCGATCCATGATCTTTCGCCGTCGGAAACGTTTGTCGATCTGAACCGCGCAGGCGTCGCGCTGATGGAGATCGTCTCGCGTCCTGACATGCGCTCATCGAAAGAAGCGGCGGCTTACTTCAACAAGCTGCGTTCGATCGTGCGCGCTCTCGGCACCTGCGACGGCAACATGGAAGAAGGATCCATGCGCGCCGACGTGAACGTCTCTGTGCGCCGCGCCGGCACAAAGGAATGGGGCACGCGCTGCGAGATCAAGAATGTGAACTCGACCCGCTTCATGCAGCAAGCGATCGAGTACGAGTGCCGCCGCCAAATCGAAATCCTCGAGAGCGGTGGCAAGATCGATCAAGAGACGCGCCTGTTCGATCCGGACAAAGGCGAGACGCGTACGATGCGCTCGAAAGAGGACGCGCACGATTATCGCTACTTCCCGGACCCCGATCTTCTGCCGCTCGTGATCGACCAAGCTTGGATCGATCAGATCAAAGCGTCGCTCCCGGAATTGCCGGATGCGAAGAAGAAGCGTTTCGTCAGCGCCTATGGGCTCACGGCGTATGACGCTGGCGTGCTCGCAGGCGATAGCGATGCAGCGGCGTACTTCGAGACGGTCGCGAAGGGCCGCGATCCTAAGCTCGCGGCGAACTGGGTAACGCAAGAACTGGCGGCGGCGCTGAACAAGCAAGGTCTCGATCTCGCTGCCTCGCCTGTGAAAGCCGAAGCGCTCGGCGCGCTGCTCGATCTGATGAAGGACGGCACCATCAACGGCAAAATCGCGAAGGATGTCTTCGCGAAAATGCTGGAGACCGGCGATGCGCCTGGCGCGATCGTTGAGCGTGAGGGCTTGAAGCAAGTCACCGACACCGGCGCGATCGAAAGAGCGATCGACGAATTGATGGCTGCGAACGCGGATAAGGTCGCTGACGTGCAGAAGAACCCGAAGGCGTTTGGCTGGTGGGTTGGTCAGACCATGAAGGCGACGGGCGGCAAGGCGAACCCGGCTGTGGTGAACGAGATTCTGAAGAAGAAGCTCGGTGTCTAATGATCTCGGATCGCGCGTCTTCAGACGCGCCTGCGGGCCTGAAGGCCCGGGGTCCAAGTGACGGAGCGCCTCTTTTCCTACGGCACGCTGCAGTCTCCGAACGTGCAGCTGGGAACGTTTGGCCGCTTTCTCGATGGGGAGCCGGATGCGCTTGTGGGATTCAAACGCGAGCTGGTCGAGATCACCGATCCAGATGTGCTCGCCAAGAGCGGCGAGCGCTTTCATCCCATCGTGTTGCGGAGTGGCGACGGTGCTGATCGCGTTGCCGGCACTGTGTTCGAGATCACTGCGGACGAACTCGTGGCTGCAGACGAGTACGAAGTCTCAGACTACGAGCGCGTCAGCGCGCAGCTCGCATCTGGTTTAACAGCCTGGGTATATGTGAAGCGCGTAGAATAGGGCCCAGGGCTCTGTTTGTTGAACGTTAGCGCGCGCGTGCCGTCAGCGGCGTGTAGCGGACGACGTGGCTGGCTGCGCCGATGAGATCGCTGCCTCCGATTTCGTTGCGGAGGTGCGTTTCGAAAGAGGCGGATTGAAACGCTGCTAGACGGTCGCCGCCCGGCATGAAGGCCTGCACCATCACTGCGAACCACATGTACATGAGCATGATACAGCGCCCCCAACGGAAGCGTGAACCGTCGTTCAATTCGGTTGCGTGAGTCTTAACGCAGTTGCGCCCCGGAGTGGGGAGACTCCGGGGCGCGTTGGGCAGTCTGCCAACCAGGGAGGGTTATTGGCTGGCGATGATGCCCAAGATGACGCCGGTGGCGATGCCGACGAGCAGATAGTCGCCGCGGTCGTCACGGACATAGTGGTAGCCGCGCGGCGGCGGGCGCAGGCGATAGGCGCGATAATCTACCGGGCGGTAGCTGTCGCGATAGTAGGCCGGGAGGCGGTCGCCGCGGCGCCAGCTGCGGTAGCCGTAATCGACATAACCGTACTCGGCAGGCGGCGGGCCATAATACCAGCGGCCGTTATAATTGTAGCCATTGTAGCGGCTGCGATCCCAACGTTCGTGGCGGCGATCATCGCGGCGGTCACGACGATCGTAGCGGTCACCACGACGATGGTCGTCGCGGCGATAGTCACGGTCACGGCCATCACCGTCACGGTCGTCATGACCACGGCCACGATGTTGCGCGGCGGCTTCTGAAGTTACTGCGAGTGGGGCTGCGAAGGTCAGAGCAGCCAGCACCGCGGTTGCGATACGTTTCTTCATAGTGAGGTCTCCTTCCTGCTTCCCTTGAACGGCCCCGTTCAAAAGAAGGTCCCTCTTCATGTTTGAGTGTGTCAGCGCGTGACTGAACCTCACCTGAATCATCGCGGAACTCTGCGCAGGAATAGCGGCGGACATCGTCTAATATAGGGGTTTGAAACACCTAGCGTAACTGCGCGGGGGCTTTTTCATAAGTCTCACAAGCGCGTGAGCCCCGCCTGTGTCTTTGATTGCCGTCACGGCTACTAGCGCCGGCGCTAAATGCATCCCATCTTCGATGCGTGCTTGGGAGCAGGCTGATGACACAACCGATCGAGCTATATTTTTGGCCGACGCCAAACGGCCTTAAGATTTCGATCGCGTTGGAAGAGATGGAACTGCCCTACGTCGTCAAACCGGTGGCGATCGGCAAAGGCGATCAGTTCAAGCCTGACTTCATGTCGATCTCGCCGAATAACCGGATGCCGGCGATCATTGATCCCGATGGGCCAGGCGGCGCGTCAATCTCGGTGTTCGAGTCCGGCGCCATCCTGCAATATCTCGGACGCAAGACGGGCAAGTTCTATCCAAGGGGTGAACGCCAACGCGTCGAGGTCGATGAATGGTTGTTCTGGCAGATGGCTGGGGTCGGCCCGATGTTCGGGCAAGCTAGCCACTTTAAGAACTACGCCCCGAACCTCGTCGATGATCCCGAGAAGATCG
This sequence comes from Terricaulis sp., assembly GCA_040080935.1. Lineage (GTDB taxonomy): Bacteria > Pseudomonadota > Alphaproteobacteria > Caulobacterales > Aquidulcibacteraceae > Vitreimonas. Next base: position 4,556 of record JBEBHI010000189.1, read on the forward strand.
CCTACAGCGCCGCGCGTTATAACAATGAGGTCAATCGTCTGATCGGTGTGCTTGAGCGCAGATTGGATGGTCGCGACTTTCTTGCGGGTGAGTACTCCATCGCAGACATCGCGTCTTACCCATGGATTAAAATCGCCGCGGTGTTCGGGCAGGACATGAGCGCGTTTCCGCGCGTGCAAGCATGGCTCGATCGCATCGTGGAGCGGCCAGCCGTGAAAAAGGGCGCATCGGTTGGCGCCGAGCTGCGCCGTCCGCCGCCAGCGCCTGGAAGCGACGAACAGAAGGCGGCGGCGAAGGCGCTGTTCGGTCAGACCTCTGCGTCGGTGTCCGCGGCCGTAGAGCAATCCGCCGTTGGCAGCGCCAAAGACTAAAGCTAGCCTCGCCTCCTCATGGGGGTGTCATGAGAATTTTCTTCGCGCTTTTTCTGCTCGCGTTCGCGGTCATTGCCTCGCCTGCAGAAGCTCGCACCGTGCGCTATCCGGAAGCGGGCGGGCCAGGCGTGACCATCGAACTGCCTGACACGTGGACCTCGTTTGTGTCAGGCGTGAACCTCATTATCGGGGACGATACCCGCACGGTGGGGTTCTCGATTTACGTCGGCCGAGCCGCGCCGGATTTTGACGCCATCGCTACGGCGGTTCGCGCACCGGGCATGAGTCCGCTCGTGCGCACCGAAGACGTGACGATAGATGGGCGCGTCGCCGCTGTTTACGACGCAACGATGACCGGCAACGGAAACAGCCTTACCCTCAAGACGATCATGTTCGAATTGAGCGACGGCCACATCGCGTCGATCACGCAACTCATCGGCCGCGACGCCTCGCCCGAAGCGATCGCTGCTTCGCAAGCGGCTTTGCAGTCAGTCCGGATCGTTGAATAGGGATTGCGTAAACGCGCGTTAGCCAAACGGCGCATCGCCAAAGCGGCTAATGCCAATAAATCGAGTTACGGCTTCCGCTGCTTAAGCTTATCGCAAGTAAAGCACGATAATGCTCCACCCCGACGGCGCGAAAAATGCACGTCGGTGGGGGAAACGTACATGGCACAAGCCAGGCGTTTCCGAGTGGTACAAGGGAGCAGCCAAAATGGCGTTCACGGATATGGAAATCGCTGAGACGCACGAAGCTGTGCGCCGTCAGGGCGATAGCGACAATCTTTACAAGCTGGGCTTGATCTATTCGACCGGCCAAGAGGTGGACCTGGTGCAAGCGCACATGTGGTTCAACCTGGCTGCATCGCGCGGCTCGCAAGCGGCGAAGGAATGCCGTCGCGAAGTCAGCGACATGATGACGAAAGATCTGGTCGCGGAAGCGCAAAAGCGCGCTCGCGAGTGGCTTTCAGTAAAACATCACTAATACGAATTAGCGATCGGCCGTTGGTGTCAGCTCATCCAGGGCGGCGCTGGCAGCTCGCGATAGGCTTTGCGCAGCGCGTCCGACCAGTTCTCACGGATGACGCGGAAGTATTCGTTGTCCTCGTTGATCCGCTCTTGAACCGCGATGCGTTGGGTGTCGCGTCGATAGAC
>JBEBHI010000044.1:0-21818 GCA_040080935.1 Terricaulis sp.
AATGAAGGACTGGCGCTCTTTGGCCGCATGGTACTCGGCGTTCTCGGAGAGGTCGCCGTGGGCGCGCGCCTCCGCGATCGCCTGGATTACCGCCGGGCGCTCTTCCGTCTTCAAACGCTTTAGCTCTGCGTCGAGGGCGGTGTAACCCTCGGCGGTCATTGGGATTTTTTCCATGGGTGTGGTGTAAAAGTCCGTTTAGGAGATGAAAATCTGGGTCCGATCGGGCTCGACGTCAAGCATAGGCTTGAAGCGCCCGAACGCCTAGAGGCGCCCCCGATTTGAGCAACCTGATGGCCTGGATGGCCGCCCGAGCGCCGGACACAGTTGTATAATAGGGAATGTTTTGCACCAGCGCAGTGCGACGGATCGAATAAGAGTCCCGGTAGGACTGGGCGCCCTCGGTCGTGTTGAAGAGCAACTGGACCTCGCCGTTCTTCATGGCGTCGACGATGTGCGGCCGGCCCTCGGCGACCTTGTTGGTCTTCTGGATCTTGAGCCCTTGCTCGATGAGGTAATCGGCGGTGCCGCCGGTCGCCATCACCGTGAAGCCCAACTCGATCAAATCCTTCGCGACCGGGATCATGGCCGGCTTGTCGGCATTCTTCACCGAGATGAAGCAGCAGCCCTCAATTGGCAGATTGATGCCCGAGGCGATCTGGCTCTTGGCGAAAGCCGCGACGAAGTTCTCGTCCAGCCCCATGACCTCGCCGGTGGACCGCATCTCTGGGCCAAGCACGGGATCCACACCGGGGAAGCGCGCGAACGGAAAGACCGCTTCCTTCACCGCGACGTGCTTCTTCGACGGACGATCGAGCTTCAGCTCTTTCAACTTCACGCCAGCCATCACCTTCGCCGCAGCCGCAGCGATCGGGCGGTTGATTGCCTTAGCGACGAACGGCGCTGTGCGCGAGGCGCGCGGGTTGGCTTCGAGGATGAAGATCTCGTCGTCCTTCACCGCGAACTGAATGTTGATGAGGCCGCGCACGTCGAGCGCCAGCGCCAGCTTCTTCGTCTGCGCTTCGATTTCGTCGATCAGCTTCTTCGAGAGCGAGTAGGGCGGCAGCGCACAGGCGCTGTCGCCTGAGTGCACGCCAGCTTCTTCGATGTGTTCCATCACGCCGGCTACGAACACGTCCTCGCCGTCGCAGATCGCATCGACGTCGACTTCGATCGCATCACGCAGATAGCAATCGACCAGCAGCGGCTTCTTGTCGGAAATCGCCAGCTCGCCAGGCGCCCCGAGCGCGCGTGAAATGCGGATGATGTATTCGTCGAGTTCACCCTCGCTATGCACGATCTGCATGGCGAGGCCGCCGAGTACGTAGGACGGACGCAGCATCACCGGGTAGCCGATCTTCGCAGCGCCAGCGCGGGCAGCATCGGGGGACGCGGCAATCGTGTTGTCTGGTTGCTTCAGGCCGATCTTGCGCAGCAGCGCTTGGAAGCGATCGCGATCTTCGGCGAGGTCGATCGCGTCGACGCTGGTGCCAAGGATTGGCGCGCCTTCATCTGCGAGCGGTTGTGCGAGCTTCAGCGGTGTTTGACCACCGAACTGCACGATCAAGCCTTGGACCGTGCCACGAGACTTTTCCGTCTCAACGATCTCGAGAACGTCTTCGGTTGTTAGCGGTTCGAAATACAGGCGATCGGATGTGTCGTAGTCCGTCGACACGGTTTCCGGGTTGCAATTGACCATGATCGACTCGACGCCGATCTCCGCGCACGCAAAGGCGGCGTGGCAGCAGCAATAGTCAAACTCGATGCCTTGGCCGATACGGTTCGGGCCGCCGCCAAGGATGATGATCTTGTTGCGGTCCGACGGATCGGCTTCGCAGTCAGGAACGTCGGAGCCGTAAGCTGGAAATTCGTAGGTCGAATACATGTACGGCGTCGTGGCGCGGAATTCGGCGGCGCAGCTATCGATGCGTTTGAATTGCGGGCGCACGCCCAGCTTGCGGCGCGCTGAACGGACGTCGCGCTCGCGACCGCCCGTAAGTTTTGCCAAGCGCGCATCGGAGAAGCCTTGCGCCTTCAGCGCGCGAAACGTCACCGCATCCTTCGGCAGGCCCTCAGCCCGAATTTCTGCTTCTTTCGCGATGATTTCTGCGATCTGGCGCACAAACCACGGGTCGAAGTGCGACGCTGCGCAAATCTCTTCAACGCTAAGCCCGCGACGCAGGGCCTCAGCGCACACCAGCAAACGATCAGCCTTCGGCGTCACTAGACGCGCGCGCACTGCGGCGCGGCCCTGATCCTCGTCCGAAGCGCCTTCGATCTGAATCTCGTCGAGCCCGGTGAGTCCCGTATCCAGCGACCGCAGCGCCTTTTGCAGAGATTCCTGGAATGTCCGCCCGATCGCCATCGCTTCGCCGACAGACTTCATCGAGGTCGTTAGCGTCGTGTCGGAACCTTGGAAGCGCTCAAACGCAAAGCGCGGGATCTTGGTGACGACATAGTCGATCGTCGGCTCAAAGCTCGCCGGCATCGCACCGCCAGTGATGTCGTTGGCGATTTCATCGAGCGTGTAGCCAATCGCGCATTTGGCCGCGACTTTTGCGATCGGAAAACCCGTCGCCTTCGATGCCAGAGCTGAACTCCGCGACACGCGCGGGTTCATCTCGATGACGACCATGCGCCCGTCGCGGGGGTTCACCGCGAACTGGACGTTTGAACCGCCTGTCTCGACGCCAATTTCGCGCAGCACTGCGATGCTGGCGTTGCGCATGATCTGATATTCGCGGTCAGTCAGCGTCAACGCCGGCGCAACGGTGATTGAGTCACCGGTGTGTACGCCCATCGGATCGATGTTCTCGATCGAGCAGATGATGATGCAATTGTCCGCTTTATCGCGGACAACTTCCATCTCGTACTCTTTCCAGCCGATGATGCTTTCCTCGACGAGAATTTCGGTGATCGGCGAAGCGGTGAGTCCGCGTTCGACGATCTCTTTGAATTCTTCGAGGTTGTAGGCGACGCCGCCACCCAAGCCGCCGAGAGTCAGCGACGGGCGGATGATCGACGGTAGTTGCACGTGATCGAGCGCCGCGAGCGCATCGTCCATCGTGTTGCAGAGTCGCGAGCGTGGGCTTTCTAATCCTATCTTGTCCATCGCATCGCGAAATTTCATCCGGTGCTCGGCCTTCTCGATGACCTCGGCGTTTGCGCCGATCATCTCAACGCCGTGCTTTTTCAGAACGCCGGTACGCTCCAAAGTTAGCGCGCAGTTCAAAGCCGTTTGCCCGCCCATGGTGGGCAGCAACGCATCCGGCTTTTCCTTCTCGATGATCTTCTCAACCATCTCAGGCGTGATTGGTTCAATGTAGGTGGCGTGCGCCAAACCCGGATCGGTCATGATCGTCGCCGGGTTCGAGTTCACGAGGATGACGCGGTAGCCCTCGGCTTTCAGCACCTTCACCGCTTGCACGCCGGAATAATCGAACTCGCACGCCTGACCGATAATGATCGGCCCGGCCCCAATGATCAGGATCGAGTTGATGTCAGTACGTTTCGGCATGCGTCTCCGCCCGCTTTGTGCGGCTTAAGAATCGATCCTTCCGGGGATCACGCGTGATTAGGGCAAGGTGCGGGGAGGGACAAGCCTGCGCCTGTGCAGCGCAGGCTTGTCCTGGAGGTTAGGCTGCCGCTGGCTGAGCCGCAGGCGCCGCTGGGCGTTGGATGAGCAGCGTGATGAGCGCGCCGACCGCCAGCACGGCAAAGCCGCCGATGCCGACAATGCCATTCCACGGAAAAGCCGGCGTCGCGATGGCCGCGATGGTGAGGCCGCCGACGGCGTTGAAGGTGCCGTGGAAGAGACCCGCCGCCCAAACCGAGCCGCTGCGCTCGCGCACCAGCGTAATGATCGGCGTCAGAAGCACGCAGAAGAGCACGAAGAGGCCGAGACCGAGCGTGCGGTCGTCTGGATAGTTCAGGCCGAAGAAGAAAATCGCGGGCGCATGCCAAAGGCCCCAAATCGCGCCCGTGCTGATCGATGTGCGCCAGAAGCCGCTTGGACGCCAAAGACCATAGAGATAGCCGCGCCATCCGAGCTCTTCCGTGAACGTCAGGATTGGCATGTTGATGAGAGCGCCAAACACAACCGCCATGCAGACGATGAACGCGGTGCTCGTCGCGAAGGCGGGCGCTTGCGACAAGTCTTGTCCTTGCGCCTCAGCGACAGAACGCACGCCCTCGCCGATATCGACGTAGGGATGCCCGGACAACAGAACGGTTGCCGCGACCGAACCAACACCGATCAAGATCGGGATGAGCCAAGCCAGAGCCCACCAGAGGTTCGGCTTGAAGTGGAGACCAAGCGCTTTCACGCGCTCGCCCTTCTTCTCGAATGCAAACACGCAGATGGCGGCGGAGATCGCGGGGCCCGTCATCATGGCCGCCAAGATTGGCGTTGCGAGCATCGGGTTCTGTGAGAGGCCTGCGAAATGCGCGCCGATCACAATCGCCCAGCTGATCGCAAACGCGAGCCCTAAGAAGACTATGGATTTGTTGGTCGTCGACATCATTCACCCCCGTCTTTTTTATCTTCCATTGTCGTGCTTTCCACGAGCTTCACCCCCCGTGCGCGCAGCGCTTCGCGCAGCAGAAACTCGATTTCCGCGTTGACGCTGCGCAGATCCGCGTTCGCCAAGCGGGCAATCGCGTCATGCAGCGCCGGATCGAGCCTGAGCGCGAAGGCTTTGCGTTCTGACGGCATCGGCGCCTACGAGTAGAGCGAGCCGGTGTTGACGACGGGCTGCGCATCGCGGTCGCCGCAGAGCACAACCAGCAGGTTCGACACCATCGCCGCGCGGCGTTCGTCGTCGAGCTGCACGATGTCGCGCTCGCTCAATTGCTCAAGCGCATGCTGCACCATCTCGACGGCGCCTTGAACGATATAGCGCCGCGCCGACAACACAGCTTCGGCCTGCTGGCGGCGCAACATCGCGCCGGCGATTTCAGGCGCGTAGGCGAGGTGGCTGAGCTTGGTCTCGTCGACGACCACGCCAGCAACCGAAGTCCGGTCCTGCAGTTTCTCGCGCAGCAAGGCTGACACTTGGTCCGCATCGCCGCGCAGAGTCGGCTCGCCTTCTTCAGCGTGATCGTAGGCAAAGTGCGACGCGATCTCGCGCACCGCGGTTTCGATCTGGATGTCGACGAACGTCTGGTAGGAGTCGACGTCGAACAGAGCTTGCGCCGTATCCGTCACGCGCCACACGACGACGGCCGCGATCTCGATCGGGTTGCCGCGCTTGTCGTTAACCTTGAGCTTCTCACCGGTGACGTTTCGCACCCGCAGGCTGATCTTCTTGCGTGTGTACCACGGCAGCATCCACCGGAGGCCTGGCGTGCGGTCGGTGCCTTTGTAATTGCCGAACAGGGTGATTGCGGCGCCCTCGTTGGGCTGCAGCGTGTAGAAGCCGCAGAGTTGAAGAACCCAGACGATCGACAGCACGATCGTGCCGAGGCCGTAAATGCCCCTCTCGTTGGCGATCAGTTCGACGATCATCCAGATGAGCACCGCCAGGACGACCAGGCTGAGCAACAGCATCATCCCGCCATTTGACGTATTGGCTTTGCGTTCTTGAGTGCGATTTAGCGCGGCGGCGACCATGACATACCCTCTCGTGCCATCAAAGTGATATCACCATAATACCAAAAAGATCGCATCGGCAAGAGAAATCAGTTCCGTTCACCAAGTTCTAAAATCTCGTATTAAGCGCCGTCTGCTACCTCAAAGTACGGTCTAAAGGTCCGTTTTTGGGGCGAAAAATGGTTATCGGACGGTTCACCACGAAGCGCGAAGAGCGCGGCTTATTGCGAGATCGCAGAGGCAACGTCGCGATGATGTGGGCGCTGATGGGCACGGTGCTGATCGGCTTGGTCGGCATCACCGTCGACTTCACGCGCGCCCAATCCATCCGCAACGCCATGCAGAACGCCGCCGACGGCGCGGCTCTGGTGGCCGAGCGTAGCTCTAACCTCACCATCGGCCAGCGAACCGCGGCCGCGCGCGCCTTCTTCGACGCTGAAGTGGGCGACATGGTCTCCAACGTGACCTTCAACGTCGTCGAGCTTGCCGATGGTGGTCACCGCGTGACCGCATCTATGCCGATGCCCATGAGCCTCGCGCGTGTGATCAGCGACGATGCTTGGACCCTGGCCGTCGCCGCCGAGGCGCAAGCAAACGCGAGCCCCCCGATCGAAGTGGCGCTCGTCCTCGACAACACCGGCTCAATGTCCAACGACATGCAAGGGCTGCGCGACGCAGCCAGCGACCTTGCCGACGATTTGCTCTCGCTCGATGGCGACACCGTGCGCGTGGCGCTCGTGCCATTCGTGGCGCAAGTGAACATTGGCAACGAACAGTCGCACCGCGCCTGGCTCGATCAGACGGGCGCTGCGCCATACAACGGCGAACTCCTCGAAGATCGTTCGATCGCGTATCGCAATCTCACGCTCACCGGCTCGAACGCTACGGGCGCAAACTGCCAAAACCTCTCCACCACCCCGAACGGCTACACTGGCCCGTATCGTATCACTTGGCGGCCAGGCGGCGGCGGCAGCGGCGGGCTGATCACGCGGTGCTATGCATGGACGCCGGATGATGGCGTCAGCCACCTTGCGCTCTTTGATCTCATTTCAAACGAAGACTGGAAGGGTTGCGTCGAAGCGCGTCCCGAGCCTTACGACATCACCGATGCGGCGCCGAACATCGGGACGCCGGAAACAATGTTTGTGCCGTTCTTCTGGCTCGATACCGTCGACGGCGTCTCGGGCACTTCGAACTCGTACTTCACGGACTCAGTGGGCAATATCACCGGCGCCACGATGAGCACCAGCATGGGTTTGACCTCGACGACCCAGCAGGCCCGCGAAGCGGCGATGTTCAACGTGTTCAAATATCGCAACAACGCCGCGTCGCTCGACACCTCGGCGCCGGACACGCGCGGGCCGAACCGCGGCTGCCCGACTCCGATCGTGCCGCTAACGTCGAACAGCGGTGTGGTCCAAACCAACATCGCCGCCATGCGTCACTGGTCAGGCGGCGGCACCAACCAAGCTGAAGGCTTGGCCTGGGGCTGGCGTGTCCTCACACCTGGCGCACCGTTCACTGAAGGCGAGCCCTTCAATGCTGCCCGTGACAACGTGCGAAAAGTGATCGTGCTGATGTCGGACGGCGAAAACACCAACGTCGGCAGCGACGTGGTGATGAGCAGCGACTACTCCGCCTACAACCATCTCGGTCTCTGGCGCGACTACGCCAGCGGCGGACTCTTGAACCAGCTAATCGGCGGCATTCTGCGCGGCATCCTGCCGCCGCAATACCGGCGCAACATCAGCTCGTCATCGAGCTACGTGACCTACGTGAATGGTCGCGAAACGGCGCTCTGCAACAACATCAAGAATTCCGGCGTCGAGATCTACACAGTCATCTTCCGCGAGACCGATCAGGCGACTGAAAACCTGATGCGAAATTGCGCGTCTGGCGGCGATCACTTCTTCCGGGCCAACAACGCAGCCGAACTCTCGCGAGCCTTCGACGCAATCGGAACTGGCATCGGCGCGCTGCGCCTGACACGCTAAGCCGGGACGGATGAAAATTGAGGGAGCAGGCGCGTCAGCGTCTGCTCCCTTTTTCTTAGCGCTGAGGCGCCTGGAAGTTGACCGCAATGCGGGTCGTCGAGCCGATGGCGCTGGCGCCATCAGATAGTGTCGAGCGTGCGCGGTAGGAGTTGGAGGCGCTCAGTGCGGCGCGGCCAAAGCCGGCGCCCGATGGCGTTTCCGAAGCGATCGAGCAGGTCACTGAGAGATCGCCCAACACGCGGCAGTTCAGTACGACGCGGCCGCCGACTCCGTCATTCAGCGCCGAGCGCGGATAAAGGTCGGCAATACGGCGCGGACTAGGACGTGCGTCCCACACAACTGAGCCAGGCGCAGCGCGCGTTTGAGGCGGCGTCGCTGATCCGAGGATTGTGGGCTCGACATTGGCCGTTTGAATCGGCGGCGTCGGTTGCGGGCTGAGCGGCACGCTTTGCGTCTGTCCCGGCGAAAGCGGCACAGGGCCGCCGGTTGTCGCTGCGTTGTTAGCGGCGGCGGTTGTGGAAGGCGGTGGCTCACGGCGCGGCGGATCACGCTCGACAGTGCGTTGTGGCTCTTCGCGCGTCGTGCGTTGCGGTTCACGCTCCGGCGTACGCGCAGCCGTCTGAGTCTGACGGTCAGCCCGGTTTGTCACCGCCTCAGAAAGAGGGACGCTCGGGGCTTCCTCCATACCTGAGAAATCGTCACCTGTGCCGGACGCGTCGGTCGCCGGCTGTGTTTCAGTCTGCTGCTCAGTAGTAGCGGCAGGCGGCGAACCGCCCATGCCGCCACCAAAGTAGATGCCGCCGATCAGCGCGGCGCCGCCGAGCAGTGCGATCAGTATGAAGGCGCGCAGAGGGCCGCCTTGGCCCTTTGGCGGATCGCGGAGATCGCGCGTGTAGTCGCGCTCAGCCGGCGGCGGGCGACGCGATTGGGGCGGCGGATCAAGCCGACGCTGTGTTGGCGGCAAGGCGTCTGGCCGGCGTTGCGGCGGCGGCTCTGTCCGGCGCATCGGTGGCGGTGCCTCGGCGCGCGGGGGCGCCTGCGGACGCACAGCCGGGCGCGACGGCGCGGGCGCTGCACCGGATGCCGTGAGCTGCTTCAAACGCAACTCAGCAACTTCCGAGAAGGCGCCGTCCGGACCGTAGCGGGCCAAATAGTCCATGAAGTCAGCCGGATTGCGGCTGTCGCGGATAGCGCGCCAGTGCTCGGCCTCCGAGCCCAGCGGATCGGATTGCGGCGGTACACGATAGCTTTGTGCGGGCTCCGGCGGCGGAGGTGGGGCGCGATATTGCGGCGCCTCTTGGCGGCGTGGCGGCGGTTCGGCGCGGAGCGCCGTTTGCCGCGGAGCCCGGGCCGGAGGATCGTAGTCCCGTGTTTCGCGTTGCGCCGCGCCGACACCAGCGCGCGCTGCGTTCACCATGCGGTCAACTGCGAAGAAAAGCGGATCCAGAGCGGGATCGTTCGGGTCGCCATCCCAGCGCGACAGATCGAACGCGGGCGATTCACCAATGCTCGATGGTGGCGGCGGGTCGATGAGGCTCGCGACCACCGCCTTGTTGGCGTTGATCACCCGTTGCGCTGCATCGAGAAAAGGCCGCGACCGGATCGAGGCTTGCGACCACACAACAACGCCCGCGCCGCTTGAACGCAAAGCACCGTCGCTGTTCGGTGCGCCGCCTATGGAAAAGCCGGCAGCCTCAAACATATCCGCAAGCGCCTTTGCTTGCGGTTCGTCCTCACGGACACAAACAATGAGCACGTCCGCCATGACGTCTCCTGCGCCCTGTCCCAGCTGCCACCGTCACTTCGATAACACGGAACAACTCGCGCGCCACCTGGGTACAACCGGCAATACTGTGAATTCGCGTCAAAGCACCGGTTCGAAGACGCCGGTAACTGTGTTCAACAACTCAAGCCCCCCATCCGCCACGCCGTAGCGCATGCCGATAAGGTTAAGCCCTCGCGTTTTGATCGCATCCTGAATGAACGGAAATGTGGCGAGGTTCTCGAGCGTTACACGAATGCTCTCGTGCTCCAGTTCCGACACGCGGTCGCCGTCTGCTGGGATGCGCGACTTGGCGGTGTCCAAAAGACTGATCCAAGAGTCGAGGAATGAGTGGGGATCGCGCGGGCGCTCTTCGAGCGCTGCCGCAACACCGCCACATTGTGCATGGCCCAGGACGAGGATCGTCTCGACCTTGAGTTGCTTAACGGCGAACTCGATCGCGGCGCTGACGCCGTGAAAGCCAGCGCCCTGTTCAAACGGTGGTGCTAGGTTCGCGACGTTGCGCACAACGAAGAGTTCACCCGGGCCTGCATTGAAGATGGTGGCGGGGTCGACGCGGCTGTCGGCGCAGGCAATGACCAGCGTCTTCGGCGATTGTCCGCGATCGGCGAGATACTTGTGCAGACTGCGCAGCTCAGGCCAGCGCGTCTCCCGGTAGATCCGGTAACCTTCAATCAGGTGATCCATCGCGCCCTTCAAGCGAACCTGCTTGGCGGCGTCAACCGAGCGCGCAAAGTCAGACGCGTCCGGAGAGGGAACATGAAGTCGATTATCGCCGCCTGCGCAGCAGCCTTGGTTGCCGCATCATGCGCTACCGCGCCGGACATTCCCTCACAGCGCGAGCGGTTGGCGCGCCAGATTGCCGACGACGCAGTGGGCTTCAACGAAGCTTACGGCCAAGCCGTCTCGGCGCAGATTCTCCTCAACATCCTGCGCTCGCGCGATCGGCTGCCGCGCTACTACCTTGCCATGACCGGCATCTCCGACAGCCCGTCTCGGACGACTACGCAGAGCGCGGCGATCGGCGGCGTGCCGCTCGGCGGTGACATCGGAACGCCATGGGGTGTCGGCGGTCTCGGCATCGAGCGCGAGCGCGCTAGGCGCCCAAGCTACGCGGTTCAGCCCTTCGACGCCGCCACGCTCGCGCGCACCGCGTTTCAGCCGACGCCAAGCTCAGTGTTCGAACACTATTGGTACAGTGGTTGGCCGCGCGATCTCTTGATGCTGATGATGGTGGAGTCGATCGAGAAGACTGACGCTAACGGCCACATGCGAAGCTACACCAACGAGGCCAATACGATCTTCGACGATTGCGTCGCGAGCGTTGACACCGATGGCTGCGACTTCGTCCGCGAAGTCCGCGCTTTCCTCGGGACCTCACAACAGCACCCCTACGATCGCGGTATCGATCTGCAAAACGGCCGCGCTCTTTGCGGCTTGGTCGAGACCTACAATCCTACATCGCCCGTGCGCCCTGCCGCCCCACGCGAGGGGCAAGTCTGCGAACCCGTGTTCGTCGTCGGCGCCGATACGATGCGTCTGCGTCTGCGGTCGCTGGACGACATGGTCTATTACGTTGGCGAACTTCTACGCGCCGGTGGTATGCGATCAGCGCCGGGCGAAGCGATTGAAGCGCAAGTTACGGTGCGTGCCGCGGGTCTTCGTGGTGGCGGCCAAGGCGTGCCGCTCTTCCGCGTCGTGCCAGCGCACGATAGCGCGCACAGCATCTACGCCGCTGAGATCGCATACGGCGGCGAACGCTTCCGTGCCGGTCCTGCCATTGGCCGCTCGTGCGGTGAGCAGTCCTTGGCTGGTCTCTGCCAAGACGTCGCTGAAGAGGGAGATCGCTCTTCATCGGTGCTGTCGCTGATCGCGGAAATTCTCGCACTCAACCAATCGCCCGACGCCATCCGCGCGCCGAGCCGTTTGATCGCGGAATAAAAGCAACAACGGCCAACGCCGACTACCGCTTGTCCGACCTACAATGTTGTTCGTCGCAATCGCGGAACTGTGAGCGGTCGCGCTGCCTGCATCGTGTTTCATTGCGCCTGACAAAGCGTGTCAGGGAGTGCGAACATGAAACGGCTCTTGCTTGCAACGGCAATGCTCTGCGCGGTCGGCGCGACCCCAGCGTCGGCAGAGGGCTACCGGACTTACAGGTGCTCAAACAGCACGGTGCTTCGCGTGTTGTTCAACGAGGAGCGCGGCACTGCCACCGTCGTGCCTTTCGGTCGGCCAAGTATTCGTTTGGAGCGAACTGAAGGCGACAACGCGAACTTTCGCTATGCGCGACGTGACTCACATGAACTGCGCGGCAATCTGCAAGAGGTTCAGTGGCGCGCCGGGGCGGCTGAGTGGACCTGTCGCCACTAACCGCGCTTGAGAACTTGCCGCGCGCATGAGAGTTTCGCTCTGACGATTCAGCGGAGTTCACATGCGCGGCACTATCCTCGGTATCCACGACGGTCGCGGCGTTTTGCTGGGCGAAGGCGAACGCCGGTTTGAATTCCCGCTGACCGAATGGCGCTCCAGCGGCACGCCGTTCGCCGGCCAGATTGTCGACTATGTCGAAGAGGGCGGTCAGGCGCGTGCGGTGTTCGCTGTTCCGGGCGCGAGCTCCGCTCCGCGCTTCAGCGGCGCACCGGAATCGAGCTCGCGTGTCCTGGGCATCATCGGCATCATCTGTCTCGTCGTCAGTTTCCTCATTCCGCTGTTGCCGACCATCGCGGCATTTGTGCTGGGCGTCATTGCGGCCAAACAAGCGAAAGAGGAAAGCGACGATACCTCTCTGTTGCTCGGGCGTATCTCTTGGATTGGCGCCGTAGTGATGTTGGGCATCGGCTTTTTAGCCATGCTTGCGATCATCGCCTTCGTTGGCACGATGGGCCTCGCCGGCATGTGGCACGGCTGGAACTGGAATTTCTAGAACGCGAACGTCGTCGCATCGCTCTCGACGAATGCGCGGATACGGTCGTGCTGTGCGCCAACGTGCTCGGGCCATTCGATCTCCATGATCGAAAGCAGCTCATGCAGGTTATAGGGGCCTAGCGAGGTCTTGAAGTCCGCGTAGCGATCTTGAAAATCGCGCCACGCCTCCGCGCCAGCATCGCTCTTATCAATCAGGAACGTCGCGCCGTCGCGAATGATGAGGTGCAGGTTCTGCTGTCCCGGCGGCTCATCCACGCGCCACGGCGGAAAGCGGCGGTTCTCACCGGCATAGTACAAACAGATAGCGTTGCCCGCCGGATCGCGCAGCCAAGCTTCGCGCCACAACCACGATTGCAACACCAACTCACGCTGGAACGAAATGCCGGCTGCCTTCAGCCGCTCCACCTCAGTGTCGAGCCGAACATCGCTAAACTCAAAATAGAGATGTGGCGCGTTCTCGCGCGCAATCGCGCCCTCGACCACGTGAAGCGAAAACGTCGCTTCGCCCTTCGGCAATTCGAAGCGCGCGTAGTGCGGGCTCTTCACGATGAGGCGCAGGCCCAGCAGTTCGTAAAACGCGATCGAAGCATCGAGGTCGCTGGCCGGCGCGGTGATTTGGTTGAGGCGCATGGCGTCAGCATAAGGTCCGAAAGCGGCCAGCGCAGCCGCGCGTTTTGAACCACATTGTCGGCATGACATTCCAGATCACCGGCCTCGATCCCGCGCCCTTCGCCCACCTCCACGCCATGAGCGATGAGCAACTGGCGACAGGCGGCGCCCAGCGCGTCCATGTCACCGAGAAGCCCGCCGCGCCCTGCCGCATCTCGCTCGACGACGCTGAGATCGGCGAGAGTGTCATCCTGCTCAACTACACCCACCAAGGCGCTGACACGCCCTACCACCAGCAAGGCCCAATCTTTATCCGCGAAACCAATGCACGCTTCGCGGCGTACGACACCATTCCTCCGGCGCTCGCCCGCCGCACGCTCTCGCTGCGCGGCTTTGATGCCAGTAGTATGATGATCGAAGCCGATCTCACGGAAGGGGCAGAGGCCGTCGCGCTGATCGAACGCTTCTTCGCCAATCCAAACGTCGCCTACATCCACGCCCATTACGCGCGCCGCGGCTGCTTCGCCGCGCTGATTGAGCGTGCTGCATAAGCGAAGAGGCGACGCATTACGCCCCGACACCATTGCCATCCGCTCCCGTCGGCGCCTCTACTGGCGCCAACAACAAACAAACGGGAGGTCGCGGCCCATGCACGATCTAGTCATCCGCAACGGGACCATCGTCGATGGCTCCGGCAAACCGCGTTTCGTCGCTGACGTCGCCGTCGATGGCGGCCTCATCACCGCAATCGGCCCTGACATCGGCAAGGGCCGCGAAGAGATCGACGCCGCCGGCAAGATCGTGTCGCCCGGCTGGGTCGACATCCATACGCACTATGATGGCCAAGCTACCTGGGATCAGGAAATGGCGCCGTCGTCCTGGCACGGTGTCACCACTGTTGTGATGGGTAATTGCGGTGTCGGCTTCGCGCCGGCCAAGCCGGACAAACACGATTGGCTCATCGGCCTCATGGAAGGCGTCGAAGACATTCCCGGCACCGCGCTCGCCGAAGGCATGAGCTGGAACTGGGAGACCTTCCCAGAATATCTGGACGAACTCGAACGTCTGCCGCGTACCGTCGATGTCGGCACGCACGTCCCGCACGGATCGGTGCGGGCCTACGTCATGGGCGAACGCGGCGCACGCAACGAGGAGCCGACCGAAACCGACATCGCGCAAATGTCGAAGGTTGTGGAAGAAGGCCTGCGGGCCGGCGCACTTGGTTTTTCCACCTCGCGCACCATTCTGCACCGCTCCGTCGATCGCGAACTTGTGCCAGGCACCACCGCGACGAAGGAAGAGCTGATCGGCATCGGCCGCGCCATGGGCCGCGTCGGTTACGGCGTCTTCGAAATGGCGTCCGATTTGAAGCGCGAATGGAACGAGTTTGAGTGGATGGGCGAACTCTCGCGCGAGACGGGTCTGCCCGTCACGTTCGCGGCGCTCCAATCCATCGCCAAAGAACTGCCGCTGCCCGAGCAGATCAGCGAGATGCGGCGAGAGAACGAGAAGGGCGCCAACATCGTCGCGCAGATTGCGCTGCGCGGAAACGGTATCGTCATGGCGTGGCAAGGCACCGTGCATCCTTTCCGCTTCCGTCCGGCTTGGCTCGAAATCATCGACAAGCCGTGGGCCGAACAGCTCGCGCATCTCAAGGATCCCGCGTTCAAGCAACGCATGATCACCGAAGACAACGTCTTCCCCGAAAGCGATCTCATCGCCCTGCTTATGGTCGTCGCCGGCGGCTGGACGCTGCAATACGAAATGGGCTCGGACTTCAACTACGAGCCTACACAGGCAGAAACTGTCGCCGCGCACGCCGCAGCGGCGGGCGTTTCACCGGTCGAGTATGCCTACGATCTCTTGATGCAGAACGATGGCACGGGCTTCATATACTTCCCGATCCTCAACTACGCCGATGGCAATTTAAATTTCCTAGAAGATCTGCAAATCGCCGACGATTGCGTGAATTCACTCTCCGACGGCGGCGCGCATTGCGGCACAATCTGCGATGCTGCTTCGCCGACCTTCATGCTCCAACACTGGGTGCGTGATCGCGACGGCAAACGGATCACGCTTGAGAACGCCGTGAAGCGCCAATCTCGCGATACCGCCGTGCTCTACGGCCTCTCAGACCGCGGCCTCATAGCGCCGGGTTATCTCGCTGACATCAACATCATCGACTTCGACAATGTGAAGCTCGGCAAACCCTGGCTGGCCTTTGATCTCCCCGCAGGCGGCAAGCGCCTGTTGCAGAAAGCCGATGGCTACGTTGCTACGATCAAGTCCGGCCAAGTCACTTTCCGTGACGGCGAATACCAAGGCGTTCACCCCGGAAAACTCATTCGCGGCCCGCAAATCGCGCCACAAGCAATGGCGGCGGAATAGGGCGCGCCTCAGTTCGGCCCTCAGCTACCGTTTATGTACGGGTCGCTACGCTGTTCGCTGTTTTTGAGGACAAACGGAATGAAGTC
Organism: Terricaulis sp.; assembly: GCA_040080935.1. Taxonomy (GTDB): domain Bacteria; phylum Pseudomonadota; class Alphaproteobacteria; order Caulobacterales; family Aquidulcibacteraceae; genus Vitreimonas. The sequence continues at coordinate 15,376 of JBEBHI010000044.1, forward strand.
TCGGTCGATGTTTGCTGGTCTGGCGCTGGCGATGTGTCTCGCAGCGTGCGCAAGCGCGCCGGAACCGCCGCAAACCAATGTCCGCCAGATCGTCTCCACGACTTCGTTTGGGATGTGCGTCGGCTATTGCACGACGCGGCTCGAAATCTCCGAAGGTCGCGCTGTTCTCATCCGCGAAGCGCGCGGTGGACGCGGTGCGCCGCAAAATCTTCCCGCGCAACGTTTCGCGCAAGTGCTGACGCCTGACGAGTGGGACGCAATCGAAGCGCTCGCCGGCAACACTGATCTCTCCGGCCTTGAGCCCGTGATCGGCTGCCCGGATTGCGCCGATGGCGGCGCGGAATCTTTAACGATCGAAAGCAGCGGCGCGCCGCAAAGTATTTCCTTCGAATACAATGCGTCCATCGCGCAGGCCGCGCCGTTGTTGGCGCGCGTCCGTGCGTTGCGCGCGCGGCTCATGCCAGCAGAATGATGGCGCCATAACTTTACCGCAAGCGCACGCAAGCATGCGCGTGCGAGGTGGAGGCAAAGCTCATGCGCGCGTTCAGCGTCGCTGCACTCTGTTTGCTGCTGGCAGGGTGCTTCTCTTCAAACGGTCCAGTGTATTCGGCGGATCGCGGCCAGTGCCCGTTCACGACGCCGACGCTCTACGAAGAAACCGAAGAGCCGAACCGGTTCACGTTCGAAACTGAAGGCCATTATTGCAAAGTTACCGGCCCTGACGCCGACGTGACGCTCGCACTCTTCATCCCAATCGGCCGCGAACGTTGGATCGTCCAGGGTGATGAAGAGCATCCCACGTACATGATCATGCGCCGTAGCGGCGATCGGCTGACGCAATATCTGCCACGCTGCCAGGATTATTCGGCTTCACGCTTGCGTCGTTTGGGCATCACGTTCGATGAGGACCGCCGCTATTGCACGGTTACCGAGGCGCGCCAGATTGAAACACTGTTTCGCTCTGCCGGTGGTCGCATGATGGGCGCATATAGGCGTGTGCGCGAAGAGCGTTAGTTGACGAGCAGCGCCGCCGCGAGCGCTTGCATCGCGCGCGAGGCATTGACGTGCGGCGCTGTCGAGCGCTGCGCCTTCGACAAAACGAACGCGCCTTCCATCGAAGCGAGAAACGCTGACGCGAACACGGCGGCGTTTGCTTCGCTCATGCCGCGCGTCCGCGCCGCGTTAGTGATCGCAATTTCCCACGACGCGAAGCAATCGCGGATCGCAACGGCGAGCAGTTTGTCGTCGGCCCCGAAGCCCGCAGCGATCGCCGCGATCGGGCAGGAGCCATCAAACTCACACGCCTTGGATTCCCTGGCGGTGGTCTTGAAGACGCTTACGATAAACGTATCGATGTCGACGCCGCTTTCATCCAACTCGCGAAACCGCGCCGCGCTGCGTGCCGCAACGCCATTGATGACTTCGGCGCCGATCTGCTCTTTGCCGCCCGGAAAGTGGAAGTAGAGCGAACCGCGCGGCGCGCCGGATTTCTCCAACAGCTCAGCGATGCCAATGCCTTCGTAGCCGCGCTCACGAAACAGGCCCGACGCCGCCGTGAGCATGTTTTCGCGTGCGGATGAAACTTTTGCCATTCCCGGAAAATAGCACTTGTATGACGACCGGTCTAGTGATAACTGGGAAATAGACCGGTCATCATAGTGGTCCCGGTCGCCTCACTCCCCGGAGGGTCAAATGAGAAATTTCCTTATGTTTGCCATGGCGTTAACCGCCGTTCTGGTCATCCCTGGTGTCGCCAGCGCCGATGATGTCGCCGACCGTAACCAGGCGATCTCGATCTGCCGTGCCGAAGTTCAGGCCCAGGCCGGCGCTGACGCGTCTGTACGCCTTGACCAGGTCCGCGTTCGCCCGCGCGCCGTGCGCGTCGAACTCGACCTGTGGCGCAATGGTCAGCTCCAGAACGTCCGCTGCGACGTAGCGCGGAACCAAGATCAGCTGACGATCGCGTCCATCACGCCGACGCTGCAGACGGCTTCGTTGGCCCGTTAGTCCTGCCCCGGAACTAAGCGTCCTCCGCCTCCCGCGTGGACGTTCTACCTGGCGCCCTTCGTTCCCCGAAGGGCGCCATTTCTTTGCGCGCGAATGCGTTTGCACGCTTGAGCGTTGCGATCCAAAGCAGCGCGCATGGACATCAAGACGCTCTTCGTCACCAAGCTCTATCGCGCGGAACTCGGCGGCGTGGACAATGCCGACTTGCTGAAGAGCTGCCGCGCCATCGCGTCCGGCGACAAGGCAGGGCAGAGGTGGAGCAAGGAAAACGCGTATCCTGGTTACACATCCTACGCCTCGCTCAACGATCTGCCGAAACGCGATCCGACGTTTGCGTCGCTGAAGCTGGCGCTCGACAAACACGCGATGGCGTTCGCGCGCGAACTGCACCTCGACCTGCACGGCCGCAAGCTTCGGCTCGACAGCATATGGATCAATGTGCTCGAACCAGGCGGCGTCCACACCAGTCACATTCATCCTCAGAGTGTTCTCTCAGGCACGTATTACGTGGACATCCCTGCCAACGCGTCCGCGCTCAAACTCGAAGATCCGCGTCACGCGATGATGATGGCATCGCCCGGACGGCTTGCGGATGCGCCGGAAGCGGAGCGGGTTTTCGTTTACGTGACTCCGGAGTCGGGCCAAGTGCTCATGTGGGAGAGCTTCATTCGTCACGAAGTGCCGATGAACCAAGCCAAGAAATCGCGCATTAGCGTGAGTTTCAATTACAGCTAAAAATCTGACCGCTCTCCGTGCGAGTGGGGCTACACTCGGCGTGAACGGAGCATCTTCATGTCTTTCGCCGCAGCTGTGATCGCAATGGCCCTTCAAGGCGCGCCGGTTAGTCCGCCCGCGACGCCGCAATGGGCGCCAGCAGAAGCAGATTTTGTCGCGCGTAATTTCGAGTTCCGCTCCGGCGAGCGCCTTGATGAAGTTCGCATCCACTACCAAACGCTCGGACGCCCGCATCGCGATCGTCGCGGGCAGATCGATAATGCTGTGTTGCTGCTGCACGGCACTGGCGGCAGCGGACGGCAATTCTTGGCGCCGCAATTTGCCAACGAACTGTTCGGCCCCGGCCAGCCGCTCGACATCGAGCGCTACTACATCGTCATGCCAGACGATATCGGTCACGGCCGCTCGTCGAAGCCATCCGATGGCCTGCACATGCGTTTCCCGCACTACGACTACGACGACATGGTCGCGTTGCAGCATCAATTGCTGACGAACGGTCTGCGCGTACGGCGTGCGCGGCTTATTCTCGGCACGTCGATGGGCTGCATGCACGCGTTCGTGTGGGGCCAGACCTATCCGGACTTTGCGCGAGCGTTGATGCCGCTGGCGTGCGAGCCGATCGAGATCGCTGGTTTGAACCGAATGTGGCGGCAACTCATCATCGACGGCATTCAGAACGATCCGGCGTGGAATGGCGGCGAATATTCGGCGCAGCCTGCACAAGGATTGAGAACCGCGGCGTCGATCCTTCAGATCGCTGGCGCTGCGCCGATGTATTTCCAGGAGCAGTGGCCGACGCGTGACGTTGCCACCGCGGAAATTCGCGGCCGTGTCGATCGCGCCATTGCGGGGCTCGATGCGAATGACGCGATCTATCAGTTCGAAAGTTCGAGGACGTATAATCCGTGGGCCAATCTCGAGCGCATCACCGCGCCAGTGATGTGGATCAATAGCGCCGACGATTTCATCAACCCGCGCAACTTTGCTTATCCGCAGGAGGCTCTCGCGCGCATGGGTCCGAATGCGCGGTTTCGGTTGGTGACGGAAACCGCCAACACGCGCGGACACGGCACGCATACCTGGGCGGTGAATTGGAAGCAGGATTTGCTGGAGCTGCTGGCGCGGAGCGAGTGAGCGCTAGTAGAGGTTCTTCTGCATGATGTCGGCCTCGATGCGGTCCGCGATCGCGAAGCCGATATCAAGCCTCTTGGCTAGGCTCTTGAGGAACGCGTCTTCTTTGACGTGAAATTCCAGATCCGAATGAACGATATCGCACGCATGCGCGTAAACTGACGCTCTGATGCCTTCGTTGTCGGAGCCCGCGCGATCGATTTCACGAAGTTTGGCGCATGCATTTTCGAGCGCATGTTGACGGCGCATGGAGTCGCGAACGGCATCGGTCGCGTCTTCGAGCAGGCGGCGGCGATCAGCCGAATTGACGGCATGCAGCGTTCTTGTGCGCCCCATGAGCGCGAGCAGTTCCTGTTCTTCCACGCGGCGCGTTTGCTGATCGGCATGAACGGCGGCCGTCAGAATCGTGACGAACGCTTCTTCCTTGCTGTAATTGCTGGTGAAGCCGGGCGCTTTGAACTGCTCTTTGTAGGTGTCGCGCGGTTTGATTGCATAGGCCATCAGTGGCGGTTCTTCATCTGAAGGGTTTCGAAAAGGCGGGTGCCTTCGGCGGTGTCGATCTGCAGATAGAACGCGAGCTGCTCAATGAAGTGTTCTTCGGATTCCACGAGCGCGCGATCCGCGAGGAGGATGTCAGCGGCATGCATGAAGACTGACTTCGCGAGTTGCGTGCGGCCGCGAAAGCGGCGCGTGGCCTTCTCCACCAATTGCAGATGCGGCTTGGTGCGAGCTTCTTTGACGGTGGTTTCTAGAAGGCGTTGGACTTTCGTGTGCGGCAGCTCGCGGAGCGTCCGCGCGCGGTCGAGAAGCGCGAAGACTTCCTCGCGTTCTTCGGGCGCGTCATAGCCGTCCGCCAACATGGCGAGATAGATCAACGTTACGAACGAACGGCTCCTTGTGTAGCCGCCGAGCCAAACGTTGATGATCGGAACGCGGAAGCCGCGCAGCCGGTCTGGATCGCGTTGCGCTCGTGCCATCGCATCCCCCCGGAGCGCGTGATTGAGCCGACTGAATCGAGACTAGGCCAACAAATCTTGTACGTAAAGTAATGTTGCGGGCCGTCCGGTGTGCGAAACTTCACACCGGACGCCTAAGCATCATTGCGAGAGCATCAGGCGGGCAAAGCCCTCAGTGTCGAAGAACGAGGTCATTTCCTCGACGCCGGCGTTGACGTTCGGATGGCTCATCAACTCTTGCATGGCGCGTTCGCCGAAGAGCGAGAACGGCACGTCGAGCGCGGCTTCGCCGTGGGCGCGGAGGGCGGCGCGGGTTTCGTTCGGGCACGACACGAGTAGCAGCCGATTGAACAGCCCGGCCATTTCGCGGTTCACCGCGGTCTTTTGGGCGGCGGGCACGCTGGCCAATTCGGCGACACTTGGATGATGCGACATGGCCACAAATACCCAGCGCGCGGCGAGAATGTTGTCTTCGGCGGTCGTCGATCGCTCGATGCAGCTTGAGAGCGCGGCGATGGCGGGCGGCTGCGCTGGCGGCGTTTGCGCCTCGGCGATAGTGGGCACTGCGAGCGCGATGGCGCAAATGGCGGCGAGTAGTTTCATTTTCCCCTCCCTCGGTAGTGGGGAAGAGGAACGAATGCGGCCGGGGTCTGTCAAGTCAGAGGCCGGCGACGTCGAGGACGAGTTTGTCGGGGCGGAGGCGCCGTTGGGGGCGGTCGGCGAGGCCGGTGGCGACCTGTTCGCCGCGCTTGGGCGCTAAGTAGGTGCCGAACAGCATGTCGATCACGGGGAAGAACGCGGCGTAGTTCTTGTTGTGATATTCTGGCGCGCGGCCGTGGTGGAGGCGGTGCCATTGCGGGCCGGAGATGAGCCAACCGAGCGGCCCGAGATCCAACTTGATGTTGGCGTGATTGAAGAAGCCGTAGGTCGAGAAGAAAATCAGCGCCGCGTACGACACCAAGAGATTGAAGCCGCAGAGAATGGTCAGCGGGATCTGCACGGCGAAGAAGCCGAACACGAGATGCCACATCGTGTTGCGCATCGAGGTGGTGGCGTTCATGCGCTCTTCGTCGTGATGCAAAGCGTGTACGAACCAGAGGCCGGGGATGGCGTGCTGGGCGCGGTGAAACCAATATTGCAGCACGTCGTAGCAGAAGAGGTAGAGCAACGTGGCGAGTGCGACTTCGACGACCGTGATTGGGCGCCAATCGCCAATGAGCACGCCGCTCAAACCGCTTTCGACCAGAATGTTCGGCGCCCAGCTCATGGCGACGTTGAGCAGCGCGCTCAACACGGAGACGGCGCCGAGGATCAGAAAGTTGTTGAGCCGATCGAGGATTGTCGGCTGCGGGCCGGCGGGCCAGAAATGTTCGGCGACCCAGAAGATGGCGACAACTGTGCCGATCCAGACGAAATGATCGAACGTCTGCACCGCGAACTGCGCCCAGAAAGCGGGGTTGGTCAAAGTTTGCAGCACCGCCCCGTCAGGCCTCCCATTGGAATCGGCGTGAGACTAGCGCCGGCGCGGCAACACGCAAACGGCGACGGCCGCCGATGCGGGTTTGTTGTGTGATCCCAACGCAAAAGTCGGGAGCAGGGCGCGTGAGACGCGCG
>JBEBHI010000045.1:0-21676 GCA_040080935.1 Terricaulis sp.
CGCCTGCTATTGACATGGCGTGAACCATCGCTTGCTCACCCTTGCCGCGCTTCGCCGATACGCCGTGGCGCGCACGTTGTTTGCGCCCACTACTCTTGCGCGCGCCATCAATCGACTAGGTTTCGTCCAGGCCGATCCGATCCGCGCACCCGCCCGCGCCCAAGATCTGACGTTGCGCCACCGCGTGCACGATTATCGCGCCGGAGACCTTGAGCGCGCTTACCCAAGCCTGGTGATCGAAGAGGATTTCTTCGTCAACTACGGATTCCTGCCACGCGACACGCACGCGCTCATGCACCCGCGTACGCCGCGAACCAAATGGCCGAAGTCGCGCCAAGCCAAAGCCAACGCTGTGCTTGAGTTTGTTCGCACCCGCGGCGTGACGCACCCCCGTGAAGTAGACGCGCACTTCAAACACGGAAAGGTCCGCAACTGGTTTGGCGGGTCAACCAATGCCAGCACGCAATTGCTGGACGAAATGCATTATCGCGGTCTTGTGCGCATTGCCGCGCGTCAGGGCGGCACGCGCCTCTATGCCGCGCGCGATGCCACGCCGCCCCCGGCGGATGCGCAGCAAGCAATGGACACGCTGGTCGGCGTCATCGCGCGCAAATATGCGCCTCTGCCTGAGCGCTCATTGTCCGAGCTTGTAAGCCGGCTTCGCAGCGGCGCGCCGCAATGGGCGAGCCAATGCCGTGCGGCGCTCGAACGCGCGCGCGCGCACCTGCCCTCGGCCGAGGTCGATGGCGTTCGCTGGTACTGGCCCACGGGCGAAAACCCTCTCGCGACGAAATGGACATCTCGCGACGCCAGCCAAGGTGCGGCGCGCCTGCTGGCGCCATTCGATCCAGTGGTCTGGGACCGCCGACGCTTCGAGCTTTTTTGGAACTGGAATTATCGCTTCGAAGCCTACACGCCGGCCGCCAAGCGCGTGCGTGGCTAATATGCGCTGCCGCTTCTCTGGCGCGACGCCGTTATTGGTTGGGGCAATGTATCGGTTGTCGGCAACTGCCTGAAAGCTGAGATTGGCTACGTGAGCGGGAAGGCGCCGCGTGAGAACACCTTCAAGCGCGCCCTCGATGAAGAGCTTCAGCGGATGGAGAGTTTTCTCAATCTCATGTGAGCCGCGGAGCAGTTTATCCCAGAAGCGGTCATCGGGACCAACGGGCTGAACGCTTCCCGGTAGCTGACATTCAGGATCGACCGGCGATCGAGCGCTCTTCTCGCGCCGAAGACAGTCGTGCGCATTCAGGTGGCGTGTTCCAAACAGATCGCAACGGCGTCCGCGGCGCTTAACTTCTCATCCAGCAAGGCGCAGTGATGGGGGAAAGCCCCGCTCCGCTGGTCGTGGCGGAAATGGCGGCAGGTGCGGCAGGCGCCGAAGGCGCGCCCGCCGCGTTCAGCGATGGCGGCGCGCAAGCTTGCCTCCAGATCGTCGGCGAGGCGAGCATCGGCGCCGGTTGCGTCGATCGTTCTCGCTAACGCCCGGACCGGATCGACGCCTAGAAATCTCAGGCCCGATTTCGTGATCGCGAGCAAGACAGAGCGGCCGTCACGCGCATTCGTCCTTCGCTCGATCAGCCCTTTCGCTTCCAGCGACAACAAAGTTTGCGACACCGTTCCCCGCGTGGAGCCCAGATAGTCCGCTAGCGCCGCCGGCGTGCGCGAAAAGCGGTTGGCGCGCGCGAGATACCGCAACGCCTCGGCCTGCGCTGGGTTTAGCCCGTTCGCATGGTCGCCCGCGCGCAACAGCCGCCCCAGCCGCTCAATGAGGTGGGCAGCCCTGAGGGCAGAGCCAGATGGTAGCGAGTCGCTCTTTTTCATTGATGGGGACAAAGCACACTGATATCGGGTCGATGCTACCGAGCTTTGGCACTCTAAACAAGGAGCCCGCCCCAATGTCCGCCATTCCAGGCTATCGCCTCAATGATCCAACACTCCCGCCATCGCCCGTCACGGCCCAGCAATTCGAGGAGCTCAAGACCTCGCTTTTGTTCGGCCCCGACGATGTCGCCGCGCTGAAGCGCGCGCACGATGGGTTGAAGCCCCAGGTCGAGGCGATCCTTGATGTCTGGTACGGTTTCGTCGGCGGCAATCCGCATCTGCTGCGCTATTTTTCGACGCCGTCTGGAGAACCAGTGGGCGCCTATCTTGACGCAGTGCGCAAGCGCTTCGGCCAGTGGATCTTGGACACCTGCAGCGCCGAATACGATACGGCTTGGCTGGCCTATCAAGACGAGATCGGCAAGCGCCATCACCGCATGGGCAAGAACAAGACCGATAGCGTCACGGCTGCGGCGCACATTCCGATGAGCCAGCTCTTGGCGCTCGCCATACCGATTTCGGTGACGATGAAGCCGTTCCTCGCCAAAATGGGCGCCGCTCCGGAAGATGTCGAAGCGATGCATGCGGCTTGGACGAAATCAGTTCTGCTGCAGGCGATTTTGTGGGCGCGGCCTTACGCGAAAGACGGCGATTTCTGATCTATCAGGCCGGGCGCTTGCGAAGCCGTCAGATCCCGACTAGCCCGCCGATGGTAGACAGAAAAACGATCACTATCAACAATGAGAACGCCATGAACATCGATGTGTACGACACCTACGCCACGTCCAAGGCGGGAAAGACGATTCACTTTGACGTTTTCCTCCCAAGCGGCGGCAACAAAGAAACTGCGCTGCGTCATGCGCACGCTTTTTTGGAATCGATCGGCGAAACGGCGGAGGCGCTCAAATCAGAGCGCTGCACTTTCTGCCACAGCGAACAGGCGCATCCCGTTGTCGAGGCGGAGATTGCCAAGTCTGGGCATTATATTTTGCAAATGGAAGGCTGTCCCAATCCGTATCGGTGAACCTCGGCCTGGTAAGGGGCCATGCCGTCACCGCGGCCAGTTTGTTACCACCAGCCGGGTCAACTGAAACCTTCCGATCGGCCCTACCCCGAAAGCGGGGCTTCATCCCAGCGCCATGGCGGGCTTCAAACCAAGCATTCCGGGCGCGACCTGGTCAAATATCGCTGCATTAACGCAACAAACTCTCTTGTCCGTACGTTGTACGGGTGCTAGATGGCGCTTTGAGGAGAAGCTCAAGTGGCGGCGGCAGCAAAGTCGGAGCGTATCGAACTCAGAGTATCGGCCAAGCAAAAGGACACTTTTGCGCGAGCCGCTGAAGCGCGCGGCGAAACCATGACGGACTTCATTAACGACGCTGCATCGACGGCGGCCGAAGAAGCCCTCGCTAACCGCACGTCGTTTGCCCTTTCCTCCCAACAGTGGACGGCGTTTGTCGCCGCCCTTGATCGCCCGGCGCAAGCCAAGAAGCGGCTGGCGAAACTGCTCAAGAAAAAGAGCATTCTTGAGTGACATCAAAACCGAGGGGCAGCTTCAGCCCTCCTGAAAAAATCAACGCCGCGCACGTCACCACCGGCTTCGATTGTGGCTCCGAAGAACTCAACCGCTACCTTCTGAAGTATGCGCTTCAGAACACGCGCGCCGACGGCGCGGTCACGCGCGTAACAACGCGCGATGGTCGCGTCGTTGGCTATTACTCACTCGCCGCAGGCGCCGTTGAACACGGCGAGGTCCCCGCACGCGTGAAGAAGGGTCTTGCGAAGCACCCCATCCCGCTCGTCATCCTGGCTCGGTTGGCGGTTGATCTCACCCTACAACGGACGGGCCTTGGCCAAGCGCTCTTGAAGGATGCCGTTACCAGAGTCAGTGCTGCAGCCGATCTCATTGGCGTGCGTCGACTGATCGCCCACGCGAAAGATGAGAACGCTAAGGCGTTCTACGAACGCTTCGACTTCGAGCCGAGTCCGTCCGACCCGCTGCACATGTTTCTTTTGATGAAGGACATTCGCGCCTCCAGCTGAGCTTGCCCATGCCAGCCGCCGCGTGACGAGGGTTCGACGGGTGTGACGGGGCGGCCAGGCAGGACGAGGGGCCCCGCCCTCCGGGCTTCCATCGCTGACGCGGGAGGCCGCAATGCCATCGTGCTCGCGCGCCTCAAGCGGCAGGCGCTTGACCCGCGCTTGCGCGCGATGGCTGAGCGAAGCTTGTCGGGACGCGGAGCGTCCCTTTTTGTTTCGACCTCTTGCCCTGCTCGGGCCGAGGTCGAACACGGAGCGGCCAAAGCTATTCGCAGACCGCGCTAGATATCCATCGGCGTGGTGATGATCTCGCTGTTGGGCCGGGCGGCAAAGAGCTTGGCGCGCTCGAGACACTCCGCAGTTCTCAATCAAACAAGTCTCTTTGCGGCGGCGCGGCCGGTTTGGACACTTTGGTCCCCGCCTTTTTGGTTGCTTGCAGACGTTTGAGCTTTCGCGCCGCATCGCGGTTGCGTTCGAAGACACCGCGGCCTCTGAAGGTCAACATCGCGTCCTCAAGCTGGGGAAGGTCTGACTTCTTCCAGAACACGGCGCCCTTGACGATCACTGGCGCCGGAAAGCCGTCGAGCTTGCTCTTGCGTGCGCGCCAGAGCGTGGTGAGGCTCACGCACAGATCGTCAGCAACGGCCTTCTGCGGAATAAGGTCGGCGCGTCTCACCGGCGTCCGGCATAAGGCCTGAGTTGAATGTCGCGCGTGACGAGGACGCGCACGGGTGCGCCGGCGCGCACGCGCAGTGTCGGGCGCACGTCCAGTTCACGGTCGACGATGCGGGCGCCGGTCTGAGCTGCTTGGCTCGCGGCGGCGTCGCCGACGCTTTGCGAGAGCGAATTGTTCGTCTCGTCCTCATCTTCTGCTTGGTTGGCGACGACGCTGATGATGGCGGAGAGACCGATGGCGACGCCAAGCCGGCCCAGATGGTTGTCCGTCCGATCCGAGAGCCCGGCCGCGCCGCTGGAATCGGTCGCGTTCATCTCCTGCAGATTGATCGACCAGCCGTTCGGCAGGATGAGACGATTCCACACCAGCAGCAGCCGATGGTCGCCATAGCGCGCGCCGTTGGCATAGGCGCCGATCAGCCGCGAGCCTTGCGGGATCAGCAAATGGCGCCCCGTCACCGTGTCGTATACAGGCGCTGTGACCTGCGCGATGATGCGCCCAGGCAAATCAGAATTGAGCGCCGTGACAAGTGCTGCGGGGATGACGTCGCCGGCTTTAATCTCGTAACGCGATCCCGGCGGGGTAAGGCGCGCATTCAATCGCGCATCTCCATCGTCGCTTGCGCCCTCTGCATTAGAACGCGCAAAGAGGATCGGCGATGTGTGCGCTGCGGCTTGCGGATCTGGCGCAGGCGCCGTCGGTGCCGCGCTCTGGGCGCCATTGGAATTATTCGCCGAGGCTGGATCCCGCGGCGGCTGAAGCTCCGCCGTTTCCTCCGCATTCAAGTCCAAGTCGGGATCGGCAAACTCAGAATCGTCGCCGGCGAGATCATGGGCGCCGTATTGGTCGCTTGCGCCCTGGATGGATTCAGGCGGCCCGCCCGCGGCGGCGGCGTGCTGGTGTTCCTCGCCACGGCGATCGGGACGCTCTGACAAGCCGTTGACCAGCGCCAAGGCCACCACCACGCCGGCAAGGAGCGCGCCGGCCAGCAGCACCTTGCGCGACAGGCGCCGCGGCGACGGCGGCTTTGCACGGATGGCGAGGTTCGCCAGCGCCTCCGGTGGAGGCGTCGCCTCAACTGCTGCGCTCATGGCCGCGCTCCGCGGCGTAAGCGTGTTGGCGCCCGATGCATGGGGTTGCGCTCGATGCGCACGACCACTGGCGAACGCGCGCCGAGACGCAGTTCAGCGACATCGAAGATGCGATCGACCATGTAACGCGTGCCGGACGGCCCTTGAAGCGTTCTATAATTGACGAGTTCAGCGCCTTCCCCCGTCACCGCAAAGAGCGGCGGCAGATCACTCGCTTCCACATCCGGCGCAAATTCAATCCAGGTGCGGCGTCCATCGTCGAACACGCGGGCGGGCGCCCATGCCGGGCGCGATCCGCGCGTGGTGCGGATCCTGTAATTGAGATTGATGCTGTCGATCGGCGCGGCCAGACCTGCGCCTTCCGATTGAGGATAAGACCAAGCGATCTGGGCCGAATAGGCCGATCCCGACTGTGCGAGCGCCTCGATGAGATAGGTGCGCCGGTCGGTGATGAGCACAATGTTGGTTCGAAGCCCACTCGCGTTCGGCTTCACCAGAACGACGGTGCGCGGATCGTCGGCCGTCTCGCTTTCGGCTTGCGTCACCATCCAGCGCGCGGTGTCGCCGGCGGCGATGTCAGTCAGCGCCTCCCCGGGTTCGAGCAGGATGGTCGAGACGTAGCTCGGATGCGCGTAGACTTCGTAGAGCGCGCCCGGCTCATAGGCGTAGACGTGCCGCGCTTCAACGAAGCCATCCTGGGTTGGGCTCTGTCGCGCGGCCGCGTTCGCCGCCGCCAGCGTCTCTATTGGCGTTTCGGTGCGGCCGCGGCGTGACTGTGCGTCGGCGGGCGATGGCGCCAACATGATGACGCCGACAGCGACAAGCGCCAAGGGAGATGCGCGCGCGATCATCGTTCACGGCTCCAAGAGAAATCAGAGATCAAGAGGCCCAAGGGATTGTTGGCGATCTCGTCGGCGTTGCGCGGGGCGCGCGTCGTCAGCGTAAAGACGCCGGAATACACTTCCGGATCGGATGTCCCGGTCGCGTTGGTGGCGCGCTCGAGCCAAGTGACTTCCCAGGCATTGTTGGTGCGCGCGATGATCGAGCGGATGTGCACAGTGCGCCCCACGCGGCCGAGCGAGAGGAAGGGATCGTCCTGGCGCGCAATCTCGGTCAGCTGTGCGGCCGCCTGCGGCGTCAAGAACCGATAGGCTTGCAGCCAGTTTTCGCGCAGCACGACGCCGTCGGTTGGCAAGGACCGCACCAGACGGACGAACTGGCCAAGGTGATAGGCCTTTTGCGCTTCACTCGCAGTCCAGCGTCCGTCGGCGGCGCGCACGTTCATCACCTGCCCTTGGGGACTGACTTCGACGACATGGACGAAGGTCCGCTGCTGCAGCGCAACGACAACGAGCGATGCGAGGCTGACGCCGAGCAGGCCCAGCGCCCCAAACGCAATTGCGCGCCAGGCGCGCGCGGAGAGCACGGCCGAGCCCATGCGCGCATCCCATTCCTGCTGCGCGCGTTTGTAGGGCGTGTCAGCAGGCGCCGCAGCATAGGAGCGCGCCGGTGAGCGGAAGGGAAAGTTCATGTCGTGCTCCCAGATGATCTCGGCTTGGGCTGCATGGCGCCGTAATTGATCGGCGCGCGTGGCGCGCCCGTTCCTCCGCCGCCACGATGACTACGACCGCCGCCGCGCGCGCTACGGCCGCCGCTCAAACGGTTGGGCGTGCTCATCATGCCGCCTTTGACGGCCTTGTAGGCGGCGTGCGCCATGTAGACGCCGCCGGCGGTGGCGAAGGTGGCGCCGACGCCGGTGCGGATGGCGTCTGAGCCGGAGAGATGTGGCTGGCCTTGCACCACTTCGCTTGCCAGCATCGGCGCAAACCATGCGAGCGCCAATATCGTGAGGCCAAAGAGGAAGATGTTGAGCACGCCGCCGGCGTTGAGGGTGAACGTTGTTGGGAGCGTGCTGACGAAGGTAATGGCGATCGAGGCGACGAAGGCGAGGATGAAGAGCCTGATGGCGCAACCCGCGACCCATCCGAGTGGGCGTTCGGCCACCCAAGACGTGCCGTTGAAAACGCCCCACGGCAGCGCGACGAACGCGGCCAGGCTGCCAAGCTTGAAGGCGATCAGCGAAACGAAGAGCTGCATCGCCAGGACAAAGAAACCCAGCATCACCAGGACGGCCGAGACCCAGATCGTCGCCATGGCGAAGGCGTCGGTGAAGATGTTCATGCCTTCGGCCATCGCCGCGGTGCGGCCAAAGAGTTCGACGCCGATCTGGCCGACGCGTCCTGGGTTGTGGAGATCGGCCATGCTCATACCATTGCCGCCGGCATTGAGGCCGAGTTGTGCGCCGGAGCGGACAATGATCGCTGAAAGGCTCGCCCAATTATTCACCAGGAATGCAAAGAGCCCGACGAATAAAACCTTGCGGAAAAATGGCGCCATCGGCGCTTCGCCCGCGAGCGCCCATTGGGCCCCGGCCAGCGTGATCGAGATGACGATCAGTGCGTTGAGGACGTAAGTGACGTCGCCTTGGATCAGGCCGAACCCTGAATCCGCCAGCGCCAGGAACTGGTCCAGAAATGAATTGAGCGAAGACGGATCCATCTTCAGAACGCCGTGCGCGCGGGTTGGGTGCTGGTGGATGTGTCGGTCGGGAAGGCGCGGCGCTGGATTTCCCGGGCGCGCTCTTGGCGTGCGAGCCGCTCCATGCGTTCGGTTTCGAGCGCGCGGCCTTGCGCGATCAGCAGCGCATGGATTTCCGCGAGCTGGCTGGCGGTGACGCCCAGCAATTGATTGCTGGCCTGAATGGCGCCGGTTTGTCCTTCCGCGCTTGAAGACGATTGCAAGGCCCGGTCGATACGATTGCGTGAGCCTTCAATCGAGCGCGCCGCGCGCGCTTCGGCTTCCATGGCGCGGCGCAGGCTCTCGCGGCTCTCCTCTTCCCAACGTTCCGATTGCTGCAGCACGCCTTCCAGATCAAAGTCCTCCCAGGTCTCGGGATAGAGCGTGCGCAAATTCTCGCCGACCTGGTTGACCTCGAAGGCGATGCCCTGGGCGGTGTTGAAAAGCTCGCGCGCCTCCGAGATCGATTGCGTGAGCTCGGGCGAGAGCTGGAGCGGATTTTGCCGCAGCATTTCCGTCGCCTGCTCGATCTGGCGGATCTGATTGTTGATTTGCTCGAGCGCGCGTGTCGCTTGCAGCAGGTTCTGGGCAAGGTTGGTTGGGTCGACCACGGTCATCTGCGCGCGCGCCGGCGCCGTTGGCGTCAAGGCGAGCACAGCGGCCAATCCGGCCATCACGAAAGATCTAAGTGCTTTCTGCATGGTCCCTCTCCTATTCGGCGGCGATCAGCGGTTGGATGTCTGCCGGCGCGGCGCAGCCGGTTTGCGCTTTGAATCGCCCCACCGCCTCGGCTGCATCGCCAAGCCCGCGCGCCTCCAGCCAGCGCGAGGCGAAGTCCGGAATCGGCCCTTCGGCGAGAACGCGATCGATCAGCCCGTGATCTTCAGGACGCGACGCGGCGACAAAGTTGAGCGCGGCCGGCCCAAGCCCCAGTTCGAACAGACGGCAGCCGGCGCGGGACGCGAAGTAGTAGTCTCGCTTTGGCGTTGCGTTGGCGATGAGCGCGATCTGGCGGGCGTTGAGGCCGAGCGATTGATAGAAGGCGGCCGAGCGCGGCTCGCGGGCGCGGGCATTGGGCAGGAAAATCCGCGTGAGGCACGCTTCGATGATGGTGGAGGCGATGGGGCTGGCTTCCACGTCAGCCAATTCCTGACTCGCGAAGATGACAGCGACGTTCTTCTTGCGGAGCGTCTTTAGCCAATCCTGGATCTGTGAGGCAAAGCCAGCGTCCTTGAGCAGGAGCCAGGCTTCGTCGAGCACGAGCAAAGTGGGCTTGCCGTCGAAGCGGCGCTCCAGTGCGCGGAAGAGCACCGAGAGGACTGCGCTCGCCGCGTGCGGACGGCGCATGAGGTCGTCCATTTCGAAGGCCTGCACCCGCCCGTCAGTGAGAGTGGATTGATCGTGGTCGAGGAGACGTCCGTAGGGTCCTGCCCGCGTGAACGGCTCGAGCGCTGCGCGCACGGTCGTGTCCTGCGCCAACGCCGTAAAGAGCGAGAGCGTTCTGTCTTCGAGCGGACGTTGGGCCAGCACCTCCAGCGCGCGCCAGAGCTCGGCGCGCAGTTCGGGCGTCACAATGACATGGGCGCTGGCGAGGAGGCCCGCGATCCAATCGAGCGCCCAGCCGCGTTCGCCGGCATCATCGATGGCGGCCAGCGGCTGGAGGCCAAGCGCATCCTCTTCGCCGAGATCGAAGAAGTCGCCGCCAAGGCCGAGGATCGTCGCACGGCAAGAGCGTCCCTTGTCGAAGAGATAAATCTGAGCATCCGCGTAACGGCGCCATTGCGCGGCGAGCGTCGCCAGCAGCACCGATTTGCCGGCGCCGGTGGGACCCACGATCAGGGTGTGGCCGACGTCGCCGACATGGAGATCAAGACGGAATGGCGTTGCCCCGTCGGTGGCGGTGAGCATCAGAGGCGGCGCATCAAGATGCGCATTGCGCTGAGGACCGGCCCACACCGCGCTGGTGGGGAGAAGATGCGCCAGACTGGGCGACAAGAGGATCGGCCGACGCACATCGGCGTAGGCTTGTCCTGGCAAGCTGCCCAGCCAAGCTTCCACCGCGTTGACGGTTTCAACTTGTGTAACGAAGCCAAGCGCGTCCGCCACTTGCTGAATTTGCCGCACAGCGTCGGCGGCTTGCTCTTCGTCCTCCTCCGCCACGGTGATGGTGAGCGTCGCATAGCCCGCTGAAACCGCGTCGGCGCCCAATTCTTGGAGTGCAAGGTCGGCGTCCTCGGTTTGATTGGCCGCGTCGTTGTCGATGAGCGAGGCTTCCTCCCGGAAGAGCGCCTCGCGCAGCAGCGTGAGCAGTCCCTTGCGCTTGGAGAACCAGCGCTTGCGGACTTTCTCCATCTCGCGCCGGGCTGCTTCGCGGTCGAGCGGCAAGAAGCGCGTCACCCAGCGATAGGAAATGGGCAGACGATTGAGTGAATCGAGCAAGCCCGGCTCGGTGTCGGTGACGAAGCTCCTGACCGAGATAATTTTGAGATGGCGTGCGCCAAGCTTCGGCGCGAGACCGCCCACGAGCGCGGCGTCGGTCAGCAATTGATCGAGATGGAATGGCGTTGCCGGCACGGCGACGCGGTGGGGCCGGTCAGAAACACAATCGTGGAGATAGCTCAGCGTCTCTTCGTCCGAGAGCCAGCGCGCTTCGGCCATGGCGGTTTCGAGCAGCGCCATGAACTGGTCGGCTTCTTGACGGAAGTGCTCAAGATGACGGCGATAATCGATAATTGGCGCCGTCTCGGCGCCGCCTTCGAAAACGAGGTTCTCGAGCTTGCCTTGCCTCTCGGCCGGCGCCAGCCACGCGAGCGTCAGGAAATAGCGGCTCTCGAAGCGCGCCCCCGCGGTCTCGAACACGGCGCGGCGTTCTTCGTCTATGAGCCAGGAGACAGCGTCTGGCCAAACGCTCTCGGGATAACCCGGCGCCGGCGCACGGCGCGCTTCAACGTGGAAGCACCAGCCTGAGCCGAAGCGGCGCAAAGCATTGTTGAGCCGCCCGCTCGCGCCCATCAGTTCGGACGCGACGGCGGAATCGAGATCGGGTCCGCGAAAGCCAAGCGTGCGCTGGAAGGCGCCATCTTTGTTCAAGATGACGCCAGGTGCGATGAGCGCCGCCCAAGGCAGGAAGTCCGCGAGCTTGGCGGGCGATGACGCATAGGCGCGAAGATCAAGCATTGCGCGTCACGCCGAGAGATAGACGGGCTTGGCCAAGTGCCGTGGCCAGGTTTCCAAGAACCAGGGATCGCGCGCTGCAGCCCACGCTGCGGCCCCCTGCAGCACGGCCCAGAGCGGAAAACCGATGAACGGTTGTTGCAAGCCAAAGCCGATCGCCGCGCCAATGGTGGCGTTGAGGATGGCAAAGGCGCGTGGGACGCCGCCCAACAGAATGGGCCGGGTCAAGCTGGTGCGCAAAGGCATGGAATAGCCTTCAGGCTCTTCGTCGTTCACGAAGACCTCCTTTGAGTAACTCAGTTGCGATGTGCGGCTCTAGTCGCGAAAGTGCTGCATCAGATCAGCGCCCCGCCTGCGAAGCCGAAGAAATCGAGAAAGAAAGAAACCGCCGCGAACATGATGGCGATGCCGAGACCCACGAACGCAAGCTTGCGCACCCCGCCGCCACCTTCAGAAAAGATGATGGTGACGCCAGCGATGACGATGGCGATCACTGCGGCGGCGCGCGCGACCGGGCCGGTGATGCTATCGACGATCTGTTCGAGCGGCCCTTCCCAAGGCATGCCGGAGCCGGATGCGTACGCGGGCGTCGCCAGGGCGATAATCACCAAGACGCAAAGCGTCGTACGTGTGACTGCTCGTGTTCGCATCTCTTCGACACTCCGCCCGCTTGCGACTTTCGATGTGCAGAAGTGATCACGAAATGCTCCACGCCGTAATTGCATTCATTGGTTGAGCTCTGCACTTGAAAGTGCGTTCGCATCGCGCGTGAAAACACCTCGCGGTGCGGTGCGGAAATCGAATGCGCGTGAAGGCGCCGATTGGGCGCAAACTTGAACGTCTTGCTGTTGCCAGAACCATCTAGGGCGTCCCCGCGCTATGGGCGGGTCAGGCTCTTGCGCTTCGCGCCGAGCTGCGCTTTGCGCATCGCGGCCCTTGGAGCTTCGATCCTTGACGCGCGAAGGCTAAAACAGCAACGGCGGGCTCTCGCCCGCCGCCGAATCCGCACGGGAGAAATGTCTCATCACCTTGATGGCAGGCGATCAATCCAGTGGCCGATTAGGTGTGCGCCTCGACACTGATGCGTCCGGCAGCGCGAGACCGAGGCTTCTTCTTGATGACGATCTCCACATCATGATGGTGAGGCCGCGTTGCTCAAGGATTGAGTTAGTCGCGTGCGCCAGCCGCGCCTTGGTTTGCATTTCCTCGGCGTCAGCAAAGCCCAGATCGGCAAAGACATTGCTGCTGCCGCGGGTGATCTTCTTTGCACTCATGGCCTACCTCTTGCCGCCGCCAAAGCGGGCCTTGTGATCGGCCTGCGCTAACTTCAGACGGCTGGTGATCAAGTCCTCAGCCACCGCCGCGGGCGATCACAGCACCAAGATCAGCCAGCATCCTGGGGTCCGAACGGCAGCTGCCTGATTTCCGTGATCCGCCGCCCCTCTTCGCTCCGCGCAATGAACACGACCATATCCACGGTCGCGTTGATGAGGCGCGTGGGCGGCGCAGCACTCGCCTCCATGGCCAAATCTTCAAGCCGCGTCAGCGCATCGGCAGCGGAATTGGCGTGCAAGGTCAGAAGGCCGCCGGGATGGCCGGTGTTCCAGGCCTTTAGAACTTCGAGCGCCGCGCCGTCACGAACCTCGCCGACGACGATGCGATCGGGCCGCAGACGCAACGTCATCTTCACCAGATCGCGCATCGTCGTTTGCGGCTCTGTTCGCTTGGTCAGCATCTGCACGCTGTTGGGGCTGGCGCACTGCAGTTCGCAGGTGTCCTCCAGAATTATGACGCGTGATGTCAGGAACGGCGCTTCGGCCAGCAACGCATTCAGCAGCGTGGTCTTTCCCGAACCCGTCCCGCCGGCGACGACAATGTTGCGCCGCTGCGCCACGGCCGCACGCAAGCTTTCAGCCTGAGCTTTTGTGGCGATCCCCGCCGATACATAATCGTCGAGCTCGTAGATGCGCGCGGGGCGCTTTCTGACCGCGATCACCGGCGCTTCCACCAAGGGCGGCAGCAAGGCTTGGACGCGGGCTGCGCTGTCGGGAAGAATGGTTGAAAGCGCCGGCCGGTCGGCGCCGACGGTTTCGCCCGCTTCATGCGCCAGCAGGCGAATGGCGGTCTCGCGCTCTGCGGCTGAAAGTGTGTACGAGGTCGCTTCAAGCCCCGCCCCTGACCGATCGAGCCACAAGCGCCCGTCAGCATTGACCAACGCCTCGACAACGTCCGCTTCGCCCAGAGCCTGCGCGACGGCTGGCCCCAGCGCACGCGCTAGTGCTGAACGCCGCCGCGCCGAAACCAGCGCATGTCCATCGCCGCTCATGGCGCGGTTGCCCCGAAGTCTCCAACCGCGCTCGCCGCGTCCTCGCCGCTTGGCGCGTTGGGGCCGCTGATCGAGCGCCCGCCGCGCAGAGCCTGAGCGACCATCCCAAGGAAACGCTCGAACCTGGCCTCGGCGCTGGCCGCGGCGCTGTCTTCGAGCGCCTCATCGATCGGGGGATTGTGTTCGAGCCACACGCGGATGAAGAGGAGCAGCACTTCTTTGACGATGAGTCCCTCGCCGATCACCTTGTCGAGCCGCGCGTCCAAGCGGCTGGTGTGCCGCAGGTCGCTGACCGGCGCCAGTGGGTCGCCGTCGCGGCCAGCAAAGCGCGCGCGCACCGCCTCGGCGATGACGGACGATTCCGAGCGGTGCTGATCGCGCGCGATCTTCTCGATCTTCACTTCGAGATCGCGGGTCAGATAGACGGTGATGCCCTTGCGCGGCATGTGCCTCAGATTCCTTTCGAACGCGGCGGCTCTGTCCTTGGCGAGCCGTCTGGATTGCGGAAAGCGGCGAGCGCGAGTTCGGAGAGCTTCGGCCCTGCCTCGGCGGGCGCTGGCGGCGGCGCGGGCGGGGCGGCCGCCGCATCATCTGCGTCGAACAGGTCGGCTTGCGCGCGCGGTGGTGGCGGCGGCTCTTGCCGCTTTGCCAGCGTCACCGGCTTTTTCTCCTTCACCAGGCGGCCAAGCGCACGCACGTCGCGCCAGTCGCTGTCGGGTGAGCCCGCGGCGGCGCTGGCTGCGGCGGGGCGCAGACGGTTCACGAAAATGCGCTCGCGATCGAAACGCAATTTCTTCGCGCGGATAGGCTTGCATCCGGAGACGAAAATGAGCTGCTCGTCTTGGGGAAGGCCGCGTACGTCACCGGGCAGGATGAGCGGCCTGCGCTCTTCGCGGTAGGTGATCGCGCCTTTGCGCGGGCCCAGGATTGAGCGCGGCCGATGCTCGCTTTCCTGGGGACGCATCTCCCAGACTTCGCCGGCCATGTCGGCAATGTGTTTTGCGGTCTCTGGATCGGCGGCCGCGAACGAGGTCACGCAATGACAGTTATCTAGAATGACGTTGTCGCGGCCATAGGCCTTGATGACGTGATTGAGCGACTGACAGACCAAGAAGGCCTTGAGGCCATAGCCGGCCATGGCGCCCATCATTTTCTCGAAGAAGTCGAGGCGGCCGAGCTGGGGAAACTCATCCAGCATTAAGAGCAAACGATGGCGCTTGTCGCGGCCATGCCCGTCTTTGATCTGGTCTTCCATCAAAGTGCGCGCGACTTGGGCGATGAGAAGACGCATCAACGGCATGAGGCGCGGGGCGTCCGAGGGCGGCGGCTGCAAATAGAGCGTGACCGGGCGCTCTGCGCACATGAGATCGCCGATACGGAAGTCGGATTGGCTGGTTTTTTCGGCGATGATCGGATCGGCGAACATGCCGAAGAAGGATTCCGCCGTCGCTTTGATGTGCGAACGCAAGCGCTCCTCGCCGCTGAGATAGGAGGTCGCCGCGTGCAACACCTCGGGATGCACTTCCGGCGCATTGGTTCGGGGATTGAGACGGTGCAGCGTGAGCCGCATCTCGTCGGTGGTGCGATCGAGGTCTGCGAGCTTCTCGCGCACCGCCGCCAGTGTCTTGCGTTCAGGCGGCTCGGCGTAGAGCACGTGGAGAATGAGACCGGTCAGGATGTTCTTGGCGCTGTCGTTCCAGAAGCGCTCGCCGCCGCGGGTCGCCCCATGCGGCTCGACGATGATGTCGACCACATTCTGGACGTCGCGGACTTCGTTTTCGCCTCGGCGGATCTCCATCAGCGGATTGAAGCCATTGGATGAGCGAAGGGTCGGCGCAAACCGCAAGACCGGGCCAAACGCTGCCCGATGGCCGGACGTGCCAGGAAAGCCGTGACGGGAATCGCCGGAATCGAGTTCGCCTTTGACGTCGAGCACCAGCGCCGAGCCGCCCCAAGAGAGCAGCGTCGGCACGACGTGGCCGCGGCCCTTGCCGGAGCGTGATGCGCCGATCAGGATCTGATGGCCGGCGCCGTCATAGGCAAGGATTTCGCCGTCGAACTTGCCGAGGATAGCGCCCTGCTCAGCGAAGAGCCCTGCGGCTTGGATGTCCTCGAATTTGGCCCAAGCCTCCTTCCCGAAGGGCTTCAACTGCAGGCGCTGGCGCAAGGCTGCTGCCGCCACGACAAGGCTCAGGGCAAAACCGGCAAGCACAATGAGACGCGCGATGGCGAACGGTTTCGGAGACCGTTCCGACCAGCGCTCGCTCCACTCGAACACTGCCCAGGGCGCGTAAAGGCCGCCATCGGGTGTCGTGACCCATGCTCTGCCCAGCGCCGGCTGATCGCCAAAAACGTGCGCAAGATATTGTGTGGCCGCCGACGAGGCCGCCAGCACGATGACAAAACAGCAGCTGAGCACGATTACGCTGCGCATCCTTCAGCCCGCAGATAACTCGGGCGAAATCTGATCTTGGAAAGCGCAGGATGTCTTTGGGCCAAGTGGCCCAGCGCCAGGAGGTGCGTTCACCGCCAAAGCGAATTGTCGCCGGCGCCCTAGCGCCAATGGCTCGCGCGGCCAATTTCAGTTGCTCTCGGAAGCGGACGAAATAGAATCCGCGCGTATGATCGGGCCGGCACAAAAGCAATCGGAGGCGGTGGCTGGGCTCGCGCGTTTGTGCGAGCAACGCTTCAGAGCCCATGGCCTCAATGTCCTAGCGCGGGTGCGGGATTCAGAACGGGCGTTCGATCTGGCTCTGGGTTCGAAGGAGCGGGCACAAAGCGTCGTGCGTTGCGTCATGCGAGCCGAGTCCAGCGATTATCACGCGCTCAAGACAATGCTTGCTGAAGGCGACTTCGATCGCGCCGCCATTGTCTATGCCGCAGAAGGTGAGGCTTTCGCTGCGGGAGAAATAGAAACCTACCCGCTCTCTCGTATTGATGAGCTTGCTGCGTCTCTGGCCAGAGAGAGCCATTCATGAGCAACACCCGTGTCGGATAGAGGTCTGAGACGGGCAGATGCTGGCGCCGTCAGCGCTCAGAGACGCGACGGCGCGTTATTCTGCAGACTTCCGCGTGATGCGGATTGACCTGGGCGTCGCCGCCTCTCGGCGGCCGCGCGTCTCGACCCCTTCACGCGCCATTGGACTGCAATATCTGTTGGGATACGTCCCAGTCACCGATCCAAAAATCGAACTGCCGAAACTCCGCGCCCACACATGCATTGCGCCCACGCAGTTCAAGCGAAGAGGCTCCGCTCGCGCACGCTTCCAGCAGGCCGAACAACACGCACAACACCAGAGAACGCGCCAGCACCCCGAATCCGCCCCTTGCTCACGGCGTAGCCGCCTCCCAGTCAACAGGCCGAAGACGCGTCTCCGGGCGTCGCCGCTGCGCCTCGGCCAGGAAATCTGTACGCGACATCGGACGGTTGTGCACGCCCAGTATGGTTTGCACGCCCTCTGTACGACGCACCCAACGCGCGAAGGTCTCGAAGGTGGGATTCCAAGCCACGGCTCTGATGTGGTGGTCCGCCCCCATGAACACGCCCGTGTCGGGGTCGTAGAGACCGAGCATATGCTCGACGTGACTGTTACGTGGAAAGTCGAAGACGCGCAGACGTGAACCGGCGCCATCTATGATGTCGTAGCCACCATCCGGCACAGCCTGGAACTGCAAACGAACGTCGGCGCGCGGCCCCTCCTGTCCCTGAAACTGCGGACGATTGGATGAAGCGTAGATCTGCAGCACGGCTTGGTTTTCGACGCTGCTGAGGACCGTCGCGCCAGCTTCGACATAGGCGCCCACGCCGCCGGCATGATCACTATGGAAGTGGCTGATGACGACATAGCGGATCGGCTTGTCACCGGCGATGCGGCGGATCTCAGCGATCACCTGACGTGTCACTGGCAAGCCGAGCGGCGCTTCGTAGGCGACAACAAAATCGTCCATCACGACGAACGGCACTTGGTATGTGCCGCCGGCGAGGCCGCTTACTTCGTACACACGACCGGCAATCTGGGTCGCGCGCACTTGGGCGCTCTCGTTCTGGGCAAGAAATCCCGCGGGCGGGGCGAAATCAGCGTCGGTGTAAGTCGGGTTCACCACGACATCGCCAAGCGCCAAGTCGAGCGTCGTCGCTCCGCGCCGAGAAGCTACAATGCGTGTAGGAAACGCAATGCCGCCCACGATCTGATCTCCGCTCAGATTGGCGACCGAAGCGTCGTCGGCGCTCACCGGATCTGGCGCCAATGCCTCAACGCGGCGAATCTTGTGATCGGCGCGTGTCACGTGAATGCGGAAGCGCGTCGCTTCGTCGAATGAGAATTCCACAACATCCGCCGCCGCATCCCCTATCGTACCTTCGCCCACCAACGCCGCGCTTCGAAAATTCTGCAATGCGCGCTGAAGGATGACCGGCGGCAGCCACCGAGAAGCAATCATCACAGATCCGCCCGCGCCAAAAGGCGAAGGAGTATTCACTGTCTCCGCGTACTCGCGCGGCACGTAGCGCACGGCGTACTGCGTTCCGCCACGCCAAATCGTTGAGAACGCACTGTTGTAACCGCTCTCGAAGTCCTGCTCGACGCGCTGATAGAAGCGCTGTCCCGCGAAGTCGAAACGATTAGTCACGCGTTGCGAACCGTCACGCGTCGGATTGCCAATGTCCGCGGCTTCGTATCCCTGCACGTCGTTCGATACGTCACCGGCAACCACAAATGACAACGCCGTCATCCCGCGCAACGCCTGCGCCCCGCCCGCGGCTTGGACCGCTTCATTAATCACGGCGCGGCCGCGATAGAAGCGATCCACCATTTCAGCACGCGGCGCAGGCGTATTGTCCGATGAATTTTGCGCTTCGACGGGCAGAACCCCGCCGATCCCAATTGCGCAAAAGATGACGACCGCTCGCATTCCCAAAGTCCGCATCTGTGCTCCTTGCGTTGTCGTCTCAGTTGGGCCGTGAGTGACGCCCTTTGGCAATTACGCACTTTTTGGTAAGTAGCGCCCATGAGCACCAGTCCAACTGATCCGACCGCAAAAGACACGCGTTGTCCGCTCACCGCCGCGCTGAACGCTGTCGGCGGCAAGTGGACTATGATCGCCCTCTACTGGATCGCTGGGGCGCCGCGTCGGTTTGGCGAAATGCAGCGACTGATGCCTGAGATCTCCCAAAAGGTGCTGACCGAGACACTGCGGGACCTTGAACAGGAGAGCCTGATCATCCGCACCGTAGTCTCAGAAATGCCTGCGCATGTGGAGTACCGCCTCTCGCAACACGGCGAGACCGTGCGTCCAATCATCGACGCCATGCGCTCCTGGGGACGCGGCCATTTGGAGCGAACGCCCGGTGCTTGAACTTACGGCCGCTTGCGACGGCTCCGCCCGTTGGTAACATTTCACGACGGGCTTGGTCGTCCAAATCCTTCCGCTCGCCATGCTGTGTTCGCGAAGGCTCGACGCGCGTTGCCGTTGGGCGCGAGATCGCCGCCAACACTCGCCCGCAGCCTCTTCACACTTCGAGGCCAAGTCGTTGGCGTAAGGCGCCAAGGTGCTGGAGATATCCGGCGTCCTGCTCGGTCGGCGCGGGCGACGCCGGCAGGTTGAAACAAAGCGCGGCCACTTTGCCGCCATCGGCGAGATCGACCAGAACGGCCTTTGGCTTGTGCAACGCGACGCTCGGTTCAGAGTACAGGCGTTCGATCTCGGCATGCGTGAGCTGCATCACCATTCCGGGGGCGGCGCTCCCGGGGCTCACCCGCGAGCGCCGCTCGCTTGCTGATGGCCCTCTTCGGCGTCCAGCCATTGATCAAGGCGATGACCGCCTGACCGGTCGCGAACAATCACCGACTAAACCGAGAGAGGACGCCGCGAGTTTCCACACAGCCTCGGCCAATGGGCGTCATAGCCGCAATTTTCGCGACCGGCCTACTCTCCTGATTGCGGTCAGGCGCTTAGCGCTCGCAGCAACGGCTCACGTTCGCCGTAAGTCGTCGTTGGAAATTTGGGTCACGCTCGGTTGGCTAAACGACTTGTGCGCTGTTTCGCAGTCGCCAGAGAAGCGTTGCGACCGCGCCAACAAAAAACATCAAACAAACCACGCTGCCCTCTGGCCCCTGCGAACCGCCAGTGAGGATGTCTGGCCCCTGCGGAACAAGCTTCACCAGGAGCGCCGACACGCCCACGTCAAATCCGGTCACCGGCAATTCGAAGCCCGTTGCGAGCAGCCAATTCCACCCAACGTGCCATCCCATGACGCCCCAGATAGTTCGCGCCTTGAGCGCCCAAAGGCATGCGAAGGCTGAAAACAGAAAGACGCCGGCCGTGATGAGCGGCTCCTGGCCTCGACTGTAATGCAGCAAGGTGAACACGGCGCATGTCAGTAGGACGGCAAGGACGACGTTAAACTTGCGTGCCAGCGCGGACATGAGCCAACCGCGAAAAATGATCTCCTCAACGCCGGCCTGAACAACAAAACACAGAAACAGAATGCCGATGCTGATCAAGTCGCGTCGCGCAAAGAACGCACTCGCGACTCCGTCCGGTTGATATCCGCCCGCGGCCCAGATCGCAGCGACGACCGCTCCGATGGTCGCGAAGCCTATGGCCAGTCCGCGCGCAAACGACATCGCCCCGCCACTCGGCGTCAAGCCGATGGTGCGGAGCGGCCGGCGTTCGACGAACAGCACCCACGCAAGCACCAACGCGCCAGTCATCGCAAACGGGATCAGCAGGAAGGCATAAAGGCCGAGCGCGCCTATCGGATTGCCACGATCGTCGGCAAATCCCCATTGCATGAACGGCTCATCGGTTAAGAGCACCGGAGCGGCCACAAAGAAGATCAAGAGAAACGGCGCCAGCGCTCCCCAGGGAACCCATCCCTTTGCGGGCTCTGGCGAGAACAGCGATGTTGTCTTCATGGCGCTTCAATGCGCCAACGAACTAGGACGTTCTAGAAAGATCGTGCGAACGTCGCACGCTCCTAAGCCAAGCCTTCGGCGTTAGCCCATAGGCCTGCTTGAACACCCGTCCGAAATGGCTCTGGTCCGAAAAGCCGCAATCGAGGGCGATTTCGGCGATCGCGCCGCCGTCGCGCATCATTCGCCGCGCCAGGTCCAGCCGCCGCAGGGTGAGGTATCTGTACGGACTGGTGCCGAACATGGCGCGAAAATCGCGCGACAATTGCCAGCGGCAATGGCCCGTCGCGCGCTCCAGGTCTTCAAGCGAAAATCCACGTGAGAGACTGGCTTCTATGTAGTCGCGCGCACCGGCGGCCGCTTCACGACTGGCCCGCTTGATGGCGCCGGCGCAGCCCGCCGCCGCCTGCAACGCAAGCGCCAAATCATGGAGGGCGTCCTGGTACTCGAGTCTCGACAACGGCCGCTGGAAGTCTTCCAGCAGAGCTACAGCCGCTCGATGCAGTCCTGCGTCAATCGAAACGCCGCCTTCGACGAACGGCAGCGTCTGACCATTCAGCGCTTCTTGAATATCGGCTGGAGAGATGTAGGCCGCGCGATAGCGAAAGGCCTCGTCGTCGCCGGCGCGGCCGTCATGCTTTTCGTCGGGGTGCAGGATGACGATCTGACCGGGATAAGACGCTCTTCCGGCGCCACGATAAGTGAAACTTTGAATGCCGCTTAGCGTGATGCCGATTGTATAGGTGTCGTGGCGGTGGGGAGCGTACGCCACACCGCTAAGGCAAGCTTCTATGCGCTGAATATCGCCGGGGGCTTCGACAAACCAGTTTTCGCCAGACTGAGTCACTTTGAGCTCACCGCCATCCTCGTTGACCGATCCCCGCGTCTCACCGGTGGGGCAGTGAGCCAACGCCTGACCTTGATGCACAAGTTCGCGGTACTGGATGCAAACCGGCGAGTTGAGCCACAGCCCGCGCTTTCATCGATTACTCGAATGTCCGGCGCGCTCATTTCCTGCCGTAGATCACATTCGAGGCGCTATGGCGTGTTCTCG
>JBEBHI010000190.1:0-6000 GCA_040080935.1 Terricaulis sp.
CAGGCGCGCGAGCGCTTCAGATCGATCCAAGCTTTGCTCTCCATGCGCCGTGAGCGGTGAGAGCGGCTGTGCGGCCCTCGCCTTCCGGCTTCAATTCCACATCGAGACGATCGGCCGGCAGCTGCCCGCCCAATCGTTCCGGCCACTCAATCAAACAGGCGGCGCTCGCGAACGCGTCCTCCAGGCCGAGCTCCCATGCGTCGTCCGGCTGTTTCAGCCGGTAGAGGTCGACATGCCAGAGTTCGCCACGTTCGCCATCATAGGTTTGAACCAGGGTGTAAGTGGGGCTGGGGACTTCGTGGGAATAACCCGTCCAGGCCTCGATCGCGCCGCGCGCAAGCGTGGTTTTCCCGGCCCCGAGATTGCCTGTGAGGCAAATGACGTCGCCTGGCCCAAGCTGCGCCCCGAGGCGGCGGCCGAAGGCAAGCGTCGCCATGGCGTCCGGCAGCGCGACGGCGCGCGAATCGGGGGCGGTCTGCGTGCTCAAGACGCGAAATTGCCCTCCGGGCAGCGCGGCATCAAGGGCGGCTTGCGCGCCGGACGCAGAGGCTTCAAACACTAAGCCGCTGTGAGTACGGGCGAAATCAGACGCATCATCATCATCGGCGCCGGCCAAGCCGGCGGCGAGACGGCTCAGCGTCTGCGTCAGGGCGGTTTTGAGGGCGAGATCACGCTGATCGGCGAGGAGCCGGCCGCGCCCTACCAACGCCCGCCACTCTCGAAGGCGTACCTCAAGGGTGAGTACGACATCGACCGGCTGATGCTGCGGCCGGCGTCGGTTTATGCCGAAGAACACATCGCGCTGCTGACCAAGACGCGCGCGGTTTGGATCGATCGCGCAAACCGCAAAGTGCGGATCGAGGGCGGGCGCGAGTTGCCGTACGATGCGCTGATTTTGGCGACGGGCGCGAAGCCGCGGAAGCTGCCGCTCGTCGGCGCTGATCTCGACGGCGTGTATTTGTTCCGAACGGCTGGCGATGTCGATCGTGTGCGCGAGCGGTTTGTCTCCGGCGCGAAGCTGATCGTGATTGGCGCCGGCTATATTGGCTTGGAAGTTGCCGCCGTTGCGCGCCAGCTTGGATTGCAAGTCACCGTTGTTGAAACTGCGGTGCGGCCGCTGGCGCGGGTAACGAGCCCGGAAGTCGCAGGCTTCTTTCTTGACGAACATACCCGCCAGGGCGTGCGCTTTGTGCTCGGCGGGCAACCGGCGCTGATCAAAGGTCAGGACCACGTGACGGGTGTTGGTCTCACTGACGGCGCGGAATTGCCCGCTGATTTGGTGATCGCCGGCATCGGCGTGACGCCGGATATCGCGATCGCCGAGCAATGCGGGCTCACCGTCAACAACGGTATCGTCACCGATCGCCAGTGCCGCACTTCGGACCCGAACATTTTCGCCATCGGCGATTGCGCGGCGCGGCCGATGGTCCACTACAGCGGCCAGATCGTGCGGCTCGAGAGCGTTCACAACGCGGTCGAGGGCGCGAAGATCGTCGCGGCCACGCTGACCGGCGGCAAGGAGCACACCGAGGAAGCGCCGTGGTTCTGGTCGGACCAGTACGACCTCAAGCTGCAAATCGCCGGGCTCTTCCACGGTTATGATCACGTGGTGTTCCGTGGCGTCATGGCTGACCGCGCCTTCGCGGCGTTCTACTACAAGGGCGATAAGCTGATCGCCGTGGATGCGGTGAACCGGCCGGCGGAGTATCTGGGCGCGAAGATGCTGATCCAGACGGGGCGCACGCTCCCGCCGAATGTACTTGAGGACATGTCGCGACCGATGAAAGAATTGGTCGCGAGCGCGCGCTGAGGATTGAGATGCCGAAGATTACGTACATTGAGCACGACGGCAAAGAACACGTTGTCGATGCTCCCGTCGGACAGACGGTGATGGAAGCGGCAGTGAAGCATGCCGTGCCGGGCATCGACGCCGATTGCGGCGGCGCCTGCGCGTGCGCGACCTGCCACGTGTACGTCGACCCAGAATGGCTGACGAAGACAGGCGAACAGAATTCGATGGAGCAATCCATGCTCGATTTCGCCAACGATGTTGAGACGAACTCGCGCCTCTCCTGCCAGATTAAAGTATCGGCGGAACTTGACGGCCTCGTCGTGCGGTTGCCGAAGAGCCAGCACTAGCTTTTATCGCGGCGGGGTTGCGCCCGCTGCGCCGAGCCTGTTGAAGTGCCTCCAATTGTTTGGGGGTTTGAATGCGGGCGTTTCTTCTTGCACTTGCGATCACAACGTTTGGCGGCACTGCGCTTGCGCAGGACCTTGCGCCAGATCGCGCGCGGTTCCGTTCGATCTATGAAGAGCTGGTCGAGATCGACACCTCACCGTCCACGGGATCTTGCACGCGCGCGGTGAATGCGATGCTCGTGCATTTGCGCGCTGCTGGTTACTCCGAGCGCGACGCACAGGTGATCATTCCTGAGAGTGCGCCGGACGACGGCAACCTGGTTGCAATCTTGCGAGGGTCATCGAGCCGTGCCGTGCTGCTGATGGCGCACATCGATGTCGTTGATGCGCGGCGCGAGGATTGGGAGCGCGATCCGTTCACGCTGATTGAAGAGAACGGCTATTTCTACGCCCGCGGCTCCGCTGACGATAAGGCCATGGCGGCGGTGTTTCTCGATTTGATGATCCGCCTGCGCGAAGAGAACTTCCGTCCGCGCCGTACGCTGAAGCTCGCCCTCACCTGCGGAGAAGAAACGTCAAACCGCGTCAACGGCATCGACTATCTCGTCCGCAACAACCGCCAATGGGTGCAGGCGGACTTCGCCATTAACGAAGGCGCGGGCGGCATGCTCACGACCAGCGGCCAGCCGATCGCACTGAACATTCAGGCCGGCGAGAAGATTCACCAGGTGATGACGCTCACAGTCACCAACCCTGGCGGCCACTCGTCGCGTCCCGTTCCCGACAACGCGATCTATCGGCTGAGCCGCGCATTGGAGCGGTTGTCGGCTTACAATTTCCCGGTTGAGCTGACGCCGGTCACGCGCACGTTCTTTGAGCGCATGGCGCCGATCGTCGGCGGGGCGACCGGGGAAGCAATGACGGCGCTTGCGCGCAATCCGAGTGACGCGGACGCCGCGGCTGCCCTCGCGCAGGATCCCTCGTACAATGCGATCATGCGGACAACGTGCGTGGCGACGCAGCTTGAAGCTGGGCACGCAGCAAACGCCTTGCCGCAACGCGCTGTCGCGACGCTCTCGTGCCGCGTGCTGCAAGGGCACACGCCGGAGGAAGTGCAAGCTGCCCTGCAAGTCGCGATCGGCGATCCGCAGGTTGAGGTCGGCATCGTGCGTCGCCGCGACGGCTCGCGCCCACCGCGTCTCACCTCTCAGATCATGGGACCGGTTGAGCGCACCGCTGCGAGGATGTGGCCGGGCGTGCCGATCATCCCGACGATGACGCCGGGCGCCACAGACGGGCGCTTCCTCAACAACGCCGGCATCCCGACGTACGGCATGAGCGGCATGTTCTCGGCGCCAGGAGAAAGCAACGCGCACGGCCTCAACGAGAAAATCCGCGTGCAATCACTCTACGAAGGTCGCGATTTCCTCGAAAGCATTGTGCGCGAATACGCGCGGCAATAAAAACGCCGCGGCTTTGGGGCCGCGGCGTTGAAGGTGAGACGTAGGGTTCGTTCGTTCAGGAATTCGTGCCGAGCATCCGGCGCGCGATCTCGCGTTGCTGCGTGGCGGGGTTCACGGCGTTGCGCTCGGTTTTGTAAAGCGCGTCAAGGAACGCCGTGTCCCAGAGCGTCAATGACGTCGGAGCACTTGTATTGGGCTGGGCCCCACTGAAGAGATTCATGATCGTCGGATAGTCAGCGGTGCTGGCGTGCGGATTGATTTGCGCCAGCGCGATGAAGGCGACGTAATCCGACAGCGCCGCCAATTGCACGCCGCGAACGCGGCTGGCGTCGATGATGATGATGACCTGAGCAAGATCTTCACGGGTTGAGCCGCTGAGGCGCGTGCCGGTGACGCGCGTCATCGGCGCGTTGCTCATGCCGCCCTGGGAAGCATCGCCCGCAAGCGAGATGCCGTTGGCGCCGAAGGTGTGGGATACATACCACCAACGCACCGCACGCGGCGTGTTGAGGAAATCATCCATAGCGCCTTGGCCGAGTGTCGAGACGTTGTTCGTGGCGAAATACGCAAATCGCTCTCGATCTTGCTCAAACAGCTCACGCGCGAACGTGTCGGATTCACCGGTTACGAAAACGGCGACGTTGGCTTGGCAACCAGGCCCGCCAGGTTGCAGGCCCACGGCGGCTGCGCGCTGGGCAATGCGATCTGCAAGGAATTGGCCTTGGCGCGCCGGCATGCCCGCGATGCTTGTGCAGATGGAGTTGTCCCAACGCGGGATCTGGTCCGCCGTCGGCGCAGGAATCGCCACTTGAGTGACGAACGATTGCGCCTGCTCGGGGCGTACGCCGGTTACAACAATGTCAGGCGAGGTCGTGGATTGCGCGAGCGCCGGCAATGGCGCGAGCAAGAAAAAACTAAGCGCTGTCGCGAGGCCGCGCATCTTCGGATCAAGCATTGTGAACTCCTCCCATTGCGAATGTGATGCTGTGATGCCGTGAACGCGAGATATGGATGCGTCGTGATCCGCATTTCTCGATAAATGCGCTGCTGCACACGACGAACCGGAAGCAAATACGGTTGAAATGTGTCTGTCGCACCGGCGCAAATTTAATGGTTTGATGCAACTGCGACGAATGCCGCGGCGCATGCGACGAACAACAGCTCGGTCACATCGCGATTCCACAACTCAGAAATCGAACGGTGCAGGCGAATTGAGTTTGTGACGACAAGAGCCGGGCGCTACGATTCACGTCATGTCCTCCCCCGTGCAGCGCAAACTTACGACGATCCTGGCCGCCGACGCTGATGGCTACAGCCGGGTCATGGAGACGGACGAAGTCGGCACGCTGGGCGCATTGCGGGCGGCGCGCGCGGTGTTTTCGCGGTTCATCGAACGCCATCACGGGCGCATCGCCAACACTGCTGGCGACGGACTGATCGCGGAATTTCCGTCTGTCGTTGAGGCGGTGCAGTGCGCGATCGAGGTCCAGCGCGAGTTGGCCGAGGATGAACAGAACGGCCTCAAGTTTCGGATCGGCGTGCATCTCGGTGATGTGATGGTCGATGGCGACGATTTGCTCGGCGAAGGCGTGAACCTTGCGGCGCGCCTACAGAGCATGGCGGCGCCAGGCGGCATTCTGATCTCGCAGCAGGTGTACGATCAGGTCCAGAAGAAGCTCTCGGTGGGCTTTGAGTATCTGGGCGAGAAGCGGCCGAAGAATTTCGAAGAGAGTGTTGCGGTTTATAGCGTCGGCGCGGCGAGCGAAGGCGACACGCGCGGCGCCCGCCCTCCCCGCACGCAAGACGGCGACGTTAAGGGCGACGTGAAGTCATGGGCGCGCTGGCGCGTTCAAGCACTGCGGCTCGGCGTCGTGCTCGGGATTTTGCTGGTCATCGATGTGATGACGGGAACGCCGTTCTGGGTGCAATGGCCGGCGCTTGGTATTGGCGCCTTCTTGGCATTCAGCGCCGTGCCATTGATTGGACGAGACTGACCGCAGCGTTAGGCCGGGTGAGCCAAGCCCCAGCCAGGGGCATCATCGTCGAGTGATTTCGGCCGCCGTGTCTTTCGCGTTTTGCCGTGCCGAACCGCACGGGTGCGCCGCCGCGCGAGTGCGCTGCCCAAGAATTGCGAAAGCTGAGCGCTCGCATCACGCCATGCTGCCGCGACGGCGGTGGCGATGGTCACAGCCGTCGTCACGACGACCGCATCGATGAAAAGCGACAGGTTTGCGCCAAGGACAACAAGCTCGCCGGCGCCGAAGATGGCGACGAATTCGCCCGCCGTGAGCATCAGCACGACCATGACGAACAGGAAAATGACGTCGCGCCGCTTGAGCTTCGAGAGCCACTCCAGGGGCCGCTCAACCAAAGTCGCGTGGAGCCCGCGCGCTGTCGG
>JBEBHI010000341.1:0-1534 GCA_040080935.1 Terricaulis sp.
GGTTTCAACTTCGATGATCAGCTTGTCGTAATCGAGAACCTGACCTTCCCGGGTGTTCTCGACGCGATAGGCAACGCGGCGAACCGGCGAGTAGATCGAATCGATGGCGATGAGGCCGATCGGCGCGTCGTCGGGACGATTTTGCTCGGCCGGGACGTAGCCCTTGCCGTTGTTGATCGTCAGTTCCATGCGCAGGTTTGCGCCCTCGTCCAGCGTGCAGATCACGTGGTCGGGGTTCAGGATTTCCATGTCGGAAACCGTCTGAATGTCGCTGGCTTTCACTTCGCCCGGGCCGGTCTTCGTCAGCATGACGCGCTTCGGACCTTCGCCGCGCATGCGGATGGCGACTTGCTTCAGGTTCAGCACGATGTCGGTGACGTCTTCGCGCACGCCTTGGATCGAGCTGAACTCGTGGACGACGCCGTCGATCTGCACCGACGTGATCGCCGCGCCCTGCAGCGACGAGAGCAGCACGCGACGCAGCGCGTTGCCGAGCGTGAGGCCAAAGCCCCGCTCCAGCGGTTCCGCGATCAAAGTGCCACGCTTGGACGCGTCGTACGCGTGCTCAATGACGGGCTTCTTCGGGCGGATCAGTTCAAGCCAATTTTTTTCGATCGACATTCATTCAATCCATCAACGAACGCGCCGGAGGGAGGACGCGCGCTCCTGGAATTTCAATTAGACGCGGCGGCGCTTCGGCGGACGGCAGCCGTTGTGTGGAATCGGCGTCACGTCGCGGATCGACGTCACGGTGAAGCCAACAGCTTGCAGAGCGCGCAGCGCGCTTTCACGGCCTGAGCCCGGACCAGACACGTTCACCTCAAGCGTGCGCATGCCGTGCTCCATCGCCTTGCGGCCCGCATCTTCAGCGGCGACCTGCGCGGCGTATGGCGTCGACTTACGCGAGCCCTTGAAGCCCATCGTGCCGGCGCTCGACCACGAGATCGTGTTGCCTTGCGCGTCGGCGATCGTAATCATCGTGTTGTTGAACGACGCGTTCACGTGCGCAACACCAGTGACGATGTTCTTACGCTCACGCTTTTTAACGCGCGTGGATTCCTTAGCCATTGCGGCGTGTCCTTACTTCTTGGTCGCTTGTTTCTTACCGGCGATTGCTTTCGCCGGGCCTTTGCGCGTGCGCGCGTTCGTGTGCGTGCGTTGACCGCGAACTGGGAGGCCGCGGCGATGACGCAGACCGCGATAGCAGCCGAGATCCATCAGGCGCTTGATGTTCGTTGCGGTCTCGCGGCGAAGATCGCCTTCCACCGTGTAGTCACGATCGATAGCTTCACGGATTTGGAGAATTTCGGCGTCGGTGAGTTCACTCACGCGGCGTTCCGGCGCGATGCCGACCTTCTCAGTGATTTCCTTGGCGTAGTGATTGCCGATCCCATGGATGTATTGCAGCGCGATAACCACGCGCTTTTGGGTCGGGATGTTTACGCCGGCGATACGAGCCATGAGGCCAATGCTCCAAAACGCAATAGACGCGGATGCCGCCCGGCCTCTTGGCCGGTGGACATCGCGCGTTGGG
>JBEBHI010000342.1:0-1529 GCA_040080935.1 Terricaulis sp.
GCCAACGAGGAGATTGTTCGGGAACTCGTCGAAGTTGAACAGACGAAAGCCGTGCCACATCCAGATCCCGCCGGCCTGGTTGTCGACGATGGTCGTGAGGTTAAGCGAACCGACGAGCAGCAGAACCGTGATAAGGATGAAGCCGATCGAGACTTCGTAGCTAACCATCTGCGCGGCCGAACGCAGGCCGCCGAGGAACGGATACTTCGAGTTCGAAGCCCAGCCGCCCATGATGATGCCGTATACACCGAGCGATGAGATCGCGAAGAGATAGAGAATGCCGACATTGAGATCGGCGATCACAACGTCCGGCCCCCACGGCACCACCGCCCAGCCGACGAAGGCGAGCACAAAGCTCAACAGCGGCGCGAGGATGAAAACGGTTTTGTTCGCGCCCGCCGGAATGACAATTTCCTTGAACACGAACTTGAAGAAATCCGCGAAGGATTGAAGCAAACCGAACGGACCGACGACGTTCGGACCCTTCCGCAACTGCACCGCCGCCCAAACCTTGCGATCGAACAGCAGCAGGAACGCGAGCGAGATCAGCAGCAAGATGCAGATGGCCAAAATCTGGCCCGTCTTCATCAGCGCCCATTCCCATTCGACCGGGAGCGCGATCAGCGGAACGTAGTCGGCGGTCGGGTTCATTCCGCGGCCACCTTGTGAGCGCTGGCGCGAAGCCGCGAGCACTCAGCCATCGTCTTCGACGCACGCGCGATCGGATTGGTCAGATAGAAATCCGTGACCGGCGACTTGAAGGCATCGTTTGAGACTGGTCCGTCCACGCCGATCTTGCCGGCGTCAAAGCCCGCGCTATCGGCTGCCCCCGGCGCGTAGTCGACTTGGCCGAACGCTGGGTGATCGGCGATCATCTTCTGGCGCAGCGCAAGCAGCGAGTCATACGGCAGCGTCTTGCCAATGACGGCAGAGAGCGCGCGCAGGATCGTCCAATCTTCTTTGCCCTCGCCCTTCGGGAACGTGGCGCGGCGGCCGTATTGCACGCGGCCCTCGGTGTTCACCCAGGTCGCGTCTTTTTCGGTGTAAGCGGCGCCCGGCAAGATAATGTCAGCGCGATGTGCGCCAGCGTCGCCGTGCGTGCCGATGTAAATCACCGTGCCGCCGTTCGGCAGCGTCGTTTCATCGACGCCGAGCAGCACCAGCGTATCGAGACCGCCCTTCAGCATCTCAGTCGCGCTCTTGCCGCCGTCGGCCGGCAGAAAGCCAAGGTCGAGGCCCGCAACGCGCGATGCTGCCGTGTGTAGGACGTTGAACGCGTTCCAGCCGTCTTTGCTGAGACCGGCAGCGAGCTTGCCTGCGGCGCGCAACACAGCGCCGCCATCTGCACGCGCAACTGCGCCGCCGCCGACAATAATCATCGGCTTCTGTGCGCTCTTCAGCTTGTCGCCGAAGTCGCCAAGCTGCCCGAACGATTGCGGGCCGGCGCCGATGTGCGTGTACTTGTAAGTGAGATCCGCCGCTTCGCCGACGACGGCGATCTCCGCGCCGCGCAGCCAAGCTTTGCGCAA
>JBEBHI010000046.1:0-21394 GCA_040080935.1 Terricaulis sp.
CTAAAGGGTGAACCTTAGGCAAGGGTCGTGACCAATCGCGCGAGGGCGCAACCAGATAAGACGGAGCAGGGGGAACATGAGCACAACGGAAACCGCCGGAGGCGGCGGCGAGAAGACTTGGTTCGGGCATCCCCGCCCACTTGCGCTTCTTTTCACGACCGAAGCCTGGGAGCGCTTTGGTTACTACGGCATGCGCGCGCTGCTGATCCTTTATTTGGTCCAGCACTTCGTGTTCGCCGATCGTGTCGCCAACGGCCTCTATGGTGCTTTCACCTCGCTCGTCTATCTGACGCCGCTGATCGGCGGCTTCATCGCCGACCGCTATCTCGGCAACAAGAACGCCGTGAAGCTCGGCGCTATCCTGATGTCGGTGGGCTATCTCATGCTCGCCTTCACAGGTGGCGAGAAGGCTGATCCGTTCGTCACCATCAATGGCACGCGCTACGAAATCGCGGTCGTCGATGGCGACCAATACGTGGTCGATGGCGGCCAGCAACTGCGCATCCAGGGCAACGAAGATAGCTCGATCACGCTGGAAGGCGGCCAAGGCCCGCTCGCCAGCAACATCCCGGCGAGCGGCTATAAGTTCGACGCCGAGCGCAATCCGTTGAACGTCATTCTGCTGTTCGTCTCGCTCGGGCTCGTCATCGTCGGCAACGGCTATTTCAAGCCGAACATCTCAACCATCGTTGGCGAGCTTTATTCGCAGACGGACCGCCGCCGCGACGCTGGTTTCACCATCTTCTATATGGGCATCAATCTGGGCTCGATTTTCTCGCAGCTCTTGGCCCCGTGGATCGCGGTCACATACGGCTACATGTGGGGCTTCGCGCTTGCGGGCTTCGGCATGCTCTTGGCGGCCATTCGCTTCCAGATCGCCAGTGGTTCGCTGAAGGATTACGGCAATCCGCCGGCTGACGCGCCTAAGCGTGGTTGGATCATCTTCATCTGCTCGCTGTTGGCGGTGCCGGTGATCTGGTTCCTGATGAACAACGCCATGGAAGCTGCTTCCATGGGCAGTTCCGAGGGCGACGCTGCTGGCGGCGTGGTTGGCTACATCCTGGCCCAGCCGCTGCTCGGCAAGATCATGTTCGGCGCCTACATCCTGGCCATGTTCGGCTTGCCGATCTGGGCGATGGCGGGTCTGGACAAGGAAGCGCGCTCCAAGCTCATCGTGGCGGTGGTGCTCTGCTTCTTCTCGGTCGTCTTCTGGACGCTGTTCGAGCAAGCCGGTTCGTCGCTGACGCTCTTCGCCGAGCGCAACACCGACCGCATGATCGGCAGCTACGAGATGCCGGCGGGCCAGGCGCAAGCCTTCAACCCAGTTTTCATCGTGCTGATGGCGCCGTTGTTCAGCCTGATGTGGAATTGGCTCGGGAAGCGAAACGCTGAACCGTCCGTGCCGTTCAAGTTCGTCATCGCTCTGGCGTTGGTGGGCATCGGCTTCTTGGCCTTGGTGTTCGGCGCGCAATTCCACAACGAGGCTTTCCAAGTCGCGTTGTTCTGGTTGGCGCTGACCTACTTCATCCACTCGGTGGGTGAGCTTTGCATCTCGCCGGTTGGTCTTTCGATGATCACGAAGCTCTCGCCACAAAAGATGGTCGGTCTGATGATGGGCGTGTGGTTCATGTCATCGGCGATGGCGCAATATGCCGGTGGCATCATCGCGCAATTCGCTTCGACGGAGACTGTCGGTGGCCAAGTGCTCAACCCGGAAGTCTCGCTGAACAGCTATCTCAACGTCTTCCAGACCATCGGCATCGCAGGCCTCGTTTCGGCCGGCGTCCTGCTGCTGCTCGCGCCGTTCCTGCAAAAAGGTATGCAGGGCGTTCGCTAAGGCGAAATAGAAAAGTCTAATAAAAACAAATACTCACCGGTCGGCGACGGCCGGTGAGTAACTTTTTCGGATAGTTCTGCCCCGCGCAGCTTCAAGGCGTTGCGCGGGGATTATTTTCCGGGTGAGGTAGGGAGCTGGCGGGGGAGAAGCCTCCAGCCGGTCCGTTCACCATTTAGGCGAGTTCCGCCGTAATCCGGTGCGGGTCCGGCCCAGATTGATGTTTACGTTTGATTCACGGTCGCGCTCCCAAGCGACCGCGATGGAGGTGTCTATGACCCGGCAGCGCACCACCCGCCCGAAGAAGAAGCCCGCCGAGGCTTCGGGGCAGGGATTGCGTCCCGAAGTCATGGACTTGCTCCTTGGCTGGCAATCCGATCATGGCCGCAGCGAGCCGATGGGGTTCGGCGCGCCGCGGACCGATACCACGACTGAGGGCCAGATCCCGGTGGTATTCGCTGAAGACCGCCACCTGCTGACCATCGCCCCCACGGGCGCCGGCAAGGGCCGGGGCGTCATCATCCCTAATTTGTTGCGCTTTGAGGGCTCGGTGATCGTCATCGATCCCAAGGGCGAGACCTGGCACGTGACCGCGCGCCGCCGGAAGGAGATGGGCCAGGAGGTCCGTCTGCTCGATCCGTTCGGCGCGGTGTCGAAGCGTACAGACTCTTTGAACCCGTTCGACCTCTTCAATCGTCCCGGCGCGCTGCTGGATGCGGACGCAGAAATGCTCGCCTCGCTGCTGGCGGGCGATGTTGGCTTCCACAAGGAGCCCTTCTGGGACAATTGGGGCCGCTCGCTGATGGCGGGCGTGATCGCCGCCGTCGCCGAAACCTCGCCGAAAGGTGAGCGTCACTTCGGCAAGGTGCGCGAAATCCTGATGAGCGACGACGCGGTTTATAATCTCGCGGCGCTGATCGAGGGGCACGAGCATCTGAACCGGCTGTCGAAGCAGAACATCTCTTCGTTCCTGCCGATCACTGAGCAAACGCGTTCGGGCATTCTCTCGACGGCGCAGAGCTATCTGAAGGTCGTGAACTCGGATTCGGCGCTGCGCTCGTTGTCGAAGTCGACGATCAACCTCGATGCGGTGCGCCGCGGCGATCCGATGACGATCTACATCGTCATCCCGCCGGATAAACTCGAAAGCCACGGCGCGCTGCTGCGTCTGTGGGTCGGCGCGCTGATGCTGACGGTGATGGGCCGTAAGCGTCGCCCGAAGCGCTCGACGCTGTTCTTGCTCGATGAGTGCGCGCAGCTCGGCGAATTCGGCCCGCTGCGTCAGTCGATGACGTTGCTGCGTGGCTATGGCTTGCAGGTGTGGCCGTTCTTCCAAGATCTGTCGCAGCTGCAGCGGCTTTACCCGAAGGATTGGCGCACGATCTTCAACAATGCCGGCGTCTTCCAACTCTTTGGCGTTGCGAACCATCTGATGGCGAAGGAGAGTTCTGAACTCATTGGCGACATCGACGCAGATAAACTGCGCGCGATGACCAAAGAGCAGCAGATCATCTCGATCTCCAATCAGAAGGCCGTCAGCGCGCGTCTGCCGGATTATCTGATGGATGCGCCGTTCGCTGGTCAGTTCGATCCGAACCCGATGTTCGAGACCGACGAAACGCCGGCTAAGCGGCGTCCGCCGCGGGCGCGCTAGACGTTGGCCATCGCGTAGCGAGTGTGATCATCGGCCGGGAAGAGGAGTTCGAGCCGCAGGTCGCGGATCGTTACATCCTCGCTGGTGCCGAAATGCGCGATGGCTGAGAGAAAGCTGAGCTGACCGCCAGCTGCGTTGATCACAAGCGGTACGATTGGTCTGCGGCCGCGCGTCTCTGGCGTTGGAAGCTTTGCGCCCGCGCGTTCCAAGGCCGCGAGCAAATCGGCAAAGGCGGGATCGTCTCCGGCCTCCAGCGCTTCGAGCTGAAGGCGCGACGCCATCTCTTCCAGCACTTCCGGCAAGTTCGCGATCACTTCGCCGATGTGTTCACCTGTCGTGAGTATGCGAACGATATTCAGTTCGTCGCTGCCGCCGCTCAAGGCGGAGAGCAGTGTACGTGCGCTCGCGTTGGCCTCTTGCACATTCCAATGCCGATCAACCAACAGCGCTGGGTTGGGCGCATGCCGATCCATCATCTCATTGAGGATTGCGCGAAACGGCCCGAGCGCCTGGGAGTCCAGCGGTGAGGCAGGGAAGGCCGGCGTGAAGCCGGCGGCTTGCAGGAGCGCGTTGCGCGCGCTGCGCGGCAGCAGCAAGCCGGCGCCGATATGCAGGACCATCTCGCGGCTCGGTTGAGATCGTCCCGATTCCAGAAACGACAAATGCCTCGCGGAGATTTCGCACGCGTTTGCGAGATCGAGTTGGCTCATGCGGCGGGCGCTGCGATAGCGCCGCAGGATCGCACCAAACTCATTCGCGCCAGGTTCGTTGACAGCCATGAGCCATGCTTCCGGGAGCGGAGTGCGTATGTCCATTACCTCCGAGGTAATTGCGCCGGCTATGCGCCGACGTTCAGATGCGTCACGGAGGAAGTGATGACGCAGTTCTGGTCGAATTGGCTCTTGGTTTGGTGCTGGGGCGTGCTGGCCTTCGGCGCGCTCTTGGTGACGGCGGCAATTCCTGGCTTAGATGGCGCGGCGCGCATGCTGTTCGGCCTCTTTGCACCCAATCCCGCGACCGCATTCACTTTCGATTTGCCGGCGGTGCGTTTTGGGCTTGGCCTACAAGGCGCGCTCACGATCGGCTGGGCGATGACGATGTTCGCTGTGCTTCACGCCGCCAAAACCGTTGGCGCTCCGATCTGGCGCTCGCTCACCTTTGCGTTGCTTGCATGGTACGTGATCGACAGTGCGATTTCCGTGTCGACGGGATTTTGGCTCAACGCGGTTTCCAACACGGCGCTGATTGTGACGTACTTGATCCCGGTGCTGGCCTCGTCGGCGCTGCGGGCGAAGTAACTATTCCGCCGCCAGTGCTTGGGCGCGGCCGAGGTCGACGCTGACGAGCTGGCTGACGCCTTGCTCTTGCATCGTCACGCCATAGAGGCGGTCCATCCGCGACATCGTCACCGGGTTGTGGGTGATGACGATGAAGCGGGTCGTGGTGAGGCGCTTCATTTCTTCGAGCATGCGGCAGAAGCGATCGACGTTGGCGTCGTCCAAAGGTGCGTCGACTTCGTCCAGCACGCAGAGCGGGGCGGGGTTCGCGAGGAAGACGGCGAAGATCAGCGCGGTGGCGGTGAGCGCTTGTTCGCCCCCGGACATGAGCGAAAGGTTCGTCAGGCGCTTGCCGGGCGGCTCGGCGAAGATTTCGAGGCCGGCCTCTAGCGGATCGTCGCTTTCGGTGAGCTTCAGGTTAGCGCGGCCGCCCTCGAACAAGGTGGCGAACATTTGCGCGAAGTGTGCGTCGACTTCTTCGAAGGCGCGCAGCAGACGTTGGCGGCCTTCGTTGTTCAGCGTCGTGATCGCGCGCCGGAGCTTGGCGATGGCTTGAGCGACGTCTTCCTTTTCGCGCGCCAGCGTGTCGATGCGCGCTTGTGCTTCCTCAAGCTCTTCGTGCGCACGCAAATTCACGGGGCCTGCCGCTTCGCGCTCGGCTTTGAGGCGCTCCAAACGGCGCTCTACTTCGCCGATGGGCGCTGAACCGAGCGTGCTGCTGAGCAGGGCGCCGGCCAGGTCGGCCAATTTGTCCGGCGCGACGCCAGCTTGTTCTTGAGCGGCGGTGGCGATGTCGGTGACGCGCGCGGCGTTGGCTTGCGTGTGCGCATCGGCGCTGGCGCGGCGCTCGCGGGCGTCGGCGTGAGCTTGTTCGAGCGAGCGGGCGCGATCGCCGGCGACGCGTGCCGCGGTTTCGGCTTCGGCGACCTTGTCGCTGGCTTCGACGCGGCGTTGCTCAGCCGTGCCGGCTTCATCCATCAAAGCTTTGAGCTTGGTGCGCGCCGTTTCGGGCGCGGCTTTGGCCGCATCGCGGCGCTTTTCGATCTCGTCCAACTCTTTAGCGAGCGACTTCAGCCGCGCATCGGCGCTGTCGATCCGCGCGCGCCATTGCATGATTTCGGCATCGACGGCTTTGCGGCGCGCATCGCGTTGGGCTTTGTCGCGCACAATGCTCTGCGTCGCCGCGGCGGCTTCGGCAGCGTCGAGACGGGCGGCGTCCACTGCGGCGCGCGCTGCGGCGACGGCGGCTTCATCGACTTTCACCGGCGCTTCGCCTGCAGCGCCGTTGGCGGCGCCAGCGGCCGCGCGTGCGTCGCTGATTTCGGCGGCGAGCGCTTGCGTTTGCGTCGTGAGATCTGCGCTGCGTTCGGCGTTGCGCGTACGTTCAGCTTCGAGCCGCTCGAATTCGCGTTGGGCGTTAGCTTCGGTAGCGGCCAGCTTTGGCGCTTCAGCGCGGAGCGCTTTTGCTTTGGTGTCAGCGGATTGACGGTTCGACTTTGCAGCTTCCCAGGCAGCTTTGGCTTTGGCGGCGTTGGATTGCGCCATTTCTAGTTCTTTGTGCGCAGCGGCGAGGCGGTTCTTGTGCTCAAGACGCACGGCAGCGGGTTGCGGCGCGTCGGCGCGGCGCACGAAACCATCCCAGCGCCAAAGATCTCCTTCGCGTGAGACGAGACGCCCGCCCGGCGGCAATTGCGCTGCTAGCTTGGCGCCATCCTTCGCGTCAACAACGCCGGTCAGCGTCAGACGCGCTGCTAGTTGCGCTGGCGCTTTGACGAAGCGAATCAGCGATTGCGCAGCAGCCGGAAGGCTAGGTGTTGGCGCCTCCGCGCCGGCCCAACGCGCTGGAGCGTCGGCATTGGTCGATGCATCGATGTCGTCGCCAAGCGCGGCAGCGAGCGCGCGTTCGTAGCCGGGCTCAACATCGATCGAGGCGAGCACGGGCGGAAACTTCGCCGCATCCTTTGGCGCGAGCTTATCGAGCGCGCGGACTTCGGCTTCGAGTTCTTGCACCGCTTTCTCGGCGGCGCGGTGCGGCGTGAACGAGGCGTCGTCTGCGGCTTCGGCGCGCTTCAGCGCAGCTTCGGCTTCAGTGAGATCGGTGCGCAGCTTTTCGTGTGCCTTGCGTGCGGCCTCGGCGGACGCTTTCGCCGCGGTGGATTTGGCATCGAGATCGGCGGTGGCTGGCAACGCTTTGATCTGCGCATCGAGCGCGCGCTTGCGTTCCTCAAGGCGGGTGAGGCGTTCGCGTGCGCCGTCCGCGGCGGCGGAGAGCGCTTGTGCGCGGGCTTTCGCGGCGGCGGCAGCGGCGGCGAGGGCTTCGAGTTCTGCTTCGGCTTTTGCGCGCGTTGCGACCGTGGCCGCTTCGGCAGCTTGTGCTGCCTTCAGCGCTGCTTGCGATTTGCCGCCGTCGTCGGCGCCGAGCGACGAGGATTCTTCGGTGAGCCGTGTGAGCGCCGCTTGCGCGTCTTGCTTCAGAGCTTCGAGACGTTCGCTCTCGTCGCGATTTCGCGCCGCGTCTGTGTCGCAACGTTCGATGACGCCTTGGGCTTCGCCGAGATCGCGCTCAAGGCCGACGCGCACGCCTTCGAGGCGGCGCAGCACGGCGGCGGCGATCATCTCTTGTTCGCGCAATGGCGTGAGGCTCTCGCGCGATTGCTCGGCGCTGCGCTCGGCTGCGCTGGCTTCGCTTGCTGCAGCAGCAACGGCGCGTTCGGCTTCGCGGAGATGCGCTTGTGCCTCGGCTTCGCGTTCGCGCGCTTCGGTCCAGCGGCGATGTAGGAGCAGGGCTTCAGTTTCACGCAGTGTTTGCGCGAGACCGCGATAGCGCTCGGCTTGGCGG
Organism: Terricaulis sp.; assembly: GCA_040080935.1. GTDB lineage: Bacteria > Pseudomonadota > Alphaproteobacteria > Caulobacterales > Aquidulcibacteraceae > Vitreimonas. Next base: position 7,605 of record JBEBHI010000046.1, read on the forward strand.
GCTTGCTTTTTCAAGCTTGCGGCTTGGCTTTCGATCTCGGCCAGTACTTCGTCGAGGCGCGTGAGGTTTGTCTCAGCGGACTTGAGTTTCAGATCCGCTTCATGGCGACGCGCATGAAGGCCGGCGATGCCGGCGGCGTCTTCGAGAATGCGGCGGCGGTTTTGCGGCTTGGCTGAGATGAGTTCGTTGATTTGGCCTTGGCGCACCAGGGCAGGTGAGTTCGCGCCGGTCGCGGCATCGGCGAACAAGAGCTGCACGTCCTTGGCGCGGACTTCCTTGCCGTTGATGCGATAGGTGGAGCCGAGGTCACGGCGAATGCGGCGCGTGACTTCGAGCACGTCTTCGTTGTGAAACGGTGCAGGCGCGCGGTTGCGTGCTTCGGTGAGGACGATGGTGACTTCGGCGAACTCCCGCGAGGGCCGGCCGGCGCTGCCGGAGAAGATCACGTCGTCCATGTCGGTGGCGCGCATGGACTTGGCGCTGGTCGCGCCCATCACCCAGCGCACCGCTTCAAGCAGATTGGATTTGCCGCAACCGTTCGGACCGACGACGCCGGTCAGACCTTGTTCGATCGGCGCACGCGCCGGATCGACGAAGCTCTTGAAGCCAAGGAGGCGCAGCTCTGTGATTTGCACGGAAGCCGCGCCTCTCCCTGATTAGCTGCCGTTGCCGTGCGCGGCGATAGCGGCGTCGAGCGCGGCGGCCATGCCTGCATAGGTCATGATGGCCGGGTCATCGAGCTTTTGCCCGTTGAGGAAGAAAGTCGGCGTGCCGGTGACGCCATCGCGCGTGGCGAGTTCGCCCAAGCGGGTCATGCGCTCAGCGCCAGTGGGATCGGCGACGCAAGCCAGCACGACCTCGCGCGAGAGGCCGGCCGCGCCGCCGATCTCGACCAGTTTCGCTTCGATGCCTTGGCGCGAGCCGGCTTGGAACATGGCCGGCTGCTGTTCGAACAGGACGCCGAGGCGGCTGAAGTATTGCTCCGGCGTCGCATTGTTGCAGCGCGCGACTTGGTACTCAGCGAGAGCGATCGTGGGGATCACGCGTTGCGGATCGACCGGCGCCAGCACTTCGCGGAAGACGAAATGGATCTTGTTGGTGTCGATGTAATTGGCCTTGAGTTCGCGGAATACCGTCTCTTCGAATTCGCGGCAGTGGCTGCACATTGAGGAGCCGTATTCGATCAAGGTGACGCCCGAGTCCGGGTTGCCCAGCGCCATATCGTCGGGCGAAATCCCTGCGCCGCCGCTGGAGCCGTTGCAGCCAGCCACGCTTAGAGCGGCAAGCGCGCCCCCGCCCAAAAGCAAATTCCGGCGTCCGAACACGAGCATGCAAAACCTCCAGATTGGCTGGGAGGCTTAGAGTTTTTTTGAAGCGCTGGAAACCTCTAGCCCTGCTTCACAGCGCGCCCGAGGCGCATCAGGGCGGAGCGGAGGCCGTCGTCGCTGGCAGGGCCCAGGGTTTGCGCCAGAGCGGCCTCTTCGGCTTGGCTGAGGGGCTTTTGGAGCGGACGGATGTTGGGGGCCTGGGCTGGCGTGCGCGCCGGGGCGCGGTGGTCGCAACGGATGGCTTTGACCTTGGCGCCAGCGACCCGCAGGCGCTCAACGAGGAGCGGGGCTTGTTGCTGGAGAAAGGGGGCGAGGGCGCTAGGAACGTGGATCGTGAGGGTGCCAGCGGCCAGTTTGACCGGGGTGGCGCGGGAAAAGCTCTCGCCCGCGATATCGCGCCAGCGGCGCTTGATCTCGGCCAGGCCCATGCCGGTGTCCTTCAGGAGCGGGCGGAGGACCGCAGCGAGCGACTTGTTGGCGCTGGGCGGGGGAGCCACGCTGTGGCGGCCACGCTTTGCTGCAAGCGCCTGCGACGCCTCGCCCTCAGAGGGGCCGGAGGCTTTGGGGCCAAGGAACGCGTCCTCGGCCGCACGGAAGCGGTCGCGTAGTGACATGGACCGTTGAGCGAATCGTAAACCCATGAACAAAGGGTAAAGACGTCCCATGCCCGCGCTCGCTCAAAAACGACTTAGGCCTGTGGATAAGGGGTCGGCAGCTCGGGATAAGTTGCGGAAATCGTTGCTGAAATGGTACGATCGCGAGGGCCGCGATCTGCCCTGGCGGCTGCGTGAAGGAACAGCAGATCCTTACCGGGTTTGGCTCTCCGAGATCATGCTGCAGCAGACCACGGTGGCGGCCGTGGCCCCGTATTTCACACGATTCTTGGAGCGCTGGCCGAGTGTTGAGGCGCTGGCCGCGGCGCCGCGGGACGATGTGCTCGGGGCATGGGCTGGCCTTGGCTATTACTCGCGGGCGCGAAATCTCCATGCAGCGGCGCAAGCGATGGCGGCGTCCGGCGTGCCGCAGAGCGAGGCGGGTTGGCGCGAACTGAAGGGCGTCGGCTCGTACACTGCGGCGGCGATTGCGGCGATCGCGTTCGATGAGGCGACCAACGTTGTCGACGGCAATGTCGAGCGGGTGATCGCGCGGCTGCGCGCGGTCGAAGCGCCGCTACCGGATGCGAAGGCAGAGTTGCGTGCGCTGGCGGGTGAGATGGTGACGGCGGAGCGCCCTGGCGATTGGGCGCAAGCTTTGATGGATCTCGGCGCGACGGTTTGTACGCCGCGCTCGCCGAAGTGCGAGGTGTGTCCGTGGATCAGCGATTGCGCGGCGTACGCGACGGGCGCGCCGGAAAGCTATCCGCGACGTGCGCCAAAGGCGGAGCGACCGCGCCGATATGGCGCGGCCTTCCGGATCGAGCGCGACGGGGAATTCTGGCTGGTGCGGCGCCCGGACAAGGGTTTGCTCGGCGGCATGGCGGCGCTGCCGACGACGGAATGGCGCGAGAAGAAGTGGACGCGCGCGCAGGCGTTGAAGCACGCGCCGGTGGCCGGTGATTGGAAAAAGACTGGCGCCATCGAGCACGTTTTCACGCACTTCGCGCTGACGCTGGATGTATATAGCGCGCAAATCGCGCCGCCGAACGATGGCTGGTGGGGCGATGCGAGTGTGCTGCCGACTGTGTTCAAGAAGGCGGCGCGTGCGGGAGGCGATGAATGAGCGAAACGTTTGAGGGTGGATGCTCGTGTGGCGCGGTACGCTTCAAGCTCGCGTCGCGGCCGATGTTCACGCATTGCTGCCATTGCCTGGACTGTCAGAAGCAAGGTGGTGGCGCGTTCGCGATCAACGCGCTGATGGAAACGGCGCGGATCGAAATGCTCAGCGGTGAGCCGCAAAAGGTTGAGATGCCGAGCCCGAGTGGGCGCGGCCATGATGTGTATCGCTGTGCCAAGTGCGAAGTCGCGGTGTGGAGCGACTATGGACGGCGGCCATATTTGCGCTTCGTGCGCGTTGCGACTTTGGATCAGCCGCACGCGATCGAGCCTGATGCGCACATCTTCACCAAGAGCAAAGTGCCGTGGGTCGTCATTCCGGAAGGCCAGCGCGCGTTCGAGATTTTCTACGACATGAAAGCGGAATGGCCCGCTGACAGCATGGCGCGCCGCGATGCGGCTTCAGCATCGGCGAAAGCATGAGTGAGATGGATCGCAACAGCGCGCTGGTTGGCTCAGCGGCGTTCTTGGTGCTCGCGCCGGGGACGGTGGCGGGGCTCATACCTTGGCTGATTACGCATTGGCGCTTCGGTGACGATTCCAGCGTTTCCGGGCAGATCATCGGCGGCATTGTCATAGCGCTATCGCTCGCGTTGCTGGTGGAATGCTTTCTTCGCTTTGCAGTGCACGGCAATGGCACGCCTGCGCCACTCGCGCCGACAGGCAAGCTCGTTGTCTCAGGCGCTTACGCGCGCGTGCGCAATCCGATGTATGTCGCGGTGAGCGGGCTCATCTTTGGCCAAGCGTTGCTCTTCGCCTCCGCTGGGCTGATCGCGTACGGCATCGCGATTTGGTTGGCGTTCGTGATCTTCGTGCTGAATTACGAAGAGCCGCGCCTGCGCCGCGCATTTCCGGATGAGTATCCCGAATACTTCGCCAACGTCCCGCGCTGGCGGCCACGTTTTTCGCCGTGGCGGCCGGGGCGTCCGGACTGATTGACAGGTCCGCCAAGCTGGAGTGTCGTCGCGCCAGCTAAGGAGGGGATCCCATGAAGTATCGCTTTGCCATTGGCGCGATCATTGCTGCGCTGTGTGTGAACGCATCGCCGGTTTCGGCGGCGCCCGACTCGCCGGCCGGAACGCAAGCCGTTGCGCCGACCGCGTGCGTCGCGCCAGGCGCCACGACGCCTTCCGAGTACGTCGGCACTTGGGCGCCGCGTCAGCACGATGACGGGTACGATTGGGTCGACATCGCGCCGCACGTCTTTGCGCGGGACGGCACCTTCACTGAAACGACAACCAGCAACGGCACGCAGTATGGCCATTGGTGTGTTCAGGGCGGCCAATTGATTTGGGGCTTCGACGGCACCACGCGCACGACGTACCGCGTGCCCGCCGGCCGCTCACCGATGCGCGGTTTCATGTCGTGGGACGGCGGCGGCACTGGCGAAGTTGAGATCACGCGCACGAACTAAAAAGCGAAGGACGCGGAGGGGAGCATCTCCGCGTCCTTGCTTGAGTGATCGTCGCCATAGGGCTCGTAGGCGACGATCTGTGCAGCCTGGTTCAGTGCGGCCAGCGCGCCAGGAAGGAGAAGCGCAGCTGCCAGGGCCAAGCTTGCAAGCTTTGTGGTGATGGTGGTGTTCATGGCCTCGTCCCCGTGTTCGATGAGGAGAAGATGGGCGCGCGCTGCGTGAGGTGCAGTGACGGGCGTCACGATGGTGCGCGATGCGCAAAGCACCAAAATCAGAGGTCAGTCCGCTTTGCCTCAAAGCGGACGTTTGGCAAGTCATGCGCATCCGGCAGGAATTCGCCGAGAGTAGCCGTTGCGACAGGAAGTCAGCGTTTTCGAGCCCAATGTGAATTCAGGACGCTCGCAAACAAATCCGCGCGCTCATGGCAGGCCCAGTGGCCCGCGCCCTTCGCGACGTGGATTGGCACTTTTCGTTCGCGCGAGAAGCGCTCCGCCACTGAGAGATCGACGAACTGGTCCGTCTCGCCCCAGAAAAGTTGTCCCGGCGATGGCAAATTCACAAGATCTGCGATCCAATCGCCGCGAAACCGCAGCCCATCCGCCGACCGGTAAAGCTTCAAGATCGATTGCCGCATTGTCTTGTCGACGTGCTGCACTTCTTCCTTCGCGAGAGACGCTGGCATGCCGCCAGAGATGAGTCCTTGCTCAAGTCTAACCTTGTCTCGCATCGCCAGCATTGTGAGTTCGCCAAGCAGCGGCGTCGCCCACGCGCGCGCTGTACGATGGCCTCTATAATGCGCATCGATTACTGCGTTGGTGACACACCAGCTCGACACTAAGTCCGAGCGCAAGCACGCGGCGCGCAAAACCAAAAGCGCCCCCCAATCGTGGCCCACAAGATCAACGGGCTCGCCTAGACTCTCCAACTCGCCAATCAGCCACGCGACATACGCATCCTTGGAGCTGCTGAACCCATTTGGGAGCGACGTTCCAAAGCCGGGCAACGCTGGCGCCGAAAAGGCGCCCGAGTGCAGACCAAGTTCAGCAATCAGCGGCCGCCACAAGGCCGGCGTATCTGGCACGCCATGTACGAACACGATCATCGAGGCCTATCTCCAAATCATGCACTGCTGACGAGCAATTGTTCACTCTGATCCATTCGACCGGGTCGCAGTCGCCAAAACGCGATGCTGTCAGCAGATTCAGGCTGGTCGATATCGATGGTCAAGAAATCTATTCCAACCCTTTTTCACTTTGCTCTCAACCGCAAAACGGAAGCCTTGCGCGCCATCGTCGTCCGGCCAGTAGACCGATCGCGCCGTGCCCGCCGGCATTTCAGCGACAAATGCGATGGCGTCGGGATGTACGTCACTCGCATCAGCGAGAATTCCCATCGATCGCTTTCCGTCTATTGTGAACGACCAAATGCCGAGAGCGCCATCATCGCTCTTGCCGAAAAACGCAACCTCTCGATAAACGCCGCGGGCGCCCATATGCCAGGATGCGTCGAGGCGCACAAAGCCAGCGCCGAAAGCGGTGAACTCACGATAACAATCGCCTACACTTCCATCGGGCATCTTGGCTGCGACCGCTGCCCAGTGGCCCAAGAGCGGGCCAAGAGGACCAAGTGTTCCGCGCCCCTTTTTCCAATCACCCATCTTGCCCTCTACTACGGACGTACTTTTCCTCAGCGGGTAAATGACGGCAATGGGCCAACAGTCACCGCGCACGCTGTCCGCGAATGAACCCGATCTGCAATCCCATCACCGCTAAAGGTCAAAGTCCCATGAATGGTACCCGCGCGCAGCTTACGGGGTCGCTTCCGAAAGCGCCTCTAGGCGTTCACGTGCGCCGCTTTGAGCGACATCAGATAGGTGCGCACCTCTGCTGGTCGCTCACTTACGTCACTCGCATCAAAACTCGGCGCCTGGTCCGCATTGCTGATCAGCATCAGCTCATTGCCTTCCCAGCCATATCCTGGACGAAACAATGTGACTTGTGCATCGAGGCCGACAAGTTTTGCCGCAAGCTCCTTCTCCCATCCAGTCTGGCGATCATCGCCAACTAAATTGAGCAGCATGCAGCCCTCCTTGCGCACAATCTTCCAAGCTCGACGAAGGGTGGCGTAATCCACGAATGGTGAAACAAGACCGCGCTCGTCGCACGCATCGATGAACACCGCGTCGAAGCGACGACGGCTGGCCTCAATGAAATCTAACGCATCAGCGGTGATCCACTCGACTCTTGAATCGAGCTGGAAATGCTCGCGCGCAAGTTGCTCTGCCACCGGATCGACATCTACCACGGTGACGGACTTTCCCCGACGCGCCAGCATTGTCGCGAGCGAACCACCGGCGCCTCCAACTATGAGTACGTCGCGAGCGGCGCCCAATAAAATCTTCGCAGCGTGCACGTAGCCAAACAGACTAACTCCGTCTGCGGCCGCCATGGTCTGGATACTGGCTCCGATGCAATAAAGTCTTGCGCCGTCGGATGTTCGCTTAAACACTCGCACGGTGCCGAATGCGCCCACGCGCCGATCAAGTTCGATCACGTCAATTTGCCTCGCTCGCCAAACTTGGCACACGCGTTCATGGACCTTCCTCGACAATGCCCGTCTTCAAAAGCGTCAACACAAAGGCCACAGCGCATCCAAGAAGAATTCCGACGGTGAGGTCGCGCAAGAGCGTGCCCAAGAAAGTGCTCAGGAGGACGAGTGTGCCGGGCCAAGTCCTGAGCAATCGTAGGAATTCTGCTTTCTCTGCCATTGTCCAAGAAACGACCAATAGGACACCTGCAAGCGCTGCGAGCGGGATAAAGCCGGCGAGCGGTGCAGCGACCAACATGAAAAGCAGCAAAAACACCGCGTGCAGCATTCCAGAAATCGGCGTGCGCGCGCCGGCGCGAATGTTGGTTGCGGTTCTCGCGATGGTTCCAGTGACACAGATGCCACCGAACAACGCAGATGCAATGTTGGCAAACCCTTGCCCGAGCAATTCCATATTTGAGCGATGTTTTCGTCCCGTCATGCCGTCGGCCACTTTGGCGGAGAGCAGGCTTTCAACGGCGCCCAGGAGTGTGAATGAAAGGGCGGTTGGAAAAACGGCCGCGACGAGTTGAAAGGAGAAAGCCGGAACGGCGGGAGCCGGCAAGCCGTGGGGAATGTCGCCGAACCGCGATGCGATGGTATCGACCGGCAAATGGCACAGCTGCGCCAAGAGAGAACTCAACGTAACGCCCACAAGCATACCAGGCCATGCTGGCCTCACGCGTCTGAGTACAAGAATCAATGCGGTAGTCATCACCCCAATTGCCAACGCCCAAAGGTTGGCTGCGGGCAATGCCTGAATAAGTGTGAGCAGCCTGGGTACGAGCGAGCCCGGTTCGTGACCGGGTAGCCTGATCCCGACAAAGTCTCTGAGTTGGCTGACCGCAATCGTGACTGCGATGCCTGCCGTAAATCCAACCGTGACCGCGTGAGGAATGTGGCGCACCAGCGCGCCGACTCGAAACAAAGCCAGTAGCGTCAACAGGACGCCTGAGATCAGCACGGCCAGGAGCACCCCGGACACACCAAGCTGCACAACCGCCGCGGCCACGAGGACAATAAACGCACCGGCAGGGCCGCCGATTTGGTAGCGACTACCGCTGAGGGCCGAAACAACAAAGCCACCCACTATCGCCGTAAAGAGCCCGCGCTCTGGCGAAACTCCGGAAGCAACCGCAATTGCCATCGACAGCGGCAGCGCAACTATTGCAACTGTTAGACCCGCGACAGCGTCACGCCTCAATGTATCAAGATCGTATCCATCGCGCAGCGCGGCGATAATCTTCGGCTGCAGCAAATGTGAAGTGGCGGCGCCGTCTGTCATCGCACTAAAGCTTAGACCTTTTTTACAAACTGGGATTTGAGCTTCATCGCGCCGATGCCCTCGATGCGACAGTCGATGTCGTGATCGCCACCAACCAGGCGGATGCTCTTCACCTTCGTCCCCACTTTGACGACTTGAGACGAGCCTTTGATCTTCAGGTCCTTGATCACCGTGACCGTGTCGCCGTCCTTCAGCACATTGCCATTGGCGTCGCGTATGCCGCCGGGATTGGCGTCCGCGACCTCAACCACGGACGCCCATTCGTGCGCGCACTCGGGGCATACGAGGAGCGGCCCGTCTTCATAGGTCAAAGATGAATGGCAAATGGGACAGGGCGAGAGATTGCTCATTTGTTTGTGGCGTACCCATTCAAGGCGAAGAAAAACGAAACTGCACACGACCGGCGTCTTCCGGAGTGACGGCTTTAGCTTGCAAAGCTAGGCGCCAAGCCTCCTCGAAAAGCTCGCGCGTTGTGGCGACAACGCTTCGACCGGTCCCGTTAACGCGGCCGTGCCAAACGAGAACGCCATCGCAAACCAGGTAGACTTCACGGTCCATTCATCCACAGGTTAGCACGGCGAAGGTGCAAGCCCATCATAGCCAGAGCGCGGCCGATCCTCGCAGTCATTGGGATAGTAGAGTCAGCTGGCGGAGTAGGTCCTGGCGACCTGCAAGACGGCTGGATCATCCCGAGAAGCACGTTTCTACGAGGAAGCTTGACGTCACACGCCCCTCGCGATGACCGACCTACTCGCTCAATTGCGGTCAATACTCCGCCCTACCTTGCGCCAATCGGCGCGCCGCGGAAACTAAGCGTAGCGGAATTCGGGCTCGCCGAGATCAATCGCCGGGAGCTCGTCTTTCTCGCGCCAATAATCTTGCGTGTGTTGCCACTCATACTTGGCGCCGCGTTTGGGCAAAAGCTGCATGCGGCGCATTAAGTATCCAGGGTTGAAATTCTCCGGATCGATCCACGGTAAGATTTCCATGGTCTTGTCGCCATCCGGAATCGCGACTTCGACGCGACGAGCGCCGTTTTCATCCATGTACTTCAACAGGCGGCAAACGAAATCGCCAAGCAGATCGACGCGTAACGTCCAACTGGCGCGGAAGTATCCGAACACCCAGACCATGTTCGGGACGCCGGTGAACATCATGCCGCGATAAGTGACCGTATCAGCGAAATCGATGGGGTTGCGATCGACGTTGAATGGGATGCCGCCGAGGACACTCAGATTGAACCCGGTGGCAGTTATGATCACATCGGCCTTCAGTTGCTCTCCTGATTTGAGAAGCACGCCGGCTTCGGTGAAACGGTCTATCTCGTCCGTGACCATTGTGGCTTTGCCAGCGGCGATGCCCTGGAAAAGATCGCCATCGGGCACAAAGGCAATCCGCTGACGCCAAGGGCGGTAGCGTGGCGTGAAATGCGTCATGTCGTAGTCGGGGCCAAGAAACATGCGCACGCCGGCAAGCAATTCTTGGCGCAGCGGCTCCGGCTCTTCAAACGAGCGCTTTGTGAACTGATCCTGATCGTACAGGATCTTCTTGCGCGCGATGTCATGGACGGTCATTTCATCGACGCCGATCGTGCGCAGCATCTCGACCAGTTCGTTGATGTTGCGTCCGGGAATGAAATAAGTTGGCGAGCGCTGCAGCACTGTGACGTGCTTGCACTCGCCGGCGATGGCGGGAACGACGGTGGCGGTTGTGGCCCCGGAGCCGATGACGAGGACGTTCTTGTCCTTGAGATCGATGGCCTTCGGCCACGTCTGCGGATGAACGATCTTGCCCTTGTAGTCCGCCATGCCCGGCCAGTCGGGCGTGTAGCCCTGCGCGTGCTCGTAATAGCCTTGGCACATCCAGAGGAAGGTGCAGGTGAAGAGACGGAGCTCGCCGGTATCCGTGCGCTGGGATTCTACGGTCCAGAGATTGGTCTCGCGCGAGAACGATGCTGATGTGATTTTGTGATGGTAGCGGATGTGCTGCGCCAGATCGTTCTCCGCGATCACATCGCCAACGTAGTCCAGGATTTCGGCAGCCGTAGCAATAGGCGGTCCGATCCACGGTTTGAAGCGATAGCCGAACGTGTGCAGGTCGCTGTCGGAGCGGACGCCGGGATAGGTGTGCATCAACCACGTGCCGCCGAAGCTTTCGAGTGCTTCGAGGACGACGAATGACTTGTCAGGGCATTGCTGCTTTAGGTGATAAGCCGAGCCGATCCCGGAGATGCCGGCGCCGACTATCAGCACATCGAAATGTTCGCTCATGGCCGTGCCTCGCGGGTCATCTTCACTGAGCTTCAGGCTTCATACGAACACTAGCAGCAAATGGCGGTTTGCGCGCTTGAGCGCAATCAATGCGAAACGACGCTCACCAGCAAAAGCTTAGAGGATCGAGCGCACTTGCAGGATTGGCTTAGCCGACGCGAGAACCATTGATCACGCTCAATACGCCAAACCGAACATGCCGTTGCTGTGCCGGCCATGTGGACCAAGCCTAAGACCCGAACCGAGTTTGTGGCTCTAGCTCAAGCTATGGCGCATAGCGGGTCTTTCAGAAGCGCCCAACAGATCTACTACGCGCTACTGGTGTGGCCAGACGAAGTTGGCTCGTGGTGGAACGAAGACCTTGCGGCAAACATAGACGCGCGCTGCCGCGGCGGTGCATCGCCGCGAGATGAAACGGCGGTTACTGCACAGGAAGATCGCTGTCATTGATACCCACCCCAAGCGCACCTTTCCCAAACCTCCCTTAACTTTTGCAGCGCAAGCGTTGCAGCATCACAAAATCCCGCAGAGCCAGACGCCATGGTGGTCGCTCCACTCTCCCAAGATCGCTCCACGCTTGCCTTACATGCTGACCCGCTCGTCCGGGCAGCGCTCAACGACAAGAATAGAGCTTGGGTACGGGGGCTCGTCACGCTCGTAGTTTCGGGCTTTTTGTTTGCGTTTCTGCCGTTCTGGATTGGCGCTCTTTGGCTTTCGATCACGCTCGTCTTGGAGGCGTTTTCGGGTTGGATGCGCGGCCGCGTAGCGGCAGGTGATCTCAGTTCGACCCGTGGGTACGTCGCAGCTATCTTCGCGGTGTCTGTGTCATGGAGCGTGCACGCGATTTTGCTCTGGGGTGTTGATCAGGATGTGGCCCGCATCGCGGCGCTCATGGATCTGTTTACTGTGGCGCTTTATGGGGCGCTCGGTGGACACAAGGACAAACGCGTATTGTTGGCCCTCATGGGGCCGCCGCTCTTTATCCTCTCGATTTTTCTGATCAGTTTTTCTTGGATGGCAGTTTCGGCCCCGGTTGCTGTGATCGCGTCACTGGCCACGCTCGGCGCGTGCGCGACAATCGCAGGAAATGGATTGGCGATGCACCGCTCGGATCAACTCCTTGTTGAAGCCAATCGCCAAGTTGTCGAGGAACGCGACGCGCTTGAAACGCGCGTGCAGGAACGTACGCAGGCTTTGCGCGAGGCTCAAACGGCTGTGGAGGCCGCGAGTAAAGCGAAGTCCGAATTTCTGCGGCTTATGAGCCACGAACTGCGCACGCCTATTAATGGCATCTTGGGGTACGCGGAATTATTGGCGGAGGACATCGAGGCTGGTGAACCGAATAGAGAAGACGCGCTCAGAATTGCGGCCTCGGGACGGCGTCTACTTACGCTGGTCAACGATGTCCTAGACCTTGCCTCGCTCGAAGCTGGACAAGCCTCGGCAGAGCACGAAGAGACCGACATCAAGGCGTTGATCGAAGCCGCAGTTCGTTCGGTCACTGACATGGTGGCTCAAAATCGCAACCAGATCAGCATTCATGTCGATGGCGGCGCGCTCTATGTCGCGACCGACGCCAAGCGACTGCTACAGGTTCTTCGCCACCTTATCGACAACGCCTCCAAGTTCACGACTGATGGCAAGATCAGCGTGTCGGCGGGGCTCGAAAGCAGCTCACCTCGTCAGTGCCTTGTCATTCAAATTGCCGACACGGGGCGCGGGATTTCCGCGCTTGATCAGCAGCGACTCTTTCAGCCTTTCGAGCAAGTCAGCCAAGGGCCGGCGCGCGCGTACGAAGGGGCTGGCCTTGGACTTGCCATCACCAAGCGCCTCATGACGCTGTTAGGCGGGACAATTGAAGTCACAAGCCAACTCGGCGGGGGAACACGGGTGTCGCTCAAACTTCCTGTGGCGTCTTGAAGACCGGGCCTTCTGCGCGTCCGCAACAGCTCCGAAAAATCATACGGGCCTCGCAGCTGAATGACCGCCTTGGGCCAATCATAGCCGTTTGGACAAATCCCCACCAATTTCCGCTTTCGATCACGCCTGAAATCCCGCGAGGTCGCTCCCGGCCAAGAGCAGACGTTCCAAGCTAGCGATTGCCTTGTGGCCCGGAAAGTTGGCGCGAAGTTCTAGCCCGTAACGATCCGATCCAACGCGTTGGCGACGATGGGGTGGTACGTCGCGCGGGCGCTTGCGTAGATGCGGCGCGCGATCGGGCGGCCCCAATCGCCTTGCGCCATGAGGGCGCGATAGAGTGGGCGCACGAATTTTCCGCGGCCTTGGCTCGACAGGAAGTGCGTCAGCGATTCAACGCCGGAATCGTAGTGATTGGCGACGACGAGTTCGAGCCAGTTGAACAAGACTTCGCTGTTGCCGGTGGCGTTGAGGTGGAACGCTGTCTCTAGCGCATCGAGGCGCGCGCGCTCCAGTTGGCGCGGCAGCTCTTGCAGGAAGCGTTGGCGCTCTTGCGTGACCCAACCTTCCCAAAGCGTCGCATCAGGTGCGCCACCGGCATTGAAGGCTTCGACGGCCGCGTCGACGCGATCGAAGGCGTCCGAGTGCGGCGCTTGTGCGTTTGACGGCAGGCCGGGTTCGTAGGCCCAGGCGTCGAGCTGCAGTTCCTGTTCGAGCGCCGCGTCGCCGCGCACCGCGCGCTCGCGGAAGTCGGCGAGGAAGATTTCGGTCGTCATCGGCTGGAAGGCGTAGCGATCGAAATAGGAGCGCAGGTACGCGTCGAAGCGCGTGCGACCCATGATGCGTTCGATGGTGCGCAAGAAGAGCGCGCCTTTGTCATAGACGATGGCGCTGTTGCTATCGTCGGCGCCGCGATCGCCGATTAAGTGCAGGCGTTGCGAGTTGGCGGGAATGGTGGCGATCGCTTCTTGGATGCCGGCCCAATCCAGAACGCGCGCCATGTTGGCGCGTTCTTCGCCGTAGAGCGCTTCGGTGACGCGGCCTTCGATGTAGCTGGTGAAGCCTTCGTTGAGCCAGCTATCGGCCCAGACGGCGTTAGTGACCAGATTGCCGGACCATGAGTGCGCGAGTTCGTGCGCGATCAGTGAGACGAGTGACCGATCGCCGGCGAGGAAGGTTGGCGTGAGGAAGGTGAGGCGCGGGTTTTCCATGCCGCCA
>JBEBHI010000191.1:0-5956 GCA_040080935.1 Terricaulis sp.
CGCGCCGCGATCTAGAATCGGCTTCGCATAGGGTATGAGTCGGTTCAAGGGAGCCAACGCACGGGCGGTAACCACGTCATACGGCCCTTCGCCGGCTCCAAACTCCTCGATCCGCTGGTTGAAGACCTTGATGGGGAGGCCCGCCTCATCACCCACGGCGCGGAGAAAAGCGGCTTTCTTTCCAGTGGATTCGACCAGATGGACGGCGGTATCGGGCTGATCGGCAATCAAGGCCGCGACCACCAAAGCCGGGAACCCGGCGCCGGATCCTAGGTCCACCCACCTTTTCGCCTGTGAGGCGAATTTAATGAGCTGGGCGCTGTCCAAGGCGTGGCGGGACCAGAAAAGGTCGAGCTCCTTAGGGCCGACCAAATTCATCCGCTCTGACCACTCGCCCAGGAGCCTGTGGTGGGCTTCGAGGCGGGTGATTGTTTCACGGGGAACGGTGAAACCAAGGTCCCGCTGGAACTCGTCGGGGCCGTAGGTCACAGGCTACCGCCCAGAGTGGCGTGGTCAACCAACCTCACGGATGCGGCCCTGCTCCGCCATAGGTGGCGGCGAGATAGCGAGTGATAGGCTTGGGTTCGTCGAGGAAGTAGCGGCCCTGGAATTCCTTCGCGTCCGCTGGCGGCGTGGCGCCGTCAGCGAGCACGAGCACTGGCATCGATTGGTTCTCGTCGCCGATTAGATTGATGATCTCACGGCGCGGGCGTGGAAACTCGCTGCGCTTCACGTCGATGCGATTGGCCCAGTGCGGGTTGGCGAGCAGCGCGCCTTCCATGGTCGCGCACGACGTGCAGAACCAGGTGCCATCTAGCGCCCGATCTTCGAACGGCGCTTTGATGATGAAGAGCGTATCGCGGCTCAGGCTCATGCACGTTTCCTTTGTTCGCGCTTCACATGCGCAAGCAATGCGGTGAGTGCGCCGGGCGTGACGCCTTCGATGCGCGAAGCTTGGCCAAGCGTCACTGGGCGCGCATTGGTGAGCTTCTCGCGGACTTCGTTGGAGAGACCGCCGACGGCAGCGTAATCGAGGTCAGGCGAAAGACGCAGATCCTCGTCGCGCTTGAAGGCTTCGACGTCGAGCGCTTGGCGTTCGAGATAGCCTGAATACATCGCGTCGATCTCAAGCTGCTCGCGCGCTTGACGGCTGAGCGCGTTGAGCTCTGGCCAGATGCCGGCGAGCTGATCGAAGCTGATCGAAGGATATGCCAGCAGCGCCAGCACATCGCGGCGCACGCCATCCTGATTGACCTTGAGCCCCTGCGCTTGCGCCTGCGCGGGCGTAATTTCGAGCGCGTGCGCCAGTACGCGCGCCGCTTCGATTTCCCGCATTTTATCGGCGAATTTGAGCGTGCGCTCTGAACCCACGCAGCCAAGCTCAACGCCCTTCGGCGTGAGGCGTTGGTCGGCGTTATCGGCGCGGAGGCTTAACCGGTACTCGGCGCGAGACGTGAACATCCGATAGGGCTCGGTGACGCCGCGCGTCACGAGATCATCGATCATCACCCCGATATAGCCCTCGGCGCGGGTGACCTCGAACGGCCCTGCTCCAGATGCTGCGCGCGCAGCGTTCAGGCCAGCGACGAGACCTTGTGCGGCGGCCTCTTCATAGCCGGTCGTGCCGTTGATCTGTCCAGCGAGATAGAGGCCGCGAATGCGCTTGGTCTCCAGCGTCGGCATCAGCTCGCGCGGATCAACGTAGTCGTACTCGATCGCATAGGCGTGGCGTTTAATGACAACGTTCTCGAGCCCAGGGATCGTGCGGATGAAGCGCTCCTGCACGTCCTCCGGCAGCGAGGTGCTGATGCCGTTCGGATAGACGGTGTCGTCGTCGAGGCCTTCGGGTTCGAGGAAGATCTGGTGCGCGTTCTTCTCGGCGAAGCGCACGACCTTGTCTTCGATCGACGGGCAATAGCGCGGCCCCCGCCCGCTGATCGCGCCTGAATAGACCGCGCTCTTCGATAGCGACTCTTCGATGATCTTGTGGGTTTCCGCAGTCGTGTAGGTGACGCCGCAGGCGACCTGCGGGTTGGTGATCTTGTCGGTCAGGAACGAGAACGGCACCGGCTCTTCGTCGGCGTATTGCTTCTCCAGCGAGGCCCAATCGATGGAGCTGGATTGGAGGCGCGCTGGCGTCCCAGTCTTGAGGCGTCCCATCGCGAAACCCGCGCCATACAAGCGATCCGAGAGCCCGATGGCCGGCGCCTCGCCGTGGCGGCCGGCGGGGATGCGCTTGTCGCCGATATGGATGACGCCCTTCAGGAACGTGCCGGTGGTGAGCACGATGCGGGGGGCGCTGAACTCGCGGCCGTCTGCGGTGGTGACACCGACCACAGCGCCGTCAGCGAGGACCAGGTCCTCGACGGCAGCCGCCTCGATGGTCAGCCCCCGCTGCGCTGCCAGCGCTGCCTGCATGGCCTCGCGATAGAGCTTGCGGTCGGACTGGGCGCGGGGCCCGCGGACGGCTGGGCCCTTGGAACGGTTGAGGAGCCGGAACTGGATGCCAGCGGCGTCGGCTACGCGGCCCATGACGCCGTCGAAGGCGTCGATCTCGCGGACCAGGTGGCCCTTCCCGAGACCGCCAATGGCCGGGTTGCAGCTCATCTCGCCGATGGTCTCGAGCTTGTGGGTCAGCAGCAGCGAGCGCGCGCCCAGACGCGCGGAAGCCGCCGCCGCCTCGCAGCCAGCATGGCCACCGCCGATGACGATGACGTCGAAGGATCGCTCAGAACTCATGATCTGCCGCGTCTCATATAGAGTTCAGAGCGCGGCGTCAGCCTTGGTGGATGCGGAGCAGCTCAGCGCTTTGCGTCGGCCTTCGATTCCTGTTCGCGCAGGAATTCGTGGAGCGGCCTAGAGGGAGGCAGACCGGTACAATCAAGTGGGATCGCGTGCATGACCATGAGGTCGAAACGGCCAGCAGCGAACATCAGATTCTCAATCCGCCGACGCTCGAAAGCGCTCATCGCGGGCAGTCTCTCGCAGCGCGCGATTGCCGCTTCGAGCGTCTCGATCCAAATCTCAGTTTCGCTTTTCATGCCGTCGTCAGCATACAGCAAAGCGCGCGTGATTTCACGTGCAACCCGCTAATTTCGGTTCACCAGTTTCGCGTGAAACGGCCCATTCCATGCGGGTTTTCGCGCATTCTCATTTGCCGATGCAGAAGCTCGAAAAGATCTCGCCGAGCAAATCTTCGACATCGATGCGTCCGGTCAAACGCCCGATCTGATCGGCGGCAACGCGCACGTCTTCCGCCGCTAATTCGGGGCCAATGTCGAGCGCCAAGATTGCGCGCAGAAGCGCCGCCCGCGCCTCTTCCACTAAGCGGCGATGGCGGGCGCGCGTGAGCACCGGCGCCTCTTCGCGGCCGAGCGCTTCGGTGACCTTTGCTGCGATCACCGCTTCCAGTTCCGGGATGCCTTGGCCTGTCTTGGTCGACACCGTCAGATGGCCGCTATCGCCAGTAAGGTCGGCCTTCGACTTCACCACCAAGTCGCCGGCGCCCAGCGCGGTCAGCAGCGCCGGGACCGTGGCATTGTCGGCCTCGACCAGCACGATGCGGAGATCGGCCTCCTCGGCCCGCGCCAGCGCCCTGCGCACGCCTTCGGCCTCGATCGCGTCTGCGGCCTCTCTCAGCCCCGCAGTGTCGGCGATCCAGACCGGGAAGCCGGCCATGACCCGACGGGTCTCGACGATGTCGCGCGTGGTGCCGGGAATGTCGCTTACGATCGCGGCTTCGCGCTGGGCCAGCGCATTGAGCAGGCTCGACTTGCCGACATTGGGCTCGCCCAGGATGGCGATGCGAAAGCCGTCGCGGATGCGCTCGCCGCGGTGGGCGTCGTTGAGGTGGTGGCCCATGTCGTCGGCCAATGCCTGGAGGATCGGACCGGCCCTTTGCGCCAGTGCGCCTGGGAGGTCCTCGTCCGGGAAATCGATCTCGGCTTCGATCAGGGCGGCTGCCCCGATCAGCTTGCCCCGCCAGCCTTCGTAGACGGCGCTCAGGGCCCCGCGGCGCTGGCGGAGCGCCTGGCGGCGTTGACCCTCGGTTTCGGCGTCCACGAGGTCCGCCAGACCCTCGGCTTCGGCCAAGTCGAGCTTGCCATTCTCGAAGGCCCGGCGGGTGTATTCGCCGGGCTCGGCTGGGCGGACGCCCGGCTGGCTCAGCGCCGCGTCGATGACGGCTGCGATGACGGCCGGGCCGCCGTGGATGTGGAGTTCGACGACGTCTTCGCCGGTGAAGCTGTGTGGGCCGGGAAACCAGAGCGCCAGGCCATCATCCAATGAGACGCCAGTGCGTGGATCGCAGAACGCCTCGCGGGTCGCCATGCGCGGCATTGGCAGATCGCGGGCCGTCAGCGCGCTCAGCGTGGAGCCGGCGGCAGGCCCAGACAGCCGGATCACAGCGACGCCGGCGCGGCCAGCGCCGGTCGCAAGCGCTGCGATGGTGTCCGGTTTCATGTGAAAACAGCTAAGGCGCGATTAGGGCTTTTCACGTGGAGCAGCGCCGCTGGCGGCCATGCTCGCGCCAGACGTCATCAGCTTCACGAAGGCGTCCTGAGCCTGCGTGCCGACACTCATCCATGAACTCATCATCGACTCGCCGCTCATCAGCGAGAGGTTCTTCTGCATACGCGTGGTCATCTCTTGGACCAGCGCTTCGTTGATCGGCGTGACATCCGGCAAGCCCATGAAGCGGCGGGCTTCCTCGGGGCTGCACTCCACATTGACGGTGAACTTCATCGATCCAATTCCTTCGCGCAGTTTGCGCATTGCGGGTCTATACCCCGCCAAAAGCTAAGGAGCGAGCTATGGGTGAATGGGTTGAAGTCCAGGGTCCGGACGGGGCGTTCAAGGCGTATGTCGCGCGGCCATCGGGAACGCCTAAGGGCGCGGTCGTGGCGATCCAGGAGATCTTCGGCGTCAACGCGGTGATGCGCGGCAAAGCCGACTGGCTGGCGCGCGAGGGCTTCCTCGCTGTGTCGCCAGATCTGTTCTGGCGGATCAAGCCAGGCATCGATCTCACCGATCAGAGCGAGGCTGAGTGGAAGCAAGCGCTCGACTACATGAACCAGCTCGATAAGAACGCGAGCGTCAAAGACGTGCAGGCGACGCTAACGTGGGCGCGCTCACAAGGCGTCAGCAAAGCCGGCGCGCTTGGCTATTGCATGGGCGGCTACATCGCGTTCTTGGCGGCGTGCCGGACGGATACGGACGCGACGGTTTGCTACCATGGTGGCGGCATACACACCGCGCTTGGTGAAGCTGACGGCATCAAGAAGCCGGTGATGCTCCACAACCCGATGAAGGACGGCTTCATCCCGCGCGAGGCGTTGGACACGATCCGCGAGACACTTGTGAGCAATCCGCTCGTCACTGTGTGCGAGTACGCTGAGCAGGATCACGCGTTCACGCGCGAAGGCGGCGCGCACTACGATGAAGCGGCGAAGCAGCTCGCTGATGGCCGTACGATTGAGTTCTTGAACAAGGCGCTCGCATGAAGCGAGCTTTGATTGCGGCCTTGCTGATGCTCACTGCGTGCGATGCCGCGCCGAACGACTCCATCCTCGACATTGGCGGCGAGCGGCCAGGCGATCCAGCGACCTTGGCGCCATCAGACCTGCCGGCGTTCTTCGATTGCTTGCGCGAGCACAATGCGACGCTGATCTCCGCACACCGCGGCGGGCGTCATGATGGGCTCACTGAGAACTCGATCGAAAACTTCGAGGCGACGTTGGCGCACACGCCGGCGTTCATGGAAACCGACATCGCACGCACGCGCGATGGCGTGTTGGTGCTGATGCATGACGACACCGTCGATCGCACGACCAATGGCTCGGGCGATGTATCGTCGATGACTGCGGCGCAGTTTCAGGCGCTGCGGTTGCGTGACTATCAAGGCAACGTGCTCGCAACTTCGCCGCCAACTTTGCGCCAGGCGCTCGATTGGGCCGAC
>JBEBHI010000192.1:0-5950 GCA_040080935.1 Terricaulis sp.
GTATTGGGCGCTGACCGGAATGCGCGCGAGCTTCACTTCCCACCATGCGTCATCGAAGAGATGCAACTGGGTTTTATCATCGACGACGCGCATGCGCTTGGCGATCTCGGCCGCCTCTTTGATGCGCTCAGCACGCCAGCGCGCGCCCAGGCGTTGGTAGTGCTCGTTCTTGCGCAGCAGCTTCGTGCGCGGGTGCACGTAATAAAGACAGTGATCGTCGCTCAACGCGCGCTCACCGCCCCAACGATTGGTGACCATGATCACGCCGGCGCGCGTGCGCGTTTTGGTGGCCACGAAATCTTGCAAGTGATCGCGGACGTGCTGCTGCACGGTGGACGTCGGCTTCAGGTGTTCGCTGATCTCGGAATACACCTTGTCCCACGGCCGGCCGACGTTTGACGCGAGATAGCGCTTCAGCGGATTGAGCGTTTCGTTGAGGCCTTTGTCACGCTGCGGGCGCTTCGTCGGTTCGCGCGCGCCCTTGGCTTTGATCGGCTCGCCGTCGTCGTCGACAAGCGTGCGCGTGCGGCCCGGGCGGAGACCCGCGCGGGATCGGCCCGTTCGCGGCCGCTCGACGATCACTTTGCTCATGTCCTTACGCATGGGGCGCGCGGTTTAAGCGTGCGCGCGAACGCGAGCAAGTGGATTGTGAGTAACTTTAGGAAGAATCCGCGCAGGCGACGGCGCGCGCCAAACGCTGCGGCGCGGCGTCGTGCGGTGGGCGAACGGCGGTGATGGCGCGCAGACGGTTAAGGCCGCGACGCGCGCGGACGCCGATGCGAGACGCGAAGACGTCGAGGTTGCGGAGCACGTTGAGCAGCAGTCCGATGCGCTTGAACGGATCGCGCGCGTAGAGCTGCTTGCGGAGGCGCGCACCGAGAATGGCGCGGATTTGCGAGGCCGGCGCGTTGCGGCGCTTGAACCCTGCCCTAGTGTTGAAGCGATCCGTGTGGCGGCGCGGACGGCGGTGAATGGGAACGAGTTCGACGGCGCGGACGCTGAGGATCGCGATGACGAGTTGGGCGAGGCGATCGAGGCCAAGCCAACGTTGATCGACGTGGCGAGCGCGCGTTCGCGTTGCGGTGAAGAGAAATTGCGTCGTCCAGATGAGCAACAGAATCGCCCAAGCGACGACGCGCTTGAGGCGATGCTGGCTAACTGGGGATGGGACGAAGTTCACGCGGTGAGTTTAAGGGCGCCGCGGAAGTGTTGGATTGATTGGCGCAGAACGGCGAGTTTCCGGAATTTTTGCGGTGCTCGGTGTGGGATAGATTTGGCGCTGTCCCCTCTTTGGAACTCGCAGGTTTCTGGCTGACGGTGGCGCGCGCTGTGGACCTGCAGTGAATGTTCGACCGCGCACAGACTTCTGCGTTGGCGTGTGCGACGCCCTATGGCGCATCGCGTATTCCCCCCGCCGGACCATGATGCGCATCTAGAGGCGGCTCCCTTGCCACCAAGGGAGCCGCTTCATTTCGCGCTCCGGAAGTCGAATGCATAACCCTGACAACGAAGGTCGGAAGATCACGCTCATCGTTGTCTTGTGGGGCGCATGCTGCATTGTGGCATTAGTCTGGATATTCGCCTACGCCGACTGAATTATCCGCCGTTGGCGCAAGCGGCTCATGCGGCTGCGCCCCGTGATGGAAAACGTGAGTCTGATCGCGTGTGCTGAAGCGTTGGCCGCACACCTCGCACGTTTTGGTATCCAAGGTCTGCCTCTTGGGGAACGGCGGCAGCGGCGGGAGTTTGTGAACCGACATTTGTAGAATTTCGGACGATTCCATCTCAGCGTCTGTGCGATGGCGCACACGTTTTGAAGTGAACGCAGACCGCAATGAAAAAGCCGCCCCGTGTTCAACCGGAGCGGCTTCTCTTTTTCGCGACGTTGGTTTAGCGCGAATTGTTCAGGATCACTGCAGCGATCACGCCTCCGGCGATCGCAGCAAGCAAAAAGTCGCCGCCGTCGCTACGGACCCAATGGTAACCGCGCGGTGGCTGCCGCAAGCGGTCGTTGCTGCGATAGTCCACTTCTTGATAGCGGCCCTGGTAATAACCGAGACGCTGGCCGCGCTGCCAAGGTTGGTAGCCATAGACGATCTCACCGCGGCCATAGCGGCCTTCTGGCGGTGCGCCGTAGGTCCACTGGCCGTTGCGATAATAGCCGTTGTGGCGATTTGCATCCCAACGCGCGTCTTGGCGTGAATCGCGCCAGCTTTGTCTCCGATCACGCGGCTCGTTGCCGCTCACGACAACTTGCATCACGCGGCCTGAGCGATTGACGAGCAGATAGTCACCACGATCGTCTTGCACCCAGCGCATGCCGCTCTGCGGCCGGCGCAATTGTTCACGTCGATAATCGACCGGCTGAAAGCGCGTCGCGTAATACGGGCCGAGATTTTGGCCGATTGCCCATGGGCGATAGCCAAGCGAGAAGCCTGGGCGGCCGTACATGTTCGCGGCCGGCTCGCCGTAGGTCCAGCGGCTGTTCATGTAATAGCCGTTGTGCTGACGATCGTCCCAACGCGCCTGACCGCGCTCGTCGCGCCAGTCTTCACGGCGATCGCGATGATTGCCGCGATCGTTGTCGTTACGCATGTTTTGATCGTTCGCGCGATCGCGCTGGTCGTTTTGTTGCTCTTGTCCTTGCTGGGGACGGTCGCGCTGCGCGGCGGCCGTGCTGATGGCGAGCGGACTGGCAAGCGCCAGCATCGCGACAGCGGCGAATAGAGAACTCTTTTTCATTTTGGATTTTCCTAACGCGCCTCAACGTGTGAGACGCCACTAGGGGGCCGAGCCCAGCGCAGCCTGCGAGTCGTTCGCTTCAAGCGCCCGGCGCAATGAGCGTGAAGCGCGCGCCGCCGGCGTTTTCGATATTCAAGGTCGCGCCAATCTTTGCGGCCATCATCCGCACGAGCTTCATGCCAAAACCACTCTTTGAATCGTAGCCCGGCGGCAAACCCGCGCCATCGTCAGCAACGGTAACGCACAGGTCGCCGTCGATACGATGCAGCGTGACGGCGATTGTGCCGCCAGCGCTCCCCTCTGGGAACGCGTGCCGCAGGGCGTTGACGACCAGCTCGTTCACCACCAACACCACCGGCTGTGCTATCGCGATCGGGCATTCGACCGGCTCCGCGTCGACGACAACTTTCACACGCAAGGGATCACCAGCCATGTCGTGCAACGAGGAGCACATGGTTTCAATCAGCACGCCGAGCTTCACGACGTCAGCACTGCCTTCGAGTTGCAGCGCGTCATGCATCCGTGAGACGGCTTGGATGCGCGCCGTCGCGGCGTGCAGTGCAGCGCGCGCAGATGGGTTGGTTTCACGGCGTTCTTGCATGCCCATCAGACTCGCGACGATCTGAAGGCTGTTTTTGATCCGATGATCGCCCTCTCGCAGCGCCAGTTCGTGACGCAACGCGAGATCTTTGGCTTCCGCGCACAGCCGGCGAAGCTGTGCGTTTTCAGCCAGCAGGCCCTTGAATGAAGGTCGCGCGCCCAAAGCGGGCACGTTCGTGTCAATGCAGCTCACAATGTTCTCCCGTGTCCCAGGGAACAAAAGCGCTACTTTTCGGAGAGAGTCTGTGCGCCAACAGACTCATTACCGAGAACGGCTGCTGGTTTAGACGGTAGGAACGCCTCCTGGGGGCAGTTCGAAGGGGCTTTCGCCAAAGAGCGCACGGTATTCGCTCGCCACGGCTTCATAGCATTCGCAGGCAGCGTCCTCGAGACCGACCCGATCCAGGATGGTGATGCGTCCGTGCTGGTAGCGAATGACTCCCGCCTTCTGCAGAGTGCTCGCCGCAATGCTGACGGTTGATCGCCGGACGCCGAGCATAACGGCAATCAGATCTTGAGTGAGCGATAGTTCGGCAACGCCGCTGCGGTCGTGCGCTGCGAGCAACCAACGAGCCAGACGCTGCCCGAGTTCATGGTGCGCATTGCAGGCGGCCGTCTGCGCAACCTGCACGTGGAAGACGTGGGTGTAACGCAGCAAGAGATCACGCAAGAGAGGTGCGTGCGCGACAACTTCTTTGAAGGCGACGACGCCGATGCGAAAGGCGCCACCACCGGTTTGGCACATCGTCTCGCTGTAGGAATTGGTCGCGCCGAGGATGACTGAAACGCCCGCCACGCCTTCAGAGCCGATCAATCCGATTTCAAGCGGCGCGCCATCGGAGAGCATCGTCAGTGCAGAGATGAAGCCACTTTCAACGAAGAACACGTTCTCGATCGGCTCGCCGGCGCGATGCAACGACTCGCCGAGTGCGAGTTCGACATAGTGCATTTTGTCCATGATCGACTTGAACTCATCGGCCGGCAGCAGCGCGAGAATTCGGTTTCGAACATTCTTTTGAAGTCGTTGTGGCACTTATGGCTCCGCAGGCGGGAGCACGCGCATCTCTCAGTCGACCCGACGCCAGAAAGCGGGGAGGCCGATACAGGTACAATGCATGAACTCACACTATGGCGCCAGCCTGTGCCGGGTTCCCGACAGATAAAACGCCGGCTCGAAGTGTGCGATACCGAACAGTCTAAAGCGAAGCGGCCTCCTTGATGATCAAAGAGGCCGCTCGCGTTCGGGATAGAGAGCCCCCCGGCTCCACTCACGTAACTAGTTTTCGCGACGCGCCTCAGTCGGTACGGCGTCACACACTCGCGCGCGCTATCCACTGGAATTGCATCCCCGTTGCGTCAGGCAGTCGCTTCGCGAAACGTCTAGCTGCAGAACTCCCGAGGACGTTTCGATGCTCCTCGCCTGCACCGCATGCTTCGCGCCTCAGGGATGGGCCGGATCATCCGCGTGCGTGTCGCGCTTCCGGAAGAGAACGTCGAAGTCAGGCTCCCCGTGCGCGCCTCCATCTCTGGACAGCACGGCCGATTCCCGAACGGCATTCACCTGGCGAGCGGAGGGCGACGAGGCCGCGAGCCGTTGAGAATGAGCCATTGCAGCCCCGGCGAGCGGGCGTCCCGAGTTGTACGTCTCGCCGGCGAGCCTGCAATTGCAAAACCCTCCGTGTTGCGTAACGTGCCTCCGTTAGCCAGGTGGGGTGCCATGGAAAACGGGGCAAACATTCTCGACGGCGCGGAGTTCGAGGAAGTCGATATCTTCCTCAGCTACAATCACGCCGACGATCTCGACGACGGCCGCCCGAGCCGACTTTACGATCGACTGGTTGAGGCCGGGTACCGCGTCGCCTTCGACAAGGGCCTTCGCGGGGGCGAGGATTTCGTCGATTGGATCAACGTCAATGTGGCGCGGGCAAAGCTTGTCGTGGCGCTCTGGTCCACACGCTCACTTGGGGCGGACTGGTGCCGCTACGAAGCACAGCGCGCGCACGAACACCGCAAGCTCTTCCCTATTGAGCTTGAGCGGATCGGCGACGAGGCGGTGCCAAAATTTCTGCTTGCGGCCGCCGCAACCGCGCTGCGCGTGCCGTATGACGCGCCGAATCTTCTGGAGCAGATCGCCCAGCGCGTCACCGCCAGCCGCGCGGAAGCCGAGCGCAAGCGGGCCGCCTCGGCGCGTGCGATCCTCGCCTCCCAGAAGGCGCACCTGCCCGAAGTGCTGGCCTCCGCGCAGCCAGACCTGTTCGGACGCGACGTGGAGGAATCGATGCTGCTCGATTCCTGGGCTTCGTGCGCGCCGGGCGCCGATCCCGAAAAGAAGATCAACCTCGTCGTACTCTACGCCATCGGCGGCGCCGGCAAGACGGCCTTGATGCGGCGCATGGTCGACGATCTTGCAACGAACGACTTCCCACACGCCGAGAAAGTAATCGGCTGGAGCGCCTATTCCCAAGGCTCCGGCGACAATCGCAACGCCGATGCCGACGGCTTTATCTCCGCGGCGCTCGATATGATGGGCTTTGAGGGCGAAAAACCCGCCGACAGCGTTGCTCGCGCTCGATTGCTGGCGGGGCTGATGCAGAAGAAACGCACACTG
>JBEBHI010000047.1:0-21357 GCA_040080935.1 Terricaulis sp.
CCTCTCTGTCCGCCAGCCAATCCAGATTCTTCCACGATTGCGGGTCTGAGACGCCATAAGCGACGGACTAGTGGGCGATTTTCAAACCTCGCGCGTCTCTTCGAGGCGTCGAGCCACTCTTTGGGACGCGTTCGGTGAATGCCATGAGCACAGATGATCGACTGGTTGCGCTGATCGATGAGATCTACGCGCTGATCAAGGACCCGTCTGGGCTGAAAGATCTGGTCGAGCGTATCGCGGATTGCCGCGGCGCGGATATGGCGCTGTTTACCGCGCCACCGCTTCCGGGCTGCGCGCCTGTTCCGCTGATGACGTACAAGATGGATTTCACGCCGGTCTTGGCGCGGCCCGACTTGTTGATGCGTCCAGAGTTCACCAGTAGGGCGGTGGCCACGGGGCGTGCGCCTGGCGTGTTCACATTGGATGAGCTCATGTCTCCGCAAGAGCAGGAGACCAACGAATACTGGCAGAGCGTTCTCGCGCCTCTCGGCATCGCGAGCGGCATGTTGGCGCTTGTCCGCACCCCCGAAGACAACATGCGCCCGGTTTCCCTGAACCTCTTCCGGCGCGCAACGTCGAGGCCGTTCGACGCTGAAGACGTACAGGCAATGGCGGTGCTCTTCCCGCACCTGCGGCGCACGCTGAGTGTGCTGCTCGATGCGCGCGCAGGCCTCATGGGTTTCGAACCGGACACGGATTTTTCCGCGCTGAACACGCCGGTGTTCCTGCTTGACCATTCGGCGAAGGTGGTTCGGCGCAATGAAGCGGCAGAGCGTTTGCTCAAAATGGACGATGGACTCGCTTTGCGAAGTGATCGTCTCACGCTCCACGACAGCAATGCGCAGCGCGATCTTGACGCCGCGCTGGCGCGGGTGATTGGCGACGATTGGTCGACCAGGATGCGCATTGGCGCGGACCTATCGGCGCCGCGGCCAAGTGGTTTGCCGGCGCTATCACTGGTTGCGATTCCAGCGGGGGCCGACAATCCGATCGCGACCGCTGCCGCTTCGGTGCGTTGTTTGGTGTTCGTTTACGGCGAGCTGCGTGCGCCGGATCGGACCGCGCCTCGCGATACTGCCGCTTGGAGCTTGCGAAACTGAGTTTCGCCACACGCGAAGTCTTGCGCCGCGTGAGTGCTAGCTGACCATGAGATCAGCGGCAGGATAAAGTTGACCCCAACGCGCTGACTCAGGCCTCGCCCAGCGCTTCAGCCCGCCGGAAAAACGGCCGACGGCGTCGGCGTGAAAGTTTCGCTCGCTCCTATTTCTCTGGGTTCTGCTTACCCGACAATGCGAAATACTGCGCCGAAGATTGGCGCCGATACACTCGAAGTCTTGCGCGATGCGGGCTATTCCGCAGAAGAGATAAATGCCCTTCGCCAGGGCGGCATCATTTAGGAGAGCCTCATGAGGCGCGTCGCCATCGTTGATCCCATCCGTACGCCCATTGGGAAGTTCGGCGGCGCGCTTTCTTCGCTGCCGGCGGGCGAGTTAGGGGCGGTGATCTTACGCGCGCTTGTCGCGCGGACGGGTATCGATCCTGGCCGCGTCGATGACGTTGTCTTTGCACAAGGTTACCCCAACGGCGAGGCGCCTTGCGTGGCGCGGTGGGCGCTGCTTGCCGCGGATTTTCCTGTCCACGTTCCTGGCGTGCAGCTCGACCGTCGCTGCGGCAGCGGTCTTCAGGCCGTGATTGACGCGGCGATGATGGTGCAGACGGGGGCAGCCGATGTTGTCGTCGCAGGCGGCGTCGAAAGCATGAGCAACGTGGAGCATTACTCGACGGACCTACGAAAAGGCACGCGGATGGGCGAGTCCGTGATGTACGATCGTTTGTCGCGTGGGCGCGTCATGTCTCAACCTATCGCCCGCTTCGGCGTGATCACTGGCATGATCGAAACCGCCGAGAACCTCGCGAAGGACTATAACATTTCACGCGAACAGGCGGACGCGTACGCCGTGACAAGTCACCAACGCGCGACGACCGCTTGGGCGGAGAACAAGTTCGCAGACGAACTCGTGCCAGTGCCCGTGCCGCAAAAGCGCGGCGATCCAGAGTTGTTCGCGAAAGACGAGGGATTTCGTCCGGATGCGTCGATGGAGACTTTGGGCGCGCTAAGGCCGATCGAGAAAGGCGGCATTGTCACCGCTGGCAACGCGAGTCAGCAGAATGACGCCGCCGCCGCGTGCCTCGTCGTCGCGGAGGACAAGCTTGAAGAGCTGAAGCTAGAGCCGCTCGCTTGGTTTCATAGCTGGGCTGCCGCCGGATGCGAGCCCTCTCGCATGGGCATTGGTCCGGTGCCCGCGGTCGAGCGTCTGTTCAAGCGCAGCGGCCTCGGCTGGAAAGATATCGACTTGGTCGAACTCAATGAAGCCTTCGCGCCGCAAGTGCTCGCGGTGTTGAAGGGCTGGAATTGGGATGATCGCGACAAGCTCAACGTCAACGGCTCCGGCATTTCGCTCGGCCATCCGATCGGCGCGACAGGTGGGCGCATCCTGGCGAATTTGGTGCGCGAGCTTCGTCGCCGTGGTGGACGCTACGGTCTCGAAACCATGTGCATCGGCGGCGGCCAAGGTCTGGCCGCTGTGTTTGAACGGGCCTGATGCCAGCGTGAACGTCTATTGGTTGGCGATCTCGGCGCACACGGTCTTTAGCTCCTGGAATTCGGCTAGGCCGTAGCGCGAGCCTTCGCGGCCGATGCCGGATTCCTTGCAGCCGCCGAACGGGGCAACCTCGGTTGAGACGAGGCCGGTGTTGAGGCCGACCATGCCGAACTCAAGAGCTTCGGTGACGCGGGCGGCGCGGTCGAAGTGCGAGGTGAAGACGTAGGACGCTAGTCCCGCGCGCGATCCGTTTGCGAGTGCGATGGCCTCTGCCTCGGTTTCGAAGCGCACCAGACCGGCGACGGGGCCGAACGTTTCCTCCCGGCAGAGCAGTGCGTCCGGATCGACGTTCGCCAGCACGGTCGGCTGATAGAATTGATTGCCGGCGGCGTGCGCGCGGCCGCCCGTGAGAAGGGTAGCGCCGCCTTTCAGGGCGTCGCGCACATGTGCATCGACTTTGTCGATCGCGCGTTGATCGATCAGCGGGCCTTGATCGGTTTCACCTGCCAGGCCATCGCCGACGCGTAGCGTGCTCGCGCGCTTGGCGAGCGCTTCGGCGAAGGCGTCGAACACGCCTGCATGTACGAGGAAGCGATTGGCGCAGACGCAGGTTTGGCCGGTGTTGCGGAATTTGGAGGCGAGTGCGCCCGAGACGGCGCGATCGATGTCGGCGTCGTCGAAAACAATGAACGGCGCATTGCCGCCGAGCTCGAGCGAGACGCGCTTGACCGTATCCATGCAGCGCGCGGCAAGCGCTTTGCCGACGGGTGTCGAGCCGGTGAAGGTAAACTTCGTCACGCGTGGATCGCTGACAAACACGTCGCCAATCGGCGCAGGTGCGCCGGTGATGACGTTGAACGCGCCTGCGGGAACGCCAGCCTCGTCCGCCAGAAGAGCAAGTGCGAGCGCGGTGAATGGCGTCAGCTCCGACGGCTTCAGAACGATCGTGCAGCCAGCGGCCAAAGCTGGCGCGACTTTGCGCGTGATCATGGCCGCTGGAAAATTCCATGGCGTGACGGCGGCGACGACTCCGACGGGACGTTTCTCCACCGAGATGCGGACGCTGCGGGCGTAGCCTGGGATGACGTCGCCGTAG
The DNA here is from genome assembly GCA_040080935.1 of Terricaulis sp. GTDB lineage: Bacteria > Pseudomonadota > Alphaproteobacteria > Caulobacterales > Aquidulcibacteraceae > Vitreimonas. The sequence continues at coordinate 3,700 of JBEBHI010000047.1, forward strand.
GCGCGCTTGGCCTCTTCGGCAAACCATTCGACGAACGCTGCCGCATAGCCGATTTCGCCGCGCGCTTCTGCGAGCGGCTTTCCTTGTTCGGCGGTCATCAGCCGAGCGAGATCTTCCTTGTGGGTGTTGATCAGGTCGAACCAGCGTCGAAGGATTGCGCCGCGTTCTTTCGCACTTTGCGCGCGCCAGGCGGGCGCTGCCGCTGTCGCCGCCGATACTGCGTCTTCCGCGGCGCTCGCACCGAGATTGGGAATGTGCCCCAGCACTCCGCGCGTTGCTGGATTGGTCACGCGAATGCGTCCTTCGCCCTCAATCCATTCGCCGCCGATGAAGGCGCGTTCACGCAGCAAATCTGGGCGCGCAAATTTGAGCCGAGCGCGCTCGGCATGCGCCGTGTCGTCGAGAGACATGATTTTAGCCTTGGAGTTTCAGCGCGGTTTCGAGGCGCGAGAGACCTTGCTCGAAGAGCTCATCCTCGATGGTCAGCGGATAGAGCAGGCGAATGGTTTCGCCGGAGACGCCGCACGAGAGCAGAATGAGCCCTTCCTCGAGTGCACGCGCTGTCGTTCGCTTTGCCGCCGCGCCATCCGGCGTTGCGCCGCCGCGTTCGGTGATGAGATCGAAGGCAATCATGGAGCCCAGACCGCGAATGTCGTCGATCGGCGCCATATCGTTGCGGGTTTGAATCTCCTTGAGCCGCGCCTTGGCGCGGGCGCCCAAGGCATCGGCGCGCGCGAGCAGGCCTTCCTGTTCGATCACATCAAGCACAGCGAGCGCCGCGGCGCAGCCGATTGGCGAGCCGCCATAGGTGCCGCCCAATCCGCCTGGATCGACTTTGTCCATCAGATCAGCGCGGCCAGTCACGCCCGAGAGCGGGAATCCGCCCGCGAGCGACTTGGCCATAGTGATGAGATCGGCGTGGACGTCGTAATGCTCCATCGCGAACAATTTGCCTGTCCGGCCAAAGCCGGTTTGCACTTCGTCAGCGATGAGCACGATGCCGTTTGCGTCGCACACTCTGCGGAGCGCGCGCATCAGTGCGGGCGGCGCTTGGTGGAAGCCGCCTTCGCCCTGCACCGGCTCCAGCACGATCGCCGCGACGCGCGATGCTTCGACGTCGGCGCGCAGAATATGGTTGAGCACGAGCAGGCTGGTCTCGACATCGACGCCGTAGCGTTCGAGCGGGAACGGCACGTGGAAAACGTCCGCTGCCGATGGGCCGAACTGCTGCTTATATGGCGCGACCTTGCCGGTCATCGCCATGGTGAGCGCTGTGCGGCCGTGGAACGCGCCGCTAAAGGAAATGACGGCGGTGCGCCCTGTGGCGGCGCGCGCGATTTTGACCGCGTTCTCGACCGCTTCGGCGCCGGTGGTGAAGAGGATCGTTTTTGCGGGGCCATTGATCGGTGCGCGGGCGTTCAGTTTTTCAGCGAGCTCGACGTACGGTTCATAGGCTGACACTTGAAACGCTGTGTGCGTGACTCGGTCGAGTTGCGCGCGCACGGCTTCGATCACCTTCGGATGGCGATGGCCGGTGTTGAGCACGGCGATGCCGCCGGCGAAGTCGATGTATTCGCGGCCTTCAACATCCCACAGGCGAGCGTTGTCGGCGCGCTCGGCGAAGACAGGCGTGGCGGTGGCGACGCCGCGCGGCACGGCGGCATTGCGGCGGGCGAGGAGGTCGGCGTTGGTCGTCATTGTGTGTCCGTTGCGTTGGGAGAGGTGCGCGTTTTGTCGAGTAGAGCGGCGGGCCAGAGCATGGCGATGGTGCTGAGGCCCAGTACTAGCGCCGAGATATTGACCAGCGGGCCGTACACATGATCACCGATGAGCAGACCGCCAAAGATCGGGCCGCTCGCTAGACCCATTTTAGAAGCAAAGCCCGCCATCGCCGCCGTGCGTCCGGCGCGATCGAACTCTGCGCTCATGCCGAGCAAGTAGGAAATCACGAATGACCACGTGATCGACCCGCCGACATTGGCGACGATGAACACAATCGGATCGGCGCTAAAGTGGAACGCGAGCGTGCCGATCAAGGTCATCACCATCGCGGCGGCCATGAGCTTGGCCCGGCCGAAGCGAACGCCCAGCACGATTACGAACAAGCATCCGAGAATGCCGATCCAGGTCGCCCAGCCTACTGCGGCGCTGATGAAAGTGGTCTCCAAGCCGTAACCGCGGCCGACGCCGAAAATGTAAGCGCCTAGCGCCATATTGCCGGCCTGAAACAGAAACACCGCGATCAAGGTCGCGATCAACGGCGCCCAGCGGATTTTTGGCGATATCGCAGTCGCGCTTGCGCCGGCAGGCACGCGATCCAATGGGTAGTCGTCGAGAAATGGCACCATCAGCAGCGTCACTGTGCTGAACGCAGCGAGCGCAAGGAACAGTGCTTGCGTGCCGTAGATCGGCGCGAGCGGCGGCAGAAACATGACGCCGAGGCCGCCCAGACCGAACTGCACCGCGAGGAGCATCCCAAATACCCGGTCCGGTGATTTGGTCCGCGACACGACGCCAAAAGCGAGCCCGACCAAAGCGCCGCCGATGAGGCCATGCAGAAATCGCACGCCAATCAAAAGATCGATCGATGTGATCAACGTCGAACCAACGTCGATGGCGATCAGGGCCAGCAAGGCCGCGATGGCAGCGGGTCGCCAGGCGACGCGTTTGACGATGAACACCGCGATCAATGCGCCGAGCGCAGCGCCGTAAACATTGGCGGAGCCAACCCAGCCGGCCTGCTGCTCGCTGACGTGCAAACCGTCGGTAACGCCCGCGACGATTGCCGACATGATGTTGACGTAGAACAAGCCGGCCGTCGCCAGGAACGCCAGCAAGACGCTGGCGATGAGGCCATCGGGAGCGGCGCGTGGAAAGCGGCGCGCTGTTGGCGCGGTGGTGGTGGTCATGGATTTGTCCGTGCGCACATCGGCGCAATGGTATTTGCCGCGCGGGCTGCGCGCGCCCAGCGATAATCGCCGCCGTCACTCACGAAATAGTAGACGACGCCATTCGGCATCAGGGCCACGAGCACGCCGCCGAAGCCCGAAAGAAATGGAATCCAAACCGGATCGGCGCAGTTGAGCGCGGCTTGCGCGTTGTAAGCCCAGAAGCCGTTATTGTAGCGCAAGGTCGCGCCGCCAGCGGCCAGCCCGCGATCATTCGGATCTCGCTGCAACGCTGCAGCCAGCGGGTCTGGCGCAACAAGTGGCGCGCCTTGCGGCGGCGTGGCGAGGTAAGCGCCTAGCTTTGCAATGTCGTCGCGCGTGAGCGTGAGGCCCCAGCCTGTGAACGGCTGATGCACGTCGTCGAGCGTGCGGCGTGTGGCGCGGATAGCAGGGCTGAGGTGGAGGGGCTCATAGATCCCGTGCACCAGAACGTCGTTAAAAAAATCCGCATCAGCGCCGTGATGATCGCGCCAGAAATCGGCCATCGCGGCGCCGAGCGCGTAGGTATCCGTGGTGTGATAAACCCAGCGGCGGCCCGGCGCCTCGCGGCGTGGGAAGAGCGTGCAGGCGATGTCGATCTTTTCGGCGTGCGTCGTCGAGAGAAAGAATCGGCTCGACGTCATCGCGTTCTCATCCGCTTGATCGTCAGCAGACGAATAGCGGCCCGTTACCATATCGAGTGCGTTTTCGAGTGTGACGCCGTTCCAGCGGCTGCATTGCGATACGTGCTCCGACACAAGCTCACGCATCGCGCCCGTATGCAGCAGCTCCAAGCGCATCAACCCTAATCCGCCGACGAGTGATTTGGCCAAGGAGTACGAAGGCACGAGCAGGGCGTCGCAAAACGGATACGGCCCGGCGCGCGTATCGCAGCCTCCGAGATAGTGGACGCCGTTGGCGATGAGGCCGAACGTTGCCAGGTTTGCGGGGTTTACGTCTGCGGGCGATGCGAACGCGGCCAGGTCGATGCCTGGGTAGTCGGTCGCGAGCGCCGACAGGGGCCGCGTAGGCATGCGACCGGCGCGCTCTTGCAGGAACGCGGCGATCAGTGGTGAGGCGTCATCGCTGCTTTGCGTGTAAGCGCCGCGACCGGCGCCCCAGGCGTCGAACTGCAAATAGGCGCAGGTCTCGGAGGCGATCTGCCAAGCGACGTTCGACACGTTGCCGCGATCGTCGAAGAGGAAAGTGAGCACGCCGTTGTGCGTGCAGTTTGCGTTGGTCTCGATCAACGCGAACGGCAGCGCCGCACGGCTCATGTCGCCGTCGCCCGGCTCATTCCAGACGCGTCCGGGTTCGAGCGCGTATTCCCATTGAGGATGATGGCCCGGCACAGGCCCCCGCTGAGCCGGGATGAGCGCATCGCCATCCTGGACGAAGTCAAACGCAAAGGGCGGCAGCGTGCGCAATTGGAGTGCTGGCGCGGCGTCGGAATTGAAGGCGTCGCGGTGCAAACGAAAGCCAACGACGGTGGGAGCGAAGCTGAGCCTGCCGTGGAAGTTGCGGGTTGGCGCTGTTGCGTTGGCGCTTGGCGCAAAGGCTGCCATTGGCGCGAGATCGGTTCTTGCCGTGGCGCTAAGAAGCGCGTCGCGCGTTAGCTCGGCGCGGGCACCGGTAATTGTCGTGGCAGTGCCAGCGATGCGCACATCGTCCAGCCAGCATTGATCGTCATCGCTATTGCCGGAGACGCGCGCGCCGATGTGCACGCGTTCGGCGTTGTCAAGGCGCGCGTCACGTACTGCGTTGGTGTGCAACGTAACCGCATCGTCTTGACCATCGACGACGCGCAAAACTTCCAGCCAGGTGCGGCCGTCATCGGCGGAGGCTTCGACTAGACAATATTCGTCTGCTTCAAGACTACTCGCCGCCATCGCCGCGGCGATGGTGACTTCGGTGAAGCCGCTGGTGCTGGTTGAGCGCACAACTGCCGTGCGGCCGCTTAAGCGAAGCGAGGTATTGCCGGCATATTGGGTTAACCGCGCATCGCCGCCGGAGGGCGCCCAGCCGTCCGCTTCGCCGTCCTCGAAGTCTTCGATAAACACCGGCGCGGCAACGGAAGAGCCTGCGCCCGCGAACGTCACTAGAGCGAGCGCTGCCGCGAAGAGGAGCGATCTCTTCATGTGATATCCACGCCGGCAGCTTTGAGGTGGGCGGCGAGCGGAGCGAGGCGATGGGCTACGCCGCGCCATTGGTCGAGAGAGTCGCGATAGAGGGGCCGGCGCACTTGCGCCGCGCTTGCCGTTGCGCTCGGGCTGGCCGCTTCATTGAACGAGAGACAGGCGCTATCCCACTCGAGATCGCAATGCGCCAGCAGACGGCGCGTTTGGCTCTCTTGGTCATCAACCAAATCTTCGTAGCGGATGTCGAGCAGGCGCGTTCCGAGGTGTTTGCGCCAATGCTCCATCAAACCGAGATGCGCGATCTGATAGCGCGCGATGTCGTCCAGCGCATAGGAGAACGGGTACCCCATGCGGAAGAGCGTCTTCAGCATTGCGTATCCGCTCGCCATCGGATGGCGCGTCAGGTGCACGATCTTCGCGTTAGGCAATGCGCGCGCGATGACGCCTACATAGAGAAAATTGAGCGGCGTCTTGTCGACGAATATGGGCGCGCTCGCGCCACCGCCGCGCACCGAGCGGACATAGCTTGCGCCAAGCGCCCACATATCGGCTTGCGCAGTCGCGGCGATGCGGTGCGCCTTGTCTGGCGTTCGGCCGGCGGCGCGCATTACCGCGAGCGGCAGATCGTTGAGTTCGCCACGGCTTTCGACGCGCGGGTGCCGGCTGAGAATGCGATCGACAAGCGTCGTGCCGCTGCGTGGTAGGCCGACCACGAAGATTGGCGCCTCGTCCGCAAAGCCCCGTGCGTCGCGCGCAAAGAAGGCGGCGCCGAAGTGGCTGGCGATATCGTCCATGGCGGTGATATCCGCCTGGACATCGTAGGGTAGAGCACGCCGCCGCGCCGCCGCGCCGCGTTCGAGATGATCGAAGGAGCGCTCGGTCTCACCCAGATCTTCGTATTCCTTGGCGAGCGCATAGGAGAGCGCAGGCGGCGCGTTGCCCGCTAGGCGCGCGAGCGCCGCCTCCATCGCTGCGACGTGATTTCGCAGCGGCGTTTGTTTTCGCAACGTTGCGCGATTGTAGTAGGCGTCGAAGTCCGTGGGCCTTCGTGCGATCAGCTCGTCGAGGCCGGCCTCTGCTTCGTCCAGCCGTCCCATCGCCAATGCGCACGATGCTGCCTGAAACAATCCGTCGAGATCGTCGGGGCGCAAGGCGCGCGCCGCTTGCGCACAGCGATCCGCCTCGGCATGTGCGCCAAGGTGAGTGTAGGTCTCTGCAGCGCGGCGCAATGCAACGGGATCGTTCGCATGGCGCTGCTCAATTTCGGCGAGACGCACGCGCGCCGCGGCGGTTTCACCCGCCATCGTTTCCGCTTCGACGCACACGAAGCCGGCGATCACGCTCTGCGGTGCGATGGCGATCGCTTGCCGTGCTGCTTCCAGCATGGCGACGAAATCACCTTCAATTTGATCTAATCGCGCGCGCAGCAGCCGCGGCTCAGCTTGAGCGGGCGCTGCCTCGATGAGCTTTGCGATTGCCTCTGCCGCTTCCGCCCGTCTGCCGCGTCGCAGCAGAGTATCGGCATGAGCGATGGCCGCCGCGACATCGAACGTTTGCGATGCAGCGGCGGCCATCGGATCAGAAGCGGAAGCCGAGTGTGGCGCCGAAGGTCCGGGGGAGCGAGATGAGGTCTTTCGATCCATTGCCGAAGTATCCCTCGGCTGGGTCCGTTCCCATATAGGCTTCTGTGTAGCGGCCGGTGGCCCCTTCCTCATTGCCGATGTTCTTGACCCAGAAGGACAGGTCCCAGTTGTCGGACGAGACGGTCGCGACGGCGTTGAAGATGGCGAAGCCGTCCAGATCGACGTTGAAGAGCGGCGACAGGCTGATCGCGTTGCGCGTTTCCGACTGATAGAAGCCGTCGAGGCGCGCAAAGAACGTGTAATTGCCGATCGGCGTTGTGTAGTCGATCGCGCCGTTCAGCATGTGCTCTGGTGCGCCTGGCAGCGAATTGCCTTCCCGGTCGATGAGCGTGCCGATCGGCGAGCGGAAGTCCTCGTCGAGCTCGGCCTGCAAGTAGGTATAGCCGAAGCTGTAGCCCCACTCGTTATTGAACATGCCGGAGAGTTGGAGTTCGAGGCCGGTCGTGTGGGCGCCGCCGGAGTTCTGCACGGCGAAGAAGCCCCAGTTCGGCGTGGCCGTGTTGAGCTGAGCATCTTCCCAATTGATGTAGAACACGCTGGCGTCGTAGCGCATGCCGTTAAGACGGCCTTTGACGCCGACTTCGTAATTGTCCACGCGGTCGCTGCCATAAATTTGCCAGCGTGGGTCTTCGGCAAATGTCCCTGTGGTCGGCACTGCGTTGGTGCCGCCGCGGCGGTAGCCTTGTGACCACGTTGCGTAGAGCAGATCGTCGTCACCAAATTCCAGCGCACCGTTGAGTTTCCACAGCACGCCGTCGTCATCGGTGTTGAACACCGATGTGCGTGGCGTGAATGCGCCGGCGTAGAGCGGGAGCGCCATGAACGTCGTGTTCTCGGCTTCGTTGGAGAACGCGCGCACGCCGCCGGTGATGTCGAGGCGATCGTTCACGTGCCAGGTCAGTTCACCGAACAAGGCTTGATCAGTGAAGTCTTCGGCGCGGCGGTAGTCGAAGTCCTGATCGCCGGTCACCGCCGCCTGAATGAGGGGGAAGCCGGTGTACACGGTGTCCCACCATCTCTTGAAGCCGCGCAGAAAGCTCTGCTGCGTCGAGACGAGGTCTTGGCTCTGATAATAATATCCGAGCACGTAATCGAAGTTGCCGCCGTCATCGGTGACGAGGCGGAATTCCTGCACGACCGACTCATCGGCGAACGTGCGCACGGCAGAAGCCATCGGCCTCGGGTAATTGTAGTAGAAGCCGAGGAAGCCGGCGTGGGCGTAGAAGCCGGTGTTCTCGCTGATGCTGGAGCCTGAGTGGTCGTAGTACGACGTGCTCGAAGTTAGCGTCGCGAAGCCGAGATCGATGTTGGCTTCGAGCGAGACGAGATCCAGATCGCGATCCGACGGTTCGAGTTGGATCGAGCCGCTTTCGTATTCGCCATACGGATTGCCGAAGCCGTCTGAGCCCAGCGTCTGGCCTCGGCGGCCGCCGATCTCATCGCTCTGGTGGAAGTAGTTGAGGGTGATATCGACGGTGTCGGATGGGCGCAGCAGCAAGCTGGCGCGGCCAAACCAAGTATCGACCGTGTCGGCATCCTCGCGCGAGGTGTAGGCGGCGGCCGGATTGAGCACGCCGCTTGGCGCCACCGGCGCACCGGTCGAATCCAGTTGATAGAGGTTTACGTAATCGGTGATGCCCGGATAGTCGGCGCGGGCCGCGCTTATGCGCAGAGCCGCCCGATCACCGAGCGGGAAGTTCACGGTGACATCGCCGCCCCAGCCCGCATCTTCCGAGCCGTTGACTTGTGAGAGCGAGAGTTGGCCGTGGCCGCCGTATTCACCGATTTCCGGCGCGTTCATGATGTAGCGGACCGTGCCACCAAGCGCGCCGGAGCCGTAAAGTGTGCCTTGCGGGCCGCGCAGAACTTCGACTTGCGCGATATCCGTCAGCAGGAAGTTCGCAAAAATCGGCGTGTCGTTGACGTAGGTGGAGACGGTCGAGACTGCAGAAACCGCATAGTCGCCGAGCGCGGCGCTATCAACGTTGAGGCCGCGAATGCGGACGCCGTTGACGACCGAGGAATTGCGTTCGCCGCGATCAACAACGCTCACGCCGGCGACCGAGCGCAGCAATTCAGTCGAGTCGCGCATGCGCGCTTCTTCAATCTGATCGCCGGTGACGGCAGTGATGTTGTAGGGGACGTCGAGGATGTCTTCTGCGCGCCGTGTTGCGGTGACGATGATCTCTTCTTCCTCAGCCCCTGGAGCGTCCTGCGCCATTGCCGGTGTAACGACAGCGCTCGCGATCGCGGTGCCGCCGAGCAGCAACTTCGTCAGAAACGCTAGGCGTCGCGGTGCGGCCGCCGAATTGATCTTCTTCACCTGTTGTCTCCCCTAAACAAATTCCCCGAGCCGCGAACGGCTCGTTAGTCGCCCCGAGTTTTGCGTGTGGCAGGCGGCGTTTTGCTTGCCTGCGTGTCGCCATCGGACTCCGGCTTCTGGAGTTCGCCGAGGCGGTTCAAAGCGGCGGATGCCGCGCCGTCTGCGTATTGCGGAAACACATGCCCGCCATCGCGGTAGCTCTTCAGGACTTGACCAAGGCCTTGCCAACCGCGCTCACGCACGCGGCGCACATAGTCAAAGTCCACCTCAACCGGGATGATCTCGCGGTCGGTGCCGGCCTGATGGATGACCTCTCCACCCGGGCCGCACACGAGTGAGCGTCCGTAACCGAGACGTCCGGTGATGTTGATGTCGAAGACGTAGCACTGGTTCGTAGCGGCGGAGGAGCGCGCCATCGCAAGCTCGACGTCGCGGTCGATGGTGTTGGTCATCACCGGATGGAGGATGACCTCGGCGCCCATCCACGCGAGCGTGCGCGTCGTTTCCGGAAACCACATGTCGTAGCAGATCGAAACGCCGAAGCGGCCTTTGCCGGGCACGTCAAAGACGATGCTCTGATCGCCCGCGGCGACATCGCGCTCGTACGGCAAAAACGGATACATCTTGCGATAGCGCGCGATCAATTCGCCATCAGGATTGATCACCGGCGTCGTGTTGAAGATGCGGCTGCCACTGCGCTCATAGATTGAGCCGGGGATGAGCCAGAGGCCGCACTCGCGCGCCAATGCAGCGAAGCGATCTTCTGCGGGGCCAGGCAGCGGTTCGGCTTTGTCGAGCTTTGGACCGAATGCGGCGAGCTCGCCGATCAGCACCATGTCGATCCAGGGGAAGCGCCGCTTCACACCGCGGACCTCTTCGCTGATCTCGTCGATGTTGTCGCCGTGACCGAGGTCGAGTTGCAGGCCAGCGATGGCGAAGGTGCTCAATTTCTGCGCCTTGGTCTCAAGCGCCCAAGTTTTGGGCCGTGTGGAGAGCGTGTTCCGAGTGGCGCCAATCGGATAGAGCCAGAGCAAGTCCATCTATGGCGCCAGACGCCGCGCCGTGGTTTAGCTGCATCATCTCTTACCGCTTCTGCACCGATCTCTGTGATCAAAGAGAGCTTGATGGCGCCAGTAGAGCGGCTACGGTGGCGCCAGATCGGAGAACGTGTTCGTGTCCACAGCGTTGGATGAGCTCAATTTTGTTATCGAGCTCGAAGATGGCGCGCCGCTGCAGCAGCAGATCCGCGAACGCCTCATTCACTCGGTCGCCACCGGTATTCTTGAGCCAGGCGCACGCGTGCCGGCGTCAAGGCAGCTGGCGCGGCGGCTCGGCGTGTCCCGAAACACGGTGCTCATCGTCTATCAGCAGCTGACAGCAGAAGGTTATCTGGTCGGACGCGAACGCAGCGGCTTGTTCGTCGCGGGCGATCTGATCGAGATCGCATCACAACGATTGAGCAAGGTCCCGGGCGAAAACGCCCAAGCGTCGCCGCCATTGCGGGCGCTCATCAAACGGCGAAGCCGCTTCGACTTGTCGAGACGCATCCCGCCCGATTGGGCGCTGCACCCGTTTCCGTTTCTCGAAGGCTGCCTAGATACCGAACTCTCGTTCATGGGTGAGTGGCGCGACGCATCGCGCGCCGCGTTCAGCGCGCATGAATTCAACGCCTGGTCGCGTGAGTTCGCCGAAAGCGACGACGACAAGCTGATGCACGAAGTGCGCACCAAGATCCTGCCGCGGCGCGGGATCGAAGCGCGAGAAGATGAGGTGCTGATCACGGAGGGGTGGAAGCAAGGGCTAGATCTCATCGTGCAATTGTTTGTCGACGCAAAGAGACCAGTCGCGATCGAAGAGCCTGGCCTGCCTGAAGTGCGCGAATTGCTGCGTCTGCATCGCGCCGGCATCGTTGTGCAGCCGGTGGATCAAGAAGGGCTCGTTGTCGACGAGCGCTTGGATCGATGCGAACTTGTTGTGGTGACCCCGCGCCGTCATGCGCCCACGGGCGTCTCGATGGCGCGCGCGCGTCAGAAGCAGCTGCTGCGCCGGATGGCCGATCAGGACGGGTTGATTGTCGAGATCGATCTGTCGAGTGGCGGCGTGAACGACAGTCAAACGCCAGCCATGAAGAGCCTCGATGATTCAGGGCGGGTGCTCCACATCTCCAATCTTTGCGAGGTGTTTGGGCCGGGTCTTCGATTGGGCGTCGTCGTCGCGCCCGCCGAAGTTATTCGCGAACTTCGCAAGGTGCGTAGCCTTGTGGCTGGCCCAGCCCCCCGCGCGGCGCAACGCATCGGCGCGCTGCTCATCTCGCTCGGCCATCACGACACAGCAGCGGCGAAAGTTCGCCGGGCGATAAGCGAGCGGCTCACGGCGCTCCGCGATGCGCTCAATTATTATCTGCCGCGCTTGGTGCTCATCGATCCCAAGCTCAGCGGCACTTCGATTTGGGTCACCGGCCCGCCCGGACTCAATGCTGCTTTGCTGGCGAAGGAAGCAGCCACACGCGGCGTGCTGATCGAACCTGCAAAGCGCTTCTTCCACGATGATCGCAACGGTGCGAATGCCTTTCGTATGGGTGTCTCAAGTTTACCCGTCGGCCGTATCAGAACGGGCGTCGCCGAGCTCGCGAAAGTGATTCACGAACTGACCGATCCAGCGCTCGATAGATTGAATGAGGAAACACCTACTTGGCTCAACGCCGAGCAGATCGCCGCGGTAATGCCGGACTCCACTTTGTTGTGCCGCACCGCTTACGGCGACCCTTATTCGGTAGAGGTGCATGCCGATGGACGCTTAGTCGGTAGGGCAGGCTACGCTCACGAGGATTGCGACGAAGGCTCGTGGTGGATCGAAGATGACCATTGGTGTCGACGCTGGAAAAACTGGTCGTATGGCGAAACTGCGAGATTTCTGACCGTGCTCGAAGGCGATCAAATTCGCTGGTACAAAGACGATCTCATTCTCTTTAACCGCGGTGTGATCGTACGCGGACTTGGCGCAGACGCGGCCGGCGATGAGGCGCGCGGCGCATCGACTTTGTGATGTCGCAACGCGAAGGCGCGAATGTTCACCAAGATGGCGCTTCTGCACACATGCGCGGTCCAATTACTAGTGGAGACACAAAGGTGGGCAGCGCCTTTCGCCTACAGAACTACTTTTGGGAGTTAGCTGATCAGGTGTGTGACAGGTCCAAGCATCCGGTGTTCACCACCACAACCGTCTCGCCAATGGGAATGTTGTCTGCGCGCTGCAGATACAAAGCCAAGCCTGCAATGCCTGAAACATCGCTGCGAATCGCGCCGTACATTGCCCGCGTGTCTGCCGGCAGCGCTTGGCGCTGAATCTGAACTAAAGCGTTTTCCGCGAGCGCGTCGTCGATTGAGAATACGCCAGATGCCTCGCCTAGTGAGCCTGCTTGTTTGAAGTCATCCAGCGTCTCGCGCAGTCGCCTAAGCACCGGCCGCCATTTGGCGTAGAGCATTACCATCTTCGAGTTCGAATTTTCGGTCGTAGCGCCGTAAATGTTCACCTGGTTTATTGGTGTACTCAGCCGCTCATCCCACGCGCGCTCGCACAGATGGCGGTGGATGACAAAGGCGAGATTGCTGAATAGCTCGCCTGTGCCGACGGGCACGAAGATGTGCTTCGGCGCCAAGTTCAAGATCTCGTAAGCCAGCCAATCATAGTAGGTATTGCGGTCAGCAGTGGTGATGTCCCACGACGTGGCGTCGATGCCGTCGAGGTTCTTCGACAGACGCAACACGTCTTCGGTAGTGAGTTCGTGCTCTTCAAGGTCGACTGGGAAGACGACGGCGCCCAATTGCTCCAACCGGCCAAGGACGTCTTCTTTCGCGCGCGCCTGATCCATGACTACGTGCAAGTTCGGGAGGTCGAATTGGCGTAGAAAATACTGCAGCGCCGCCGCATCGCTTCCGGAAGATATGATGGAGTAGGACGGTAGCCACATCGGCCCACTTTGCGCCAAGCGGCCCTTGATGATGGCTTTGTAGCGAACGATCCATTCCCAGGCGCGTCGTGCTTTGTGCGTGCCTGTCGGCAGTTCGCTCTCATCTTTGAGCAAGACGTCGCGCCCGCCGATGTGCAGGCGCTTGGTGTTGGTGGCGGGAAAACGACGATTGAAAGGCGGAAACTCTGGCGTGTCCGGTTTGTTGGAGGCGCGATTGCCGATCGCGGCCAGGATGTCTTCCAATTGCGCACGCGTGTAGCTGCGCCTGGTCTGTGTGCTGCCCGGTCGGTCCGCCGCCGCTGTTGTATCGAATGAGGCGCGGAATTCGCGCGCCAATATCGCAACTGCAGCGGCGTCATCGGCAAGCTCGCTCACGGCGATAAGCAGGCATGATAGCGAGCGAGGTTTTCCGCGCAGGGTGTTTTGAACGTCGACGCTGGTTTCGCCGAACCGCTCTACCGTGCTGAGAGAAGGCACCCAAAGCCCAGCATGCGCTTCAGCGACGGCCTCGCACTGGCGGTGTAATTTGCGATCTGACCAGTTCGCGTTGCGCTTGGCCTCCTGAAAGGCGGCGCGGAAGCGCAGGTAGCGTCCATCCGACCACCATTTGTCGAGATCTTGCGGTCGTACTGCCGACACCATGCAGGCTTTCTAACGCGGCTACATTGAGCTTCCAAGCCACGCCAATGCCCGTGCAAGACGACGCGTCATTGACGCAGCTTTGAGACGCCAGCCGCGCTGCATGCCGCATACTTGACGCATCTTGCTGCTCGCAAGCGTCGCGCGATTGCGCGCAATGCGAGCCGGGGAGGCCGGCATGGCATCATTTTTCGCACGGATCACACGCCGCAAGACGCTGGCGGATTTGAGGGCCGCGCACGAAGGCAGTGATCTCAAACGTGTGCTCGGGCCGGTCAATCTCGTTTTCTTCGGAATTGGCACGATCATTGGCACTGGAATCTTCGTGTTGACCGGCCAAGCAGCAGCGCAATATGCCGGGCCTGGCATCATGATCTCGTTTGTGATCACGGGCGTGCTTTGTGCGTTCGTTGCGCTTTGTTATGCCGAGCTTGCATCAGCCATCCCGATTTCTGGCTCCGCGTATTCCTATTCCTATGCGTCTGGCGGTGAATTTCTCGCCTGGATCATGGGTCTTCTTCTGCTCTTGGAATATGGCATCGCTGCCTCGACCGTGGCCGTGGGTTGGTCGGGCTATCTTGTGAGTTTGCTCGGTGACGCAGGCATACATTTGCCGGCGCAGTTGATCGCGGGCTACGGCGTGCCCGTCACGGATGCCATCACTGGCGTTCCGACTGGCGAGGTTGGCGTGTTCAATCTGCCCGCTGTGTTGGCATTGATCGCAGTGACATTCTTACTGGTAGCCGGAGTTTCCGAGTCGGCGACGGTGAACAACATCATTGTTGTGATCAAAGTGTCGGTCGTTGTCGCTTTCATCGCGATCGGCGCCGCCTTTGTGAACATTGAGCTTTGGCATCCGCTCATTCCACCTCAGATCCCTGCGCCGCCGGCTGGGTCGGATATGAGTTTGTGGGGCCAGCTCGGACGGGCGCTCACCGATGTATTCACCGGAAATAACACGGCGCAGTACGGCATCGGTGGCATCATCACCGGCGCTGCGAAGATATTCTTTGCCTATCTGGGCTTCGAGGCTGTTTCCACAGCCGGCGCGGAGTCAAAAAATCCGAAACGCGATTTACCGATCGGCATCTTGGGTTCGCTGGCGATCTGCACAGTGCTCTACATCCTGACCTCGGCCGTGCTCGTGGGCGTGGTGCCATACGCGAATTTGAACAATCCAGCGCCGATCGCCACCGCCGTCAATCAGATGGGGCTGCCGTGGTTTGCGCTCTTGGTGAAACTTGGAGCACTCTGCGGGCTCTCGTCCGTGATGCTGGTGCTGCTCTACGGGCAAACGCGAATCTTCTTTGCCATGGCGCGCGATGGCTTGCTGCCACAAGCCTTCGGCAACCTCCATTCGAAGTATCAGACGCCTTGGGTCAACACGGCTTTGGTCGGCGTCGTTGCATGCGTTTTCGCCGGCGTCTTCGGCATCGGCGATCTTTCCAATTACACCAATGTCGGCACGCTCGCAGCGTTTGCGATCGTTTGTCTCACGGTCATCTATTTCCGCGTCACCGATCCGAAGATGGAGCGACCTTTCCGGACGCCGCTTTTCCCAATCGTGCCAATCCTTGGCACGCTGATGTGCGTGGGGCTGCTGATGTCTCTCATGGCCGACGTCAAAACGCGCTACTTCTTCCTTTGGTATCTAGCCATCGGCATCCCGATCTATTTTCTCCACGGCATACGGAAGTCGAAGTTGGAATCGACACGGCAAGAATCGGGCAATTGAGTTCAAGCCACTGCCGGATTGTCGTTGCCATTGGTCATCGCGATGCTCGAGCTTATCCGCGGAGGCTAATCCAGAGGCGAACCAGGCGGAGCAGGCGAGGAGCCGCATGCTCCCGGCGCACGCCGCCCTCGGAGCTGCGCTGGTTTTTTCAGTAGCGCGTTGGCGTGCGCTATCTCCTTACCGCGAACGCTGCCATAAACGTCCTCGGATTCGAGGGGCCGAATGGGCGGCGAAACAAAGTTAGACTTCCAACGCGCGCTCTTGGTTGGTGTGGGCTATGGCCTTCTTGCCTTCGGCGCGCTGAGCGTCACGCGCTTCGGCGCGACTGTTGAATCGATCTGGATTTGCAACGCGCTGCTCGTTTGGGCGCTGACCACGGCGCGTATGGGGCAATGGCCGCTGCTCGTCGCGGCGTCCGCGATCGCTCATGTCGTCGCGCACTTAGTTGCGGGCGATGCACTACCTCTGACTTTTGCGGCGCTTGTCGGCGATATGAGCGAATGCCTTCTCGCGGCCTACCTGCTGCGGCGTCATCAGGCCGCGCTCAGTTTCGCCACGCGGGCGTGCACATTTTACTTCCTGCTTGTTTGCGGTCTCGCGGCCCCGCTGGCGTCGTCCATTATCGTATGGGCGGCGACCTGGGCGGTAGGCGCGCCCCTCGGCCTGCGCGAGGTGAGTGTATGGTTCTCGGTCGATGCGCTCGCTCTGGTGCTCTTCCTGCCGATCATCAGCGCGATTGCGCAGGGGCGTTGGCGCGATCTGAAGGGCAAGTTTTGGAGACTCGCCGCCGCAGAGCGCGGCGTAGTCGAGCGCCTTTTAATGGCGTTTGCGGCCGATCCCTTCTACGAACGGCGTTCGAGGGATTAAGCGATGAGCCGCATATTCGGAAATGTCTGCCAGAACGGCTACGTCGTGCGCGACATTGAAGGCGCGATGAAGCACTGGATTGATGTGATGGGCGTCGGCCCATGGTTCTACATCAAGGACGTCAAGACCGATTGGTTCAAATGCCGGGGCGTTGTCTCTGACGTGAAGATGTCGATCGCGCTTGCCAATTCAGGCGATCTGCAGATCGAACTCATTCAGCAGCGCAATGATGCGCCGTCACTGTACAAGGAATTCCTCGACGCCGGCCACGAAGGCCTGCAGCACATGTCCTATTGGACGCGCGACTACCAAGCGCTCTACGACCGCGCACTCTCGCTTGGGTACGTCGTTGGGCACGAAGGCGCCATCGGCGGCGAGCAGGGGCGCTTTGCGTATTTCGACACGCAAACGCATCCCGGCACTATCGTCGAAATCTCCGACATAAGCGGCGCTAAGGGCGCGATGTTCGCGCACATCCGCAAGGTCGCAGCCGATTGGGACGGCGCCGACCCCGTTCGCGTTGTCGGCTAAGGACCTCGTATGCAATACCCCGATCTTGAGAGCCTGCCTGAGAATCTGAAGCAGATCATCGAAGGCAAGCGCGGTGCCAACGTCTACAAAATGCTGATGCACTCGCCGAACGTCGCGCCGGGCTTCACGGCGATGGCGGATGCGGTGATGTGGAGCCCTGCTTGGTCCTCGCAGCTGCGCGAGTTGGCGATCGTGCGTGTCGGCTGCCTCTACAATTCGCCATACGAAGTGCACCAGCACAAGCAGATCGGGCGGTTGATGGGGTTGACCGAGGCGAAGCTCGACGCCTGCGCAATTGGCGCCGATCAATCCGCGCTTACGGAGGATGAGCGCAAGATAGTGCGGCTCACGGACGCGCTTGTTGCGGATCACACTTTGTCGCCAAGCGATCGCGATGAAGGACTAGCTCTACTGGGGACCAACGGCTTTGCCGATTTTGTACTTACTGTTGGCTTCTATCAAGCGGTGTCGAATTTCTTGAACGTGTTCGAGGTTGAGCCTGAGGCTGTCGATCTTTTTCCAAGGCCTGGTGCGTAACTGGACGGAGCCGTCAGGCGCTCAGGTGTTCGAAGGCGCCGTCGTCCGCGCACCTATCACTAAGGCCACCGCGATCATTGCGGCGGCTGCGAAGAATGCTAGACCTGGAAGTTGATGCGTGCCGCCTGAGATGCTTGTGGCGAAAGTGAATGTGAACAGGCCGGGCGCAAAGAGTCCCATGCCGGCGTTTACGCCACTCCAGGCGCCTTGCAAGCGACCTTGTTCGTTGTCGGCTACGGCTTTCGAAAAGTAACCGCCCATTACGGGACCGCAAATCGCGCCCAGCGCCAGCAATGGCACGCCCAAGCAAAATTGTGTTCCGGTTTCGGCAGCGCCAAACACGATGAG
>JBEBHI010000343.1:0-1518 GCA_040080935.1 Terricaulis sp.
TACCGCACGTTCGCCGCCGCTTATCGACAACAGCTGGCGCAAGCAGCGTCGCGCGGTGAAATCAGCGAAGGCCAAGACGATGAAGTTCGTGTGTGGGCGCTGATGGGCGCCTCAAGCTTTCTCGGCATACGATACGGCATCTGGGACGCCGACACGGATTCCGCATCAGTCGCGGAGGCTGCATCGGATTTGATGATCAACGGGCTCGCGCCGCGGGCCAACAAAGACAAAGCGCCGAAATAGCGGCGCGCGTGGGGAGTGAGCCATGGGTGTCGACCTAGTCGACATCACCGCGAAACGGGCGGCGCTAACGCCTAATCGCATCGCGTTCGAAGATGCGCTGACCGGGCGCACGCTCACCTATGCGCAACTCGAAGATCGCTGCGCACGCGCTGCTGGAGTGCTCGCGTCTCTTGGCGTGACACGCGACGATCGCGTCGCCATCCTGTGTCGCAACAGGATTGAGTTTTTCGAAATCATGTTTGCGTGCGCCAAGCTTGGCGCGATTTTCGTGCCGCTAAATTGGCGTTCGCCGACGGCGGAGCTTTCGGCGCTTATCGCTGATTGTAGCGCAAAATTGGTGGTTTTCGGCGCCGATGACGCGGAGACGGCGGAAGCGCTTGGCAGTGTTTCGATAGCGCTTGACGATGGCTACGAGGCAGCGCTCGCGGATGCGTCGCCCCTGATCACGGATCGTCGCTGGCCGGGCGATGCGACGTGGTTCTTGATGTATACGTCAGGCACCACAGGTCAGCCGAAAGGCGTGATCCAGACGTATCAAATGTCGGTGGTGAACGCTTTCCACGTTGGCGAAGCGTTCGATCTGCGCGATGGCGACACGACGCTGAATTTCTTGCCGCTGTTTCACAGCGCCGGCATTCAACTCGTCACGATCCCGACTTTAATCGCCGGCGGCACAGTGGTCGTACTGCCGGGCTTCGATGAATCGCGCGCACTCGCGCTTATGCCGCGGCTCGATATCTTCTTCGGTGTGCCGGCGGTGTATCAGCAGCTGGCTCTGAATCCTGAGTTCGAAAGCGCGGACCTCGCGCGCGTGCGGTCGTGGGGATGTGGGGGCGCGCCGTTGGCTGACGTTCTCGTTGAACGATACGCGGCGAAGGGCGTGAGGGTTTGCAACGGCTACGGCATGACCGAGACCGGGCCGACGGCGTTCATCGCCATGAAGGAAGATGCGCTGCAGAAGATCGGCTCCGTCGGCAAACCGCTCATGTTGCTCGATGTGCGCATCGTCGATGGCGATGGGAATGATGTACCCGCCGGAGAGAGCGGCGAGATCTGGATGCGCGGGCCGGGGCTCACGCCGGGCTATTGGAAGAAGCCGGAAGAGACGGCGAAAGCCTTCACAACCGATGGCTGGCTAAAGAGCGGCGACATCGGCCGTTGCGATGCGGACGGTTGCTACTACGTCGCTGGCCGGATCAAGGAGATGTACATTTCCGGCGGCGAGAACGTGTATCCGGCCGAGATCGAAAATGTCCTCGCGAGACATCCCTCCAT
>JBEBHI010000344.1:0-1514 GCA_040080935.1 Terricaulis sp.
TGCGCAGCGCATGGCGCATACGCTCGGCGGCGCGGTGACAGTGACGAGCGAACGTGAGGCTGGCTCGACGTTTGTGGTTCGGGTGCCGTTGAAGCTGACTACCGAGAACGCTGCGCGCGCAGCGGCCTAAAACTCGAATTCAGGAAAGTCGCCCCGCCCTCTCCCCTCTCGGACGAGGGGCAGAGGATTTGCGCCGTTGCGGGGGGAGGGTCCGGCGCTTGCGGGGCTCACGGGGTCAACGTCGACATGCCGCGCCCGTTCCGCCTTGCGACAATCCGCACAGAGCCAATATGAAGGTCTCAAGAGAATAGGGACCGTCTATGGAAGAGCGCCTGCCGGCCTCCTCAATGCCGACTTTGCGGCAGCTTCAGTTTTTGACCGCCCTCCGGGCGGAAGGAAGCTTTGTGGCGGCTGCGGCGGCCGTGGGTGTGACCCAGCCTACGTTGTCGGCGGGGATCAAAGATCTGGAGACTTCGCTCGGGGCCGTGCTGGTGGAGCGTGGGCGCCTGGGCGCCGTGCTCACGCCTGCCGGTGAAGAGGCGGCTGAGCGCGCGGCGGCGGCGCTGAGTGAAGTCGAAGACTTGGTGCGGGCGGTGCAGGCGGCGGGCGAGCCCTTCTCCGGCGTGTTTCGCTTGGGCGCGATCCCGACCATTGCGCCGTTCTTGTTGCCGCGCGTTCTGCCGCTGTTGAAGCGGAAGTTTCCGAAGCTGCGGTTGCAGATGCGCGAAGATTTGACGGGGCGCTTGGTCGAGGCGTTGCGGGCGCGCACGATCGACGCGGCTTTGATAGCGTTGCCGTATGCGGCGCATGGGATTGCAAGTGCGCCGATCGCGGACGATGAGTTTTTGCTTTTGTGCCCGGAGGATCATCCGCTGGCAAAGCGCAACGATCTTTCGCCGGAGCATTTGAAGACTGAGGACGTACTGCTTCTCGAAGATGGGCATTGCTTGCGCGATCACGCTTTGGCGGCGTGCAAATTGCCGAGCCACAGGCGTTCTACGGATGTTGCTGCGACGAGCTTGCATACGCTGGTGCAGATGGTGGGCGGCGGGATGGGCGTGACGTTGTTGCCGAAGATCGCGGCTGAGGCGGGCGCGGCAGCGGGCGCGCATGTGGCGGTGCGCCAATTTGCTGAGCCGATTGTGGGGCGCACGTTAGGTGTGGCTTGGCGCGAGGGTGGTCAGCGCGAAGAGGAAGCGCGGATGTTGGCGGACGTGCTGCGGCAACTTTTCTAGGAGGTTGGCCAGTCTGGCTTGGACAATTGCTTCGCTAGGTGCGGCAGGCGGATCACGAGCCACACCGCCGACCAGATGTTGCCGACGATAAAGACCGGTACCGCCCAAAGCGCGGCGACCACCCAAGAGCGCTCGGTCAAGAAGACGATCACGCTGAAGAATACAAAGCCGACGTAGAGGTCGGCCAAGCTGGCGATGCCCCAGGGCAATGTCACAACGACGCTGACTTGATCGACGAACGAGCCGTGCAAATCCTGCATGGCGACGGCAGCCCAGATG
>JBEBHI010000345.1:0-1513 GCA_040080935.1 Terricaulis sp.
ACCGAAGCCGCGACAGCGGGCGGGGAAACGATTTTCGCCTTGCCGGCGGCGACGGCCGGGCGTCACTGGCGACGGCGTGGGCGAGGCTTGCGGCCGCACGGTCGAGGAAAGTGAGCGAGGATGCTCATGCCCGAGAGCGCTTACGAGCGTGGTGTCTGCGCACGCGCCCAATCGTTCCAGTCGTTAAAGCCTGGTGGCGCTGCTTCGATGTCGACGAGCGTTGAACTGGTCATCCGTGCGCGTAAGGACTCGGCGGCGCGCATCCCGGCGTCGTCATTGTCGGCTGCAATGATAAGTCGCCTCAGAGGATGCGCGATAACCAAGCGACTGAGATTGACGGCGCTCAGCGCGGCCCAACCGGGAACGCCAAAGACATCGGATGCTGTCAGCATGGTTTCCACGCCCTCGCCGACTGCGAGTTCGTCTTGCGCCTCGGCCAGACGGACCGTCCCGCCCATCAACTTGCCGATGACGCGCCTGGGCGTCGACACAGCAGCCTTGGCCGTACCGTGCGCACTCAGCAACGTCACCTGTACGCCCTGAAGCGCGCCTTGCGCGTCGCTGATCGCGGCGACCAGGGCTGGGCGTCTCGCGCGATCGTCGAGGCTCGTCATGCGTGGGTGAAAGCGAAGCGCCGGACTTTGCCAAAGGCCCGCGGGAATTGCGCGTCTGCGCAAATAGGCTTCCGCCACCGAATGCTTGAGCGGCCCGCCTTCCTCCCAGAGCCGTCGCGCACGCGAGACACGCTCCTCATCAAGTGGCTGCGCCACGACCTTCGACGGCGACAGTCGCGTGCTTCGCCCTTCGGCGAGCGGCGCATCATCCAAGAGGCCGAGATCGGCCAACGCGCGGCGCACGTCGCGCCAATCATCTTTCGGGCTGAAGCAATGGATGAGGATGCGCCCCTCCTCTGTCTCGGCCAGCGAGACAGAGCGGTCCTTATGGCTGTGATTGGGACCGGGAATAAGGGCGCGCGCTCCACCATCAAGCAGGATGCCGCCACAGGCGGCGACGATGCGCTCAAGCCGCGACACGCGCGATCTCCTCCTCCGCGAAGGGTGAAGGGCTTTTCGACAAGAGCCAATCGACCGCAATCTGCGCCTGCGCCGCAGCTGTCAAAAACGCGCGCTTATCGTCGGCCAAGAGCTTCATCCAGTGACCAATATAGGAAGCGTGGTCGTGGATGTGCTGGGGCGGCAGACGAAGATGGGCGCCAAGAATGCTGGCGCCGATTTCGGCGACCAGCTCTTCGGCCGCGATCGCATGGCTTGAGAACTTCTTGCCCATGTCGCGCCCGACACGATGCGCCGCCATGGTCGCATGCACGCTCTCATGATTGAGCGTGGCCGCGTAGTCTTCGGCCGTGTCGAAGGCGGCGATCGGCGGCATGCCGATGACGTCTTTGCTGGGGATGTAACAGGCGATGTCGCGCGTGGCGATGCGCGCAATCTCCAGCTGGGCAAACCCACGTTCATGCAGCGAGATGGGCGCCATGTCGCTCTCAATTTGGGCT
>JBEBHI010000346.1:0-1510 GCA_040080935.1 Terricaulis sp.
GAAGATTTGCTGGCAATTGGTGGCGTTGGCGTAGCCTTTGTCGGTGAGATAGCTTTTCAGCACCGGCGTCATCAGGCCCATGTAGTCTTCGGCCTTCTCGCGCACCTTTTCATCAGGCGAGACTTCTACGAGATCGCCGTAGATCGCGGTCCAGAACGTGAAAGCGCGCGCGCCTTCGTTGAACGCCTTCGCGTCCATCAGCATGCGGCGGATGTCCGGGTGCACGATGATTGGATCGGCGGGGCCGCTTGGATTTTTCGCGCCAGTGATGGAGCGGCCTTGCAGGCGGTCCTTCGCGTAGGCGACGCCGTTTTGGTAGGCGACTTCAGATTGGCTGAGACCTTGAAGGCCGACGCCGAGGCGCGCGACATTCATCATCGTGAACATCGCGGCGAGACCTTTATTCTCGATGCCGCAGAGATAACCGGTCGCGTCATCGTAGTTCAGCACGCACGTCGCGTTGCCGTGGATGCCCATCTTCTCTTCGATCTTGCCGCAAACGACGCCGTTGCGCTGACCTGGGTTGCCATCCTTATCGAGGATGAACTTCGGCACCACGAAGAGCGAGATGCCCTTCGTGCCAGCGGGCGCGCCTTCGATGCGGGCGATCACAAGGTGGACGATGTTCGATGCGAGATCGTGTTCGCCGGCAGAGATGAAAATCTTCTGGCCAGTGATGCGATAGGAGCCGTCAGCTTGCGGGATGGCTTTGGTGCGCAGCATGCCGAGATCGGTGCCGCAATGCGGCTCCGTCAGATTCATTGTGCCGGTCCATTCGCCGGTGACGAGCTTTGGCAGGTAGGCCTGCTTCAGTTCGTCAGACCCGTGATGATGGATTGCCGCGTACGCGCCGTGGCTGAGGCCCGGATACATGCCGAACGCCATGTTGGCGGATGACACCATCTCGTTCCACGCCAGCGACACCACGTGCGGCATGCCCTGGCCGCCGTAATTCGGATCGCTTGAGAGCGCGGGCCAGCCGGCGTCGACGAGCTGTTTGTACGCGTCTTTGAAACCAGGCGGCGTTGTGACCGAGCCATCGTCAGCGCGCTTGCAGCCGTGCTCATCGCCAATCTTGTTCAGCGGGGCGAGCACGCCTTCGCAAAACTTCGCGCCCTCTTCCAACACGGAGTCGATCAAATCGAGCGGCGCGTCGGAGAAAGTCGGCAGATTGGAGTAGCGCTCGATGTCGAGCACATCCTTCAGGAGAAAGCGATATTCACGAAGCGGCGCCGTGTAACTCGGCATGCGTGGCTCCCTATTATTTTTCTTGAGCTTCTACGCGTCTTAGTGCGCGTCTTCGAGCCGCTTCTTAGCTTCCGCTTCAAACGCGCGCGCATTTGCGACGGCGGCGGGCGCAGCGGGCTTCGACAGGAAGTCCTGAAGCTTCTTCACGCTGTCGTGGAGGATCTCGATCGCGGCATCGACATCTTCGCGTTGCGCTTCGAGCGCGACGATGCGGGCTTGGTACTTCTTCAACGTCGTCTGCGCTTGGGCGCGCTGATCAACT
>JBEBHI010000193.1:0-5873 GCA_040080935.1 Terricaulis sp.
TGCACGCCTTCTTCGCCGCGCGTCGCCATCAGCACTTCGTAATAGTCAGCCGTCAGCAGCGCCTCGAGAAGGCGGCGGTTTGCTTCAAGGTCGTCGACTACGAGGATGCGCGCGCTCAAGCGGTCTCCTCAGCCAATGAACTTGCGGATGGTTTCTAAGAACGTCGTCACGGAAATCGGCTTCGAGAGGTACGCATCGCACCCGGCGGCCATGATTTTCTGCTCATCGCCGCGCATGGCGAAAGCTGTGACGGCGACGATGGGGATGTGCTTCATCGTTTCGTCCTTCTTCAGACGATCGGTAAGCTCCAGACCGGAAATTTCCGGCAGCTGGATATCCATGATGATGAGATCAGGCTTGTGTTCGCGAGCGAGAGGGATGGCTTGGCGACCGTCACGTGATTTGACGGTCTTGTAGCCGAAGGCCTCCAACAGGTCGTTGAACAGCCTCATATTGAGTTCGCTGTCTTCGACGATCAGAACGGTCTTGGCCATGAACCCGCTTCGCTTCCGCGACCCCCGCGCCCGTTTTGGACGTCTTGTTACCGCTTTATAGCGGAGGGGCCTTAACAACCCATCGCAACATCAGCAGTTTGGCTTATCTCGTTAAGATCGGCTTAAGGATTGAAGCATGCGCCTTGGCGTGGATTTCGGCGGCACTAAAATCGAGGCGGCGCTGCTTGATTCAACGGGAGAAATCCTGGAGCGGCAGCGAGTCCCAAATCCTGGGGATTACCAGGCCGCTGTTCGTGCCGTTGCCGATCTGACCGCGCGAATCGAGCAGCAAACGGGCGCCCGCGCCGACACGGTGGGTGTTGCGATGCCTGGCTCGTTGTCGCCGCTGACCGGGTTGGTGCGGAACTCGAACTCGGTTTGGCTCAATGGAAAGCCGTTCTTTGAGGATTTGAAAGCGGTGCTGGCGCGGCCGGTGCGTGTGGAGAATGACGCGAACTGCTTTGCGTTGTCGGAAGCGGTGGATGGCGCGGCTGCGGGCGCGCGCGTTGTGTTTGGCGTGATCATCGGCACTGGGTGCGGTGGCGGTGTTGTGGTTGAGCGCAAGGTGATCGAAGGCGCGAGTGGCATCGGCGGCGAATGGGGGCACACGCCGCTGCCGTGGGCGCGGGCTGATGAAGTGCAGCCGCGCGATTGGTGCGGGCGGGTTGGGTGTTTGGAGCAATGGCTCTCTGGCACAGGCTTTAAGCGCTGGGCGGGGATGAGCGCGGGCGACGCGAATGAAAGAGCGCTCGCCGGCGATCCGCAGGCGCGGGTGTTGCTGGATTTGCTGGCGGACAAGATCGCGCGGGCGCTGGCCGTGGTGATCGATATTCTCGATCCGGACGTGGTCGTATTTGGCGGCGGGGTTTCGAATATCGAGAGCTTGTATCCGAGTGTGCGCGGCAAGCTCATCGCGCATGTGTTCTCGGACTATGTCGGCGCGAAGATCGTGAAGAATAAGCACGGCGATAGCTCTGGCGTGCGAGGCGCGGCTTGGTTGTTTGATGCGGACGGTGGTGCGTCCGACAACTTGGCATGATGCTTTGCCGCGCTTGCGCATTTGAAACGCTCACGCCGCACTGCTCGCATTGCGGCGAAGAGCGGCAGGTGGAGCACGCTGAACTCGGCGCGCTATCGATCGCGCATCTGGACTGCGATGCGTTTTATGCGTCGATCGAGAAGCGGGATGATCCGAGTTTGCAGCCGTTTCCGGTGATTGTGGGCGGCGGCAAACGGGGCGTGGTTTCGACCTGTTGTTATGTAGCGCGGGCGTATGGCGTGCGCAGCGCCATGCCGATGTTCAAGGCGCTGCAGTTGTGTCCGCAGGCGAAGGTCGTACACGGCGAGATGCGCAAGTATGTCGATGAAGGGCGCATCATCCGGCGGATGATGGAAGATCTGACGCCACAGGTGCAGCCGCTCTCGATCGATGAAGCGTTTATGGACCTGACCGGCACCGAGGCGCTGCATGGCGGCACGCCCGCGCAATCGCTGATAAAGTTGCAGAACAAGATTTGGGAAGAGCGCAACCTCACGGTTTCGATTGGGCTCTCGTTCAACAAGTTCTTGGCGAAGACGGCGAGCGATTTGGATAAGCCGCGCGGGTTCTCGGTGATTGGGCGCGGCGAGGCGCTGGCGTTTTTGGAGACGCGCTCGGTGGGGACGTTACCTGGCGTTGGGCCTGCGGGCGCGACAGCGCTGGAGCGCAATGGGTTGAAGAAGATTGGCGATATTCGCCATGTCGGGCCGCAGCGTATGCGTGCGTTGTACGGCGATTGGGGGGCGCATCTGTTTGCGCTGTCGATGGCGGACGATCCGCGCAAGGTCGATCCGGATGGCGAGCGGAAGAGCATTTCCTCGGAGACGACGTTCTTTGAGGATGTCTCGGATATTGAGGCGCTCGAAGATATTTTGTGGCCGCTTTGCGAGAAGGTGGCGACGCGCTGCCGGGCGAGCGAGAGTTCGGGGCTGACGCTGACGCTGAAGCTCAAGGATACGAAATTTAAGATCATTACGCGGCGGCGTCAGTTGCCGGAGCCGACATTGCTGGCCGCGCGGATATTCGCGGCGGCGCGTGAGCTGTTGCAAGCGGAGGCTGATGGCAAGACCAAGTATCGGCTTATCGGGGTTGGGCTTTCAGACTTCAGCGATGCGGCGGTGGCCGATAAGGGGGACATGCTCGACACCGAAACGCCGAAGCGCGCGGCGGCCGAAGCCGCGATCGCGAAGGCGCGGCAAAAGTTTGGGCGCGATGCGGTGGTGACGGGGCGCGGGCTGAAAGTGCAGCGCGACGACGAGCCCGAAGAGATCGACGAAGAGGGCGACTAGCGGCGTGCGCTCGTGGTAGGATGGGCGACACTTACGGGGATCAAGATGACCAACGCGACGCTGACGATCACACGCAAATCTGGCTACAATGGCATGCTGCGCGACGCCGCTATTTTGGTGGATGGCGTCAAGGTCGGCGTCGTCGGCAACGGAAAGAGCGTGGAGGTTCAGATCGCTCCTGGTCCGCACGCGATCCAAACGCGCATGGATTGGATCAAGAGCGAACCGCTCCAACTCACTGCCGTTGCAGGGCAACGCTATGCCGCAGAGCTCACGCTCTGTAGTGCGTTTGTCATGCTGTTCGCAATTCTTGGGATGACCAAGTTCATGGAGCTGCGCGCGCTCTAGAATATCTGGTGCAGCGCCGCCTTCGCGGGCTAGAACGAGGCGTCATTCGGGATGGAGCGTGCGATGGCGGGGCGGATTGAAGCGCGGTTAGAGGAACTGGGTGTCGTATTGCCGACGCCGCCGGCGCCGGTCGCCTCGTATGTGCCGTTCCAAGTTGTCGGCAATCTTGTCTACACGTCGGGGCAGGTCTCGGTGGACGCTTCGGGCGGCATTAAGGGCAAGCTCGGCGATGCGATTGAAGTTGAGCAGGGGCAGGCCGCGGCGCGGCTCTGTGGGCTCAATTTGCTGGCGCAGGTGAAGGCGGCGTGCGGTGGCGATCTGGATCGCGTGAAGCGCGTGGTAAAGCTCAATGGCTTTGTGAACGTGACGCCGGATTTTGATCCAATCCCGCAAGTGATGAATGGTTGCTCCGATCTCATGGTGTCGGTGTTCGGTGACGCAGGGAAACACGCGCGTTCCGCTGTTGGCATGGCCAACCTGCCGCTGAACTTCGCGGTCGAAGTCGATGGGATTTTCGAGATAGACTAAGCGCATGGACGGAACCGACGCGCTTACGATTTCGGTGATTGGCGATCTCGCCAATATCGAGCGTGGTGCGTGGGACGCGTTGGCGAACCCGGCGGATCAGACTTACGACCCCTTCCTCTCGTGGGACTTTTTGCGTTCGCTTGAAGAGAGCGGCTGCGCGAGCGCCGCAAAGGGCTGGCAGCCCGCGCACCTCGTGGCGCGTGATGCGAGCGGCGCGGCGGTTGGCGTCATGCCGCTTTACGCCAAGGATCATTCCTACGGCGAATACGTGTTTGACCATGCGTGGGCGGACGCGTTGCAGCGCGCGGGCGAGAACTATTATCCGAAGCTTCAATGTGCGGTGCCTTTCACGCCAGTGCCTGGGCGGCGCATCCTTGCGCACGATCCGGCGGTGCAAAGCGCGTTGGCGCAGGGCGCGATGGGGTTTGCGCAACGGGCCGGCGCGTCATCGGTGCATGCAACGTTCGCGGATGAAGACTTGGTGCGGCGGCTGGCGCCTTTTGGCTATCAGACCCGCGTTGGGCTTCAGTATCACTGGTTCAATCGTGACTACGCCACGTTTGCAGATTTTCTAGCCGGGCTCTCGTCGCAGAAGCGCAAGAGCATCCGTCGCGAGCGCGAGCGCGCTTGCGACGGTTTACGCATCCGCCGCTTGCGCGGGCCGGAAATCACGGCGCGCGACTGGGACTTCTTCTTCCGCTGCTACATGGATACTGGGTCGCGCAAATGGGGCTCGCCGTATCTCAATCGGCAATTCTTCGATCTGCTCGGACAGCGCATGGGCGATCAGTGCGTGCTGTTCGTGGCCGAAGAAGCGGACGGCACGCAACTGGCCTCGGCGCTGAACCTTATTGGCGGTGATGCGCTCTATGGACGCTATTGGGGGCGCATCGCGGATGTGCCGTTCCTGCACTTCGAGCTTTGCTATTACCAAGCGATCGAGCTTGCGATTGAGCTGAAGCTGCCGCGTGTGGAAGCGGGCGCGCAGGGTGAACACAAGCTCGCGCGTGGGTATGTGCCGGTGCAGACGTTTAGCGCGCACTGGATCGAGCACGAAGGTCTGCGCAACGCTGTGCGCCATTATCTGCGGCAGGAAACGCCGGCTGTGGTTGAGGAAGCGGAGATCCTCACCGAGCACGCACCGTTTAAGAAATCGGACTAAGGCGCGGTCGCGACGACGCCTTGCCGGCGGAAGACGAAATAGAGCGGCACGCCGGCGGCCATCAGCACAATGCACCATAGAAGCACTTCGAGTCCGGAGCCGAAGGCGGCGAAAATCGAGTAGGCGATGCCGATGATCGAGGCGCCGATGCCGGCAAACGCCGAGGCGCGGGTGGAATGGCGAAGTTCGGCCAATGAGACGACGACGTAGTAGAACAGTCCAAGCGACGTCGCGATCGTGAGCATGAATTGGAACGAGCCCATAAGGCCGCGCGTGTTCGTCAGCACCAGCAGGACGATGCCGAGCGCCGAAGAGAGAAGCAGTGCAAGGTGGGGGGTGCCGTGCTTTGACATGGCTGCAAGCCAGCTGGGCGCAAGTTTATCGGCGGCCACCGCCAAAGGCATTTGCCCGCAAGTAAAGATGAGACCGTTGATGGTTCCAGCCGTCGCCACCAAGGCGCCGGCTGCGATGAGTCCCGGCCCCCATGGGCCGAGCGCTCGCGCCGCATCCGAAAATGGCGCTGTCGACTGCATGAGCTGCGCCGGCGACACGAGCAGCATCACCGCCACGGTTGCGCTGAGATAGATGACGACCACGGTCAGCATGCCGGTGATGAGCGCGCGTGGAATTGTGCGTTCGCAGTCTTTCACGTTGCCGGCTGGAAGCGTGACGACCTCAAAGCCCGTAAACGGCCAAAGTGCGATGAGCGCGGTGAGCGTGAGCGCTGCAAAGATCGACTGACCGGATGGATTGAAAGCTGGTGCATTCGCCGGCGCCCCGGCCGGGACTGCGATGGCGATGATTGCAATCAAAGGGATGATTTTGAGGACCGTCAGCGTAATTTGCGTGACGCTCATTTCTTTCAGGCCGCGGATGTTGATGAAAGTGAATGCGGCGATCAGTGCGATGCCGCCCGCCATTTGCCCGAGCGGATTGGTTGCGAGACCGGGCACGAACACGCCGAGATAACTCACGAACGCCATTGCCACAGTTGGGACGCCAGCCACGAACGA
>JBEBHI010000194.1:0-5842 GCA_040080935.1 Terricaulis sp.
GTTCTGCTGTTGAACCGGGAAGTTCGGGTGGAAACGGAACTGCGTGTTACGCGTCGTGCCGCCATTATAGTAGAGGCCACCATTGCGGCGGAATTCACCAACCGAATATGTGTGGCGCTGCAGCGTGTCGCGAGCGCCGTTATTAACGCGCGCGCCTGCTTGCGCGGATTGGAAATAGACGCGCGGCGTGAACTCACCCCAACGCTGGTGCGCAAACCATTCGCCGGGCGGACGGCCTTCTGCGTAGCTCGTTGCAAGCGGACGTACGCAATTGCCGACGCCAGCAGCCCAAGCCGACGGACGGCTTTGATTGGATTCGCGCTGTGGCAGAGGAAAGACGCGTTGACGCAAGAACGTGTCGAGCTGCTGACCGTTCGGGCCAGTGGTGCATGACGTAGCTGCAGGAAGCGGAGCACAGTTGGCGCAATTTACTGCTGTCGGCAAAGGCTGCGTGCCGAACTCTTCGAACAGCAGGAGCGGCGTCGTGAACGGTTGCGCGCCGAATGTCGGACTGCGCGTACCGCCTGTCGGAATATCGTAATCACGCGCGTTAGCGTCACCGGACGCGAGAACAACGAATGACAAAACGACAGCCGTAAGCACCGCTACGAATATGCGGTGCATCTCGTGAAACGAGCGCATTCCAGACCCCCTTGTCGAAGCCAAAAACGCGACCGCAGCACCAGCAGCGCCTTTAGCTGACGGAATATTTGGAACAATTAACCATGAATTGCACGTCATTCCCCTTTGGGGGGAAAATGTAATGAATCAGCGCCATAGCGCTGAAAAGCGGCAGATTATTACCGGCAGTTGTGACCGTTACCGAAGGCGCTTACCGCCACCCCCGCGAGATCATCGCTCGTTCGCCCGAAGCGTCTAACGCTTCAGCCGGCCCAAGGCCTTGAATCGCAACATCGATTGGCGAATTCGCGCCAGCCGGAACGTACGCGTCGGCGGCTTGCGCGGGCGCCGCCGCAATCATTGCCCAGGACCCGCTGGTGGCCTCACGGCAAGCCAGCACGTCTGTCCGCTGCGCATCAGAGGTGACTCGAAACTGACGGCAAATGTCACCCGCGTCGCTGACAACGGACAGGATCGCCTCAAATTCACTTCCATCGGCGGTCGCGCTTTCCCCGCTCGGTAGAGTGTCCAACAACGCGCCTTGACGGCTAGAGATCGCATAGGGCGCACCGACGCCATTGCTTCCAATACCTTCGCCCAAAAGCACGCCGAACATCACCGCCGCGGCGAGCGCAGCGATTTGCGTCGCCCAATGGCGCGGTGCTGGTTGGGCATTCGGCGCCAGGATCATCGTCGCGAGAAAATCGTCGCGCGCTTCTTCAACCGCCGGAAACGCCTCGCGCAGCACGCCGTCGGCGCCGCGCATACGTTCAAGACGCGCCGCCGCGCCGCGATCGGTGCGCAGATGCTGCTCGACCATCGCGCGCCGTTCCGCATCGAGCTCGTCATCGAGGTAAGCGCTGATGAGATCGTCGTTGAGCATCAGCTCTCTTTCCTAATCTTAGCAAATGCCGCACGCCGCATCAGCGCCGACATTGAAGCGCGCGCGCGCGATAGCCGGCTCATTATGGTCCCGATCGGCACATTCAACGCGTCCGCAGCCTCGGCGTAAGAAAGATCTTCAAGCACCACGAGCGCGATCACGGCGCGTTGCTCCTCAGGCAGCGCCGCAAATGCGCTGCGCGCAGCGCGGATGTCGTCGCGCGCTTCGGTGATCTCGCGGCCATCTTCACCCGCGATCTCCAGATCATCGACAGATTGCATTACGGCGCTGGCTTCAGCGCGCCTCGTATCGATCCAGTGGTTCTGCATGATTTTGAACATCCAGGAGTCCAAGCGTCTCCCGGTTTGGAAAGTGCCCCAATTGCGCAGCGCCCGCTCCACTGCGGAGTGAAGGAGGTCCTCGGCCAAATCGCGCCGCCCCGCTAACGCCATGGCGAAGCGCCTCAGTCGCGGCAACAGCGACACGAGTTCTTGGCGGAACGCGAGGTTGTCCCTGGTCATCCCTCAGCCACCACTACGCGCCGTGCGCGCACTTATTCCTCGCAACTATTATTTCGCGCGAGTTATCCACATGATATGGTGCGCGGTGCGGTGGGAGAAATGAAAAGACTGCCTTCCCTTTTGAGGAGTGTGGCGGTTGTGGCCACACTAAGCGCCGGCGTGATCGCCGTGACGCAAGTGGTCCCCTTTTGCGCATCGGCCTTTGCCCACGAGCGCGATTTCGACGACGGGCCGGACGATCAAGATAATTCAGGACACGGCAACGCCGACGACTTCGACGATTTCGACCTGGACGATTCCAGCGGCCACGGCAGCGGTCAGGACGACGATCACGATTTCGACGATGACCACGGCGCCGACCAAGATAATTCCGGGCACGGCAACGGCGACAATTTCGACGACAACGATCACCACGACGACAACGATCACACCTCCGACCGTTCCGGTCACAACGACGGCAATGACGAATACGACGCGCCGTTCATCGCCGAAGAGGTCATCTACTCGGTCGAGTACGACAGCCACGGCGGCGAGTTCGTGCCCGGCGAGATCGTATTCGTCGGCCGCGCGCAAGATTTGGCGCAAGCGCTCAACAGCGGCTTTAGCGAGATATCGGTTCAGAACTTGGCATCAGGCGGCGTCATGGCGCGGCTTGGCTTGCCGCCGCGCGGAGTCACGATGGAAGCCGCGCTCGTACAGCTGAGCGAATTAGCGCCCGACGCCATTGCGACGCCAAACAACATCTATCGCAGCGCTCAAGCCGTTCGCGCCTCCGTCTCACGCACGACGACGCGACGCACCGCGCGCCCCCGCGGCACGCTCGGCGTCATCGACACCGGCGTCGACGGCTCGTCCATGGCCGACTCCCTCCTCAGCCAGCGCGCCTTCGCGGGGCCCACCCCGGTCGCGCGCGACCACGGCTCTATGGTTGCGTCCATCGCGGTCGCGCGAGGCGTTCGCGTGCATGTGGCTGATGTCTTCGGTCACAGCATGGACGGCGGACTAGCAGCGTCGGCCGAACGTATTGCGGCGGCGTTGGACTGGATGATCGCCCACCGCATCGCTGTGGTGAACATCAGCGTCGAAGGACCAGACAATGCTGTTCTCGCCGAGATGGTGCGTCGCGCGGCGGAGCGCGGACACATCATCGTCGCCGCCGCCGGCAATGGCGGCCCAGCGGCGCGACCGAGCTTTCCTGCCGCCTTCGACGGCGTGCTCGCCGTGACAGCCATCGACGAAAGCGACCGCCCGTACGTGCGCGCCAACCGCGGCGACTACATCGACTTCGCCGCGCCCGGCGTTGACATCAATGTCGACGTCAACGGCTCGATGGCGCGGGTGTCTGGCACATCCTTCGCCGCACCCGTGATTGCAGCTGAGGCCGCGGCTCATCTCCACGCGCCCTCGCCCGCGGAGTCCGCGCGCGTGCTGACAAACCTGCGCGCACGCGCAGAAGATCTGGGCGCGCCGGGTCGTGACAACATTTTCGGTTGGGGCGCCCTGCGCGACTAGTTCGCCGGCGCCACTTGCGGTCGGATCTCGCGATCGTGGGTACGTGACGCGTTGAACGGCGTACGCCAAGGGTAGAGCGTGTAAACCTGCGTGCCGCGCTGGCGCAGCGTCGAGTTTACCGATTGCGTCAGCGAAGTCGTCATCGCGTGAATGTCATCGTCATCGCGCACGATGTACGGCGTGAGCAAGATGACCAGCTCAACCTTATCGCCGGTCACTTCCTCGCTGCGGAACGCGGCGCCGAGGAAAGGAATATCCTTCAGCCCTGGAATGCCACGTTGATCACGCGAATACGTATCCTGCATCATGCCGCCGATAACCGCCGTCATGCCTTCACGCAGCGAGATTTGCGTGGTCACGCTGCGATTACGGATGAGCGGGCTATTGATCGCCACGCCGGTGTTCGGCTCTTGGCTCGACACTTCTTGGTAAAGCGTGATGTCGATGTGGTCGTCGCCATATACGATCGGGCGGACGTTCAGGATGATGCCGGTCTGACGATACTGCACCGTCTGAAGGACGTCGGTGTCACCGCCGGTCTGATTGTCCGAGGCGCGCTGCGAGGTAATGATCGGCACATCGGTGCCGACGAGCATCTCCGCTTCGCGACCCGACCGCGTGAACACGCGCGGCGTTGAAAGGATGTTGAGATTGCGGTTTGAGGCAAACGCATTCAACGCAGCCTCGACCGAACCACGCGAGAAGACGTGCGTGGCAATGACTCCAAGGCCACCCGGCAAGCGGCTGGAGCCGCCCTCCGTCGACGCCGTAAGCGTCCCATCCGTGATCGTCTGATCGAGGAACCACTCGACGCCGAACCGAGTCTCATCCGTCAGCGTGACTTCAGCGATGGTGAGTTCGATCAAAACTTGACGCGCCGGCTGATCGAGTTGCACGAGAATCTGACGCAGACGTTGGTACTCGCTGGATGTCCCCCGAAAGAGGATGCGATTGCCCATCGAGTCCACGGTTATGCCGTTCGAGCTCATAACCGGCTGCGCCGTCGAACGCGCGCCAACCGGCGCACCATTGACACGGCGCACAGCCACTTCCGGCGGCGTTACGCTCGTATCTTGCTGACCGGCGCCGGATTGCGACACCAGTGCACCCAATTCCTCCGCGCTCATGTTCTGCGCGTTGTAGATGAAGAAGCCTTCGCCATTGCCCTGGGCGGCGGCCGTATCGAGCGTGCGTATCCAGTAGAGAGCGCGATCGAACAAGCGCTCGTCGTTGGCAAAAACCAGGACCTGGTTCGCATTCGGCAGCGGCAGCATGATGAATGACCCGCCCTGCGCTTCGAGCGGATTGCGCACGCGGTAGCCCTCGGCGCGCAGCGCTTGCGACACTTCCTCCGCCATCTGCTCGGCACTCAGGAAGATCGGTTCAACCCGCGCGATCTGACCGTTAACGAAGTTCGGTTGATCGAGTTCACGCACAACCGCCGCAGCCGCCGCAACATCACGTGCGCTGCCGCTGATCAGCAGCGTGTTCGTTTCAGACTGCGCGGCAAAGCGCACCGAACCGCGGTTCGGGTACGCCTGCTCAAGCACCGGAACCAAGGCTTCGACATCAAGCGTCGACACCGAAAAGAACTGCATCACCGGCCGCGACGGCGACGGCGTTTCGGGGCTGGTGCGCGCCCGGATGAAGCTTGGGGAACGCCCGCTCAGCACCGTGTCATCCAGAACGTGCACACCGCCTTCGTCGATCAAGACGGCGAGGCCGTATTGTGCGAGCGACATTTGCGCCATCGTGAAGAGATGCGACGACGTCATCACGTCGGGGCCGCGCAGCGAAATAATATCGCGCCGCTCGGCGACGCCAGGCCCCATCGAGTAAGGCACGCGCAACATTTCGCCGAACACCGTGTCGATGAATTGCGGAACCGGTTGGGGCGGCAAGCTCACCTGCAGGTCGCGCTGATCAACCAGCGCAGCAATCTGCTCCTGCGTCGGCGCGATGCGCGGGATTTCGCGGACGGGTGTCGCTTGCGGGCCCGCCGGGGATGGCAAAATTTCGATCGAGCTTGGCGCGGTGTTCGGGTTCGCCTGCGGCG
Organism: Terricaulis sp.; assembly: GCA_040080935.1. Classification (GTDB taxonomy): domain Bacteria; phylum Pseudomonadota; class Alphaproteobacteria; order Caulobacterales; family Aquidulcibacteraceae; genus Vitreimonas. The sequence goes on from JBEBHI010000194.1 coordinate 5,594, forward strand.
CGACGTCCGTCGGCGCCGGTCGCTCATGCGGTGTAGCTTGCAGGCGCGGGAATGAGCTGCAGCCGGTGAGCGCCAACAGCGCTAGCGCGGCGATTGCCGTTCGCTTCACTGAACTCGCGTGCGCGATAGCCAAAATGCTCTCCGTCCCGCTCCGCTCTAGCATGAGCGACGCGGCGCTTATGGCTCAATCACCGGCAACGCGAATGCATCGATGGAACGCACCTCTCGGCGTCGGCGCAGCTCGACCGA
>JBEBHI010000195.1:0-5805 GCA_040080935.1 Terricaulis sp.
GTCATCGTCGTTTTGGCGGTGCTGCTGATCGGCATCTACAACCGCCTCGTCGCGCTTCGTCAGAACGCCAACCAAGCGTTCGCCGACATCGACGTGCAGCTGAAACAACGCCACGACCTCATCCCGAACCTGGTCGAGACCGTGAAGGGCTATGCGGCGCACGAAAAAGGCACGCTCGAAGCGGTGATCCAGGCGCGCAACGCAGCCGTGAGTGCCGAGCGCACCGGCGATCCCAAAGCGATGGGCCAAGCCGAAGGCGTGCTGGGCGCAGCGCTCGGTCGTTTGATCGCGCTGTCGGAAGCCTATCCGGACTTGAAGGCAAACACGAACTTCCAACAGCTCCAAGCTGAGCTGACGGACATTGAGAACAAACTCGCTGCGGCGCGCCGGTTCTTCAACAACGCCGTTGGCGAATACAACACGGCGCGTGAGCAATTCCCGGCGGTGATGTTCGCCGGCATGTTCGGTTTCGGCCCGCGCGAATTCTTCGATGTCGGCGAAGACAGCCGCGCCTCGATGGATGCGGCGCCTCCGCAGGTTAAGTTCAACTAGGCGAGGCAGACGTGGGCGGCGCCTACGGGCTTCAGACACATATCTGGAACAACAACTGGAAGACCGTGCTGCTTATGGCCGGTTTTCCAGTTCTGTTGTTGTTGCTGATGTACGGCTTGTTCCTGGGTTACGCAGGGCTGACCGGCACGTATTACGGCAACGATCCGATGACCGGATACTTCATCTGGGCGGGCGATGCGTTGGCGAATGCCTGGCCTTACGCGATTGCTGGCGCGATTTTGTGGTTCGGCATCGCCTACGCGTTTTATCAAAACATCATCGATGCAGCGACGGGTGCGCACAAAGTTGAGCGCACCGTCGAACCGAAGCTCTACAATTTGCTCGAGAACCTCTGTATCTCGCGCGGCCTGACGATGCCTGCATTGCGGATCATGGAAACCGATGCGCTGAACGCATTCGCGACTGGGCTGCACAAGGGAAACTATTCAGTGACCGTGACGCGCGGTCTGATGAACACGCTGAACGATGACGAACTCGAGGCCGTGCTGGCGCATGAGCTCACGCACATTCGGAATGCCGATGTGCGGCTCTTGATCATTGCGGTGATCTTCGTGGGCATCTTTTCGTTCGTCGGTGAAATGACGTTCCGCAGCTTGCGGTTTGGCGGCATAGGCGGAGGCGGCTCGTCGCGGCGCGGCAGCAGCCGTGATAGCGGCGGCGGGGCGGCGATTGCGATTATCGTGGCGCTGGTGATCATTGGCATCGCTTACGCGTTGGCGATCGTGATCCGCTTCGCGCTGTCGCGGCGGCGCGAATATTTGGCTGACGCGGGCGCCGTCGAGCTGACTAAGAACCCGGACGCCATGATCACGGCGTTGCAGAAAATCTCCGGCAATCCGGTGGTCGCTAGCGCGCCGTCGGAAGTGCGCGAGATGTTTATCGAAAATCCGCACTCCGATTTTGCCGGGATATTTGCGACGCACCCGCCAATCGCGAAGCGCATTGAGGCGCTGGCGAAGTTTGCTGGCGGACGTGTACCGATGCCGCAAGCGCCGGCGCCGGCCCAGCCGCCGTCGCCAGGCAAGCGCGGGCCCTGGGGGTGAGACCCATTCTGCGGAATTTCGTGATTGGCGTCGCCGTTGTGAGCGCCATCGGCGTCATTTTCGTGGGCTGGTCAATTTTGGCGCTGGGCGCTTGCGATTATCGCATCATCTCAGAGCGTGTTTCACCGAGTGGGCGATACGTCGCCGAACTCTACGGCGCCGATTGCGGCATGGGCTCTTACTTCGATGTCGTCATGTTGCGCGACGTGTCTGCGTTCGAGTTGCCGAAGTTGGACGGCTCGCCTCCGGGAACGATCATCACATCCAACTTCGACACCATGGACGATGGCAACGACATGTTCTGGGATGGCGAGGCGATGTTCGTGATTGAGTATGTCAACGGTGACGGGCCGGACTTGGACCGCACCGAATGGGGCGGTGTCCGAATCGAGAAACGGCGCGCGGCGCCAGCGGAATAAGACGCGGCTTCCCTGCGGAAATTTTATGGGATGGCTAGGCGGCAGCGAGGCTGCGATGGCGAGCCATGACCGACGCGGACGCCGCCACCGAGATTGAAGCGCACATTCGTAAGGCGATCCGATTTTGGGTCTGGTCAGGCTATTATGATGCTGCCTCCGTCGAGGGCATGCTTCCGGATGTGCTGGAAGACGGTGTCGATGTTGACGCCATGTACGCGCTGATACCGGAAGCATTTGCCGCGAAGGCCACGGCGGAAAATGACTGGCCGGAGGTGACGGATTGCGACCGTTTGAACGCGGCCTTCGAGGCGCTTGATGCGCGCGGTGTGTGCTGTCTCCAGAACGCCGGTTTCACGCAATCGGACGGCCTAGGCGACGTGCGCGAGGCGGCGCAAGCTCGCGGCATGAAGCGCTACCAGGGTTACTGTTTCTTTCACGCGCAAGACATCGAGCGCGCACTAGACGGGCGTGGGATGCATGTGGCCTTCGGTGTCTTCGATCGAAACGGCGCGAAAGTGGCCGAGATCGGCCAACGCGTGGTCGCTGCGTTGAGCGAAGCTGGACTTGGCGTCGAGTGGGATGGCGACGAGACCAAGCGCATCGCGATTCCTAAGATCGAATGGCGGCGGCGCGCATAAAAAAAGGGCGCGACCCGAAAGTCGCGCCCAGGCTATGGAGCTGTGATGGAGCTTAGCCTTGGCTGCTCCAGTAAGTGACGAAGTCGCGGATCACGACGTAACCTTGTTCGATGAAGGCGCGCGCTTCCTCCGAGTAGGTCCAGGCGAACGCGCCGACGATCACCACGATTGCGAGTGTGGCGAGCCCGTCGGTGGCGCCACCTGTGCGACGGCCGCTGAGCGTTGCGTACGACGTGCGTTGCAGCGCGCTGAATGGCGACGAGATCGCGGCGTAAGCGATGGCCAGCACAACCAACACGAGCCAGGTCGGCACGTCGCCGGGCGGTGTCCAGCCCATGACTGAGCCGTTGCTCAGGATTGAGAAGAACGCGATCAGGAAGGCGATCAGCAAAGCTGCAGTGATGATCGAGAACACGAAGGCAAAGAGACCGGCGAACATGCGCTCGACGTAGCCGACAGGGTAAGCGGGCGCCGCCGCGGCTTGAGCTGCGCCCGCGGCCCAATCGGCATCCGCTGCGCGTTGTTGCTTGCGCCACGATCGGCGCCAACGGCGTTCCTCGCGACGCCAGCTGGCGCTGCTGGTTTCAGCGAAGCGGCCGGCTTCGCGGCGCGCGCGGTCGATGACTTCTTGTGCGTTGAACGGTGCGCCGTGTGCGGCGGCGATTTCTTCGCTGGTTGAAGCGACAGGCACAGCGAAGATCATCACGAGGTAGGCCAAGCAGGTGAAGCCGCCAGTGAAGAGACCGCTGACGATCCAGAAGACGCGCACCCAGGCGACATCGATGCCAGCGTACGCGGCCATGCCGGAGCTGACGCCAGTCCATGCGCCGTTGTCGTAGATACGATAGAGACGGCGCGCAGGGCGCCACGGCTCGTGTTGAGGCGCGGCGCCGCTTTGGTGTTGCTGCGCGCCGGCTTCCGCTTCGCCTTCGACCGGGCCCATCTCTTCCAAGATGCGCGTCATCTCCGCTGCGGAGACAACCGACTTGCCGGGCGACAGACGCGCAGAGCATTTTTCGGCGATGGCTTGCTCGAGATCGCGCACGATCTCGGCTTTGTCGGGATTGGCGCCCAAAGCGGCTTCCGCGCGGCTCATGTAGGAGCGGAGCGCATCGTAAGCTGGTTCTTCCAGCTGATACGGGTTGCCGTTGAGATTGATGGTGACGACGCGTTCCATGAGCTTCTATCGCCCCAGGCTTTCGAGTGTTGAGGTGAGGTGACGCCAGTAGGCGGCTAGTTCGCCGAGCCGGCCCGAGCCTTTGTCGGTGAGCTGGTAGTATTTGCGCGGCGGACCTTGGCCGCTCTCGACCCACTGATAGTCCACGAACTCTTCGCGGCGCAGTTTGGAGAGAAGCGGGTAGAGCGTGCCTTCCTGCGTGGCGAACGGCGTTGGCGCGAGGGCTTCCAGAATGTCGCCCACATAGGCGCTGGCCCGCCCCGACACGAAGGTCAGGATCGCGAACTCCAGAAGGCCTTTCCGCAGGCCGGCAAATTGTTCGTCAGCGATTGGCATAAAGCTACCTTGTGATAAAAAGGTATAGGCGCATGCCAAGGTTGTCAAGGGTGGAAAGGGCTGCCGCCCTTGAGAGCCTATTTCTTGACGGGTGCGCCGATCGACCAGGAATGGCCGAAGGGGTCTTTCAGCTGGCCGTAGCGGTCGCCCCAGAACTGGTCGGCGAGCGGCATGTTGATGGTCGCGCCGGCGGCAACCGCGCGCTCCCACCACGCGTCGGCATTGTCGACTTCGAGATGGATGGTGATGCCTGTGGGCGGCGGGCTGTCGGCGCCGCCGTGGAATTCTGGGAAGTCGTCCGAGAGCAAGATCGCCGCGCCGTTGACGCGGAAGCGCGCGTGCATGATGCGCTCGCCATCCTGGCCGTAATTGCGGAACTCTTCGCTCGCGCCAAAAGCGCGGGTGTAGAAGTCGAGTGCGGCTTTGCCGCCTTTGACCGTGAGGTATGGATAGACGCCAACCGGAATGGCGGATGTCGGTTCAGCCATCGTTTCTCTCCTGCGAAGGCCCTATGTTCGGGCCATGAGTGATTTGTTTGAAGCTGCTGGCCTCGACCAGGGCGCACCGACGCCACTGGCAGAGCGTTTGCGTCCGCGCAAGCTCGATGAGGTGGTTGGCCAAGATCACTTGCTGAAACCGGAAGGTCCGATCGGGCGCATGGTGGCGCAGAAGCGCCTGGCGTCGATGGTGCTGTGGGGACCGCCGGGCGTTGGTAAGACGACGATTGCGCGATTGCTGGCCGAAGAGACGGGGCTCGAGTTTCAACAGATCAGCGCGGTGTTTTCAGGCGTCGCGGATTTGAAGAAGGCGTTTGAGACAGCGCGCGGGCGTAGGGCGTCGGGCAAATCAACATTGCTGTTCGTGGACGAAATTCATCGTTTTAATCGCGCGCAGCAGGACGGGTTCTTGCCGTACGTTGAGCAGGGCGTTGTGACCTTGGTCGGCGCGACGACGGAAAATCCGAGCTTCGAGATCAACGCGGCGTTGCTCTCGCGGGCGCAGGTGTTTGTGCTGAAGCGTTTGGATGAGCCGGCGCTGGAGCTGTTGTTGGCGCGGGCCGAGACGCTGCTCGGCAAGAAGCTGCCGCTCACGGACGATGCGCGGATCGCGTTCACGAATTTGGCCGATGGCGATGGACGTTATCTGCTGACACTGAGCGAAGAGCTGTTTGCGTTGCGCGCTGCTGCGCCGCTTGATCCAAAGGCGCTGGGAGAGATGCTGCAGAAGCGCGCGCCTGCCTACGACAAAGATCGCGAAGAGCACTACAACCTCATCTCTGCGCTGCATAAGAGCATCCGCGGGTCCGATCCCGATGCGGCTCTATATTGGCTCGCGCGCATGGTGACCGGCGGTGAGGATCTGCTGTTCATCGCGCGACGCTTGGTGCGAGCGGCGGCGGAGGATGTCGGGCTTGCTGATCCGACCGCGCTGCTGATTGCCAACGCCGCGAAAGACGCGGTGCATTTCATCGGCCCGCCTGAAGCGGAGCTGCATTTGGCGCACGCGGTGATCCATCTGGCGACGGCGCCGAAATCGAACGCGGCGTACACGGCGTGGAAGCAAGCTAAGCAGGCAGCGCATGACACAGGCACGCTTGGGCCGCCGATGCACATTCGCAA
>JBEBHI010000196.1:0-5796 GCA_040080935.1 Terricaulis sp.
CGCAATGGGCGGGGTTCCATTTGTCGACTGGAGGCAGGCCTTTGTCGCCCGTACCCGCTTCGCGCTTGAGCGCGGCGATCAATTGCTCCAGGGACGAGGGCTCAGACATGAACTTCGCAAACACCACATTCGTCATTCCGGACGCGCGTAGCCTGATCCGGAATCTAGGGGTAACCACACAGCTTTATGCCCCCATGGGTTCCGGGTTCAATGCTGCGCATTGCCCCGGAATGACGAGGCGCCACACTTCCGCCCCTGCAAAACGATTGAGCTTCAAACCATGAGCAATTCCAACGATCCGCAAGCCTTGGTGGCCGAGGCCGAGGCGGCCGGCGAAGCATTGACGCGCGTGCGCGCGGAAATCGGCAAAGCGGTGTTTGGTCAGGAACGCGTGATCGAGCTGACGCTGGCGGCGGTGCTGGCGGGCGGCCACGTGCTGCTGGTGGGCGCGCCGGGTTTGGCGAAGACGCGATTGGTGGAAGCGACGGCGCGGGTGCTGGGTCTGGATTGGGGCCGCGTGCAGTTCACGCCGGATCTGATGCCGGCGGACATTCTGGGCTCGGAAGTTTTGGATCAGGACGATACGGGTCGTCGCCACTTCCGGTTCGTGAAGGGGCCGATCTTCACGCAACTCTTGATGGCGGATGAAATCAACCGCGCCTCGCCGCGCACACAGTCTGCGCTGCTGCAGGCAATGCAGGAGCATCACGTGACGATTGGCGGCGCGGCCTACAATGTGCCGATGCCGTTCCATGTATTGGCGACGCAGAACCCGATCGAGCATGAAGGCGCGTATCCTTTGCCGGAGGCGCAGTTGGATCGCTTCTTGTTGCAGGTCGATGTGCCCTACCCGGATGCGGAGATCGAACGGAAGATTTTGATCGAGACGACAGGCTTGGGTGATCAGCAGCCGCAAGCAGTATTGAATGCGGAGACGCTCATTCGTTTGCAGCGTTTGGTGCGGGCTATGCCTGTTGGTGAAAAAGTGCTGGCGAGCATTTTGGAGCTGGTGCGTTCGGCGCGGCCGGGCTCAAGCCACGATCCGCGCGTGAACCAGCATGTCGCGTGGGGGCCTGGTCCGCGTGCGGGGCAAGCTTTGATGTTGGCGGTGCGGGCGCGGGCGTTGTTGCGCGGGCGCTTGGCGCCGGCGGTGGATGATGTGGCGGCGCTGGCGCGGCCGGCTTTGGTGCATCGTATGTCGCTCAGCTTTGGCGCGCGCGCCGAGGGCTTGGATATCGATACGCTGGTGGATGAGCTCGCGGAACGCGCGGCCTAAAAGGAGAAGCGCGTATGGCGTACGTCGATGGCTTTCTCATTCCAGTGCCAACGAAGAATCTGACTGCGTATCGAAAGATGTCGCAGAAGGCCGGAGCCATTTGGATGGAGTACGGCGCGCTCGATTATAAAGAGTGCGCGGGCGACGACATGGTCTCCGAGGGCATGAAGCGCACGTTTCCCCGCGCAGCGAGAGCGCGGAGCAGCGAAACCGTCGTGTTCTCATGGATCGCTTACGCTTCGAAAGCGGAGCGCAACCGCATTCTGAAAGAAGTGATGGCCGATCCGCGGTTGAAAATGGGCGCGGCGGAGATCTTCGATCCGAAGCGGATGATCTATGCCGGCTTCAACGTGATCGTCGACATGTTGGCCGACCCAGCGCCTGCGAAAAAAGCTGCGCCAAAGAAGAAGAGCGCGGCGGTGAAGAAGAAAAGCGTCGCCAAGAAGAAAGCCAAGCGTTGAACGATCCGGCGCGCCTCGACGCGCTCGCGCTGGCGGGCGATTTGCCGGGCGTGCTGCTCGATGCTCGGCGGCTTGCGGCGAGTGCGCCGGGTTTGCACGGGCGCCGGCGCGCGGGGCAAGGCGAAGCGTTCTGGCAATATCGCGATCACCGCGCCGAAGATGGCGCGCGGCTGGTGGATTGGCGCCGCTCGGCGCGGGGCGATCGGTATTTCGTTCGCGAGCGCGAGCGTGAAGCGGCGCAGACAGCTTGGATCTGGATGGATCCGGATGTTGGGTTCAATTGGACGAGCGATGCGGCGCGCACGACAAAGCTGCGGCGCGCTCAAACGATTGCGCTGGCGCTAGCGACGTTGCTGAACCGTGGCGGTGAGCGCGTGGGCATGCTCGGGCGTGCGCCGCGGACGGGGCCACGTGCGGTGGACCGGCTGGCGCACGATTTTCTGACGCCGCAGAAAGATGCGGACGCGCCGGCGCGCAGCTGCTTGATCTTCTTCTCGGACTTTTATGCGCCGGTTGAGACGTGGCGCGCGCGCTTGAGTGCTGCGGCGGATGCGGGCGCGAGTGGCGCGCTGGTGATGGTGGCCGATCCGGCGGAAGAGGATTTTCCGTTTCGTGGGCGGACGCTGTTTCTGGAGCCTGGGCGCCGCAGCGAGACGTTGATCGGGCGGCCGGAGAATGTGCGGGAGCTCTATGCTGAGCGGCTTGAGACGCATCGGCGCGCGATCCGGCAAGCGGGCGCGAACTTTGGCTTCCCTGCTCTCCTGCATCGCACCGATCATGGCGCGGCGCCGGCGTTGGCGTTGCTGATCGCGCTGGTCTCGGAGCGGTTCGCTTGAGCTTCGGGCCGTTCCTGTTTGGAGCGCCGGGTGCGTTGCTGGCTCTGCTGGCGCTGCCGGTGCTGTTCTTCATCATGCGCGCGACGCCGCCACCGCCGCAGCGCGAGCAGTTTCCGCCGGCGCGTTTGCTGGAAGGCTTGCGCACGGACGATCAGAGCCGCGAGCGGGCGCCGTGGTGGCTAGTGCTGTTCCGGATGCTGGCGGCGGCGCTGCTGATCCTGGCGTTCGCGCGGCCAAGCTTGGCGCCGCAAGCAAGCGATAGTCCGCTTGGCGGGCGGACGCTGATCGTCATTGATGACGGTTGGACGTCGGCGCCGGCGTGGAGCGAAGTGCGAAACGCCGCAAATGCCGCGATTGCGCAAGCTGAACGCGCGCGGGCGCCGATCTTTATGCTGTTCACGGCGCCGAGCACGCGGCCGCGCGATCCGGGCGAAGCGTTGACGGCGGCGGATGCGAAGTCGCGGGTGCAGCGTTTGGAGCCGCAGCCCTGGCGTCCGGATCGGGCTGATGCGGCGGCGCGGTTGGCGCGTACTGAAGGCAATTTCGATCGCATCGTTTGGATCACGGACGGGTTGAACGATGCGGGCGCGGAGACGCTGGCTGCAGCGTTGCAAAGCCGTGGGCCGGTAACCGCGCGGATTCCGGCGCAGACGGCGCGCGGGATCGTGTCGGGTTCGGTGACGCCGCAGGGTGTTGTGATTGAAGCGCGGCGCGCGACGAATGGCTCGGCAGTTGGCGCGGTGACGGCAGAGACGGCGGAAGGCCGTTCGCTTGGCGCGGCGGAGTTGCAGTTTCAGGGTGATGCACTAACGGCGAGCGCGCGGATTGAGTTGCCGCCGGAGATTGCGGCGCGCGCGGCGCGGGTGCGGATCGTTGGTGAGCAGAGCGCGGGCGCGGTGCGGTTGTTGCCGGCGGGCGCTGGGCGGCCGTTTGTTGGTTTGGTTGATCCGGGTGGCGCGGGGCAGCCGCTATTGTCAGAATTGTTTTATGTCGATCGCGCGCTGCAGCCGTATGCGAGCTTGCAGCGTGGCAGCATCACGCAGCTGATCGATGCGCGCGCGCAGGCTTTGATCTTGCCGGACGCGGGGCGGATTGCGCCGACGGATAGCGCGGCGCTGCAGCGTTGGCTTGAAGCCGGCGGCTTGTTGGTGCGCTTTGCAGGGCCGCGTTTGGCGAACGATGCGGATGAGTTTGTACCGGTGCGGTTGCGGCCCGGGTCGCGCACGCTGGGCAGTGCGCTGGCGTGGGAGACGCCGCTCAGCATCGGCGCGTTTCCTGCGGACTCTCCGTATGCGGGGATCTCGCCGCCGGCGGATGTGCAAGTGCGGCGACAGGTTTTGGCGGAGCCGGCTTCGCTGGAAGAAGCGCGGGTGTGGGCGACGTTGTCGGACAATTCGCCGTTTATCACGGCGCAGCCGCGTGGGCGCGGACTGATCGTGCTCTTTCATGTGAGCGCGACGCCGGATTGGTCTGACGTGCCTTTGTCGGGGCTGTTCGTTGAAGTCTTGCGGCGGACGTTGGCGTTTGCGGCGCGGACGGATGGCGCGGGTGAGCGCGAGATTTCCGGCGGGCCGTTCGTGGCGCAGCGTTTGTTGGACGGCTACGGCTCGCTGGCGCCGGCGCCGCAGGACATGCAGCCTGTTGCACCAGAGGCGTTTGCGATTGCGCAACCCTCTCCGGCGACGCCGCCGGGTTTGTATGAGCGCGCGGGCGTTTCGGCGGCGATCGATGCGGTGCGGCCGGATGATTCATTTCAACCGTTGCAACTGCCGAGCGGGATTTCGCGCGCCGGATTGGGCGCGGTGATTGAACGACCGTTGGCTGGGTGGTTGTTCGGGTTAGCGGGCTTGATGCTGGCGGCGGACTTGTTGATCGCGTTGCTCTTGGTTGGCAAGCTGCCGCGTTTGCCGCGGCGGCGCGCTGCGGCGGCGGCTGCAATGGTGCTTGCGGGAGTGTTTGCGTTTGGCGGCGATGCGCATGCGCAGAACGCCAATGATCCGACGCAAACTTTGCGGCTTGCTTATGTACGCACGGGGGACTCGCGGATTGATCGCGCGTCAGAGCAAGGGTTGCGCGCGCTGTCTGAAGTGCTGACGACGCGGACGTCGGTTGAGCCTGGGCCGCCGATGGCCGTCGATCTCGCGCGCGACGATCTTTCGACCTACTCATTTATCTATTGGCCGGCGCCGCCCTCGCCCCGGCGTTTGCCGGATGCGGCGTTGAGCAATGTCGATCGCTATTTGGCGATTGGCGGGCTGCTGCTTGTGGATACGCGCGACGCTGGCGCGCAACAGCAAGGGCGACCGGCGCAGGCGATGCTATCGGGCATTGATATTCCACCGCTTGAGCAAGTGACGCCGGAGCACGTGCTGACGCGGTCGTTCTATTTGTTGCGCAGTTTTCCGGGGCGCGCGCAATCGGCTCAGTTGTGGGCGGAGAGCGCGTCGGCGGCTTCGTCGCGCGATGGTGTGGCGGCGATCTTTATCGGTGATGGCGATTGGGCGAGCGCTTGGTCAGGCCAAGCCGGCATAAGCGATCGTCAGCGCGAGTTGTCGCTGCGGTTCGGCGTCAACATGGTGATGGTGGCGCTGACCGGGAATTATAAAGCTGACCAGGTGCACGTGCCGGCGCTGCTCGAACGCATGGGCGAAGGCCGGCGATGATTGCTGGCGCGCGCATTGGCTTTGATCCGGCGCTGCCGTGGGGCGTGATGGTTGCGCTCGGCGTGATCGCCGTGATTGCGCTTGGCGTTTATCTCTGGCGCGGCGGTGGTGCGCCGGTGACGCGCGCGGCGGGGCTCGCGTTTTTGTTTCTCGGACTGATGCAGCCGCAATGGGTGCGCGAGACGCGCGAGCCGGCGGATGATGTGGCGCTGATCGTTGTCGATCAGAGCGAAAGCTTGGCGCTGGCCGGGCGACGCGACGCGGCGCGCGCGGCGGCGGATGCGATGGCGCAACGTTTGGCTGAGCAGCCGGGGCTCGACGTGCGCGTGCGCGAAGCGCGCGGCGGCCCGGATGGGACGATGATCACCGGCGTGATCGAAGATGCGCTGAGCGATGTGGCGCGCGATCGCATTGGCGGCGTGGTGGTGATTGCGGACGGGCAAGCGGCCGACCCGCCCGACGAGCCGAACAGGTTGCGCGAGCTTGGGCCGGCGCATGTGCTGATTGTCGGAGATCCGGAGCGTGGCGATCGGCGGCTGGAGCTGATCTCGGCGCCGACC
>JBEBHI010000197.1:0-5726 GCA_040080935.1 Terricaulis sp.
CGTCTATTCGCTCATGATCGAGCGTCTCGATACGACGCCTCCGGGTGACGGCGAGCCGCAGACCAGCGCGGAGTTCGACCGCGTTCTGAGTGCTGCTCGGATCAGTCACGCAGTTTATCGCGCGGCGCTGGTCTCGCACCGCCTTGGCCGCACCGAGGAAGCGCGGCGCTACTACAATATCGTCCTTGGCTATGAGCCGCGCTCAATCGCGGTGAACGCAAACTTGACGCGTCTCAACGCCGGACAGCCGCCGTTCGAGCAGCCGCTCACAGCTGTAAGCGCCACTGGGCGCTGGATGTTGTTCCTCTCGGAATTCCTCACCCAGGCCGAAACGCTTTCCGCGATGATTGCGCAGCGCGATCCGGAGCCTGGCTACGCATCGACATCAGGCAGCGTGCTGCTGCAGATCGGCACGTTGCTCGCGAGCGATTCCGACGATTGGCGTCTCTACGCGGCGCAGCAAACGCTTGAAGCGGGCGGTGTCGCCGGCGCGCAGCGGATCATCGATCAAATCCCGGCAACCAGCCCATACGCGCCGGATGCAGAGATTGTTCGCGCGTCGATCCAGATCGAACGCGGTAACGATGCAGACGCTGCGGCGGCGGCGGATCGTGCGTTGGCGATTGCTGGTGATCGCTGGTCGATTATTGCCTCTGTTGGCGACGTCTATCGCCGTATCGGTCATCCCGATCGCGCCATCCCTGCGTTCGATCGCGCGCTGACGTTGACGCAAGACGGCAAGGATCGCGCCGATGTGCTGGGTTGGCGCGCGTACGCGCATCGCTTCTCGGGCAACCTTTCCGCTGCGACTGCAGACATGCGTGCGGCTTATGAGGCCGATCCGAGCATCGACACGCGGCTGCTCTACGTCACCATCTTGATGGACGATCCGGCGGCGTGGAACGACGGCATCGCGATGGCGCGATCGCTGTTTGCGGAGCAGCCGGATTCGGTGATGCGCCTCAACGCGCTTGGCTATGCGCTCATCCAGCGTCCTCAAGGGTTGGAAGAAGGCTATCGTCTGCTGTGGCGCGGCTTCAATTACGGCCAGACTGACTACGCCGTCATCGATAGCTTGGGCTGGGCCTATTATCTTTACGGCCATTTCGATCAAGCACGCGCGCTGATCGAGCGCGCCAACGATCTCTCGGCCAACGATCCGAATTCGGAAATTCTGGATCACCTCGGTGACATCTACTGGCGCTTGAATCGTCGTGACGATGCGCGCGCGACTTGGCGTCGTGCACTCGAAGCGCGTCCTGATGCAATCCGTCGCCGCGATATCGAGCAAAAGGTCTCGCGCGGATTGACGACGGCGGCGCCACGTCAATTGCCGTTGCCGCAGGTTTCATTGCCGGAAGGGCCAGCGCAGCGGGACGACCTCTAAATGCGCCGTCTCGCCGCCTTGGCGGCTGGTCTCTGTCTCGCTGCGTGCGCGACGACGCCAACCACGCCGGCGCAGGAATCGCGCGCCTATGCTGACTTCCTGATCGGACGCGTCGCGAATGCGCGTTCTGATCATGCAGCGGCCGCCGATCGGTATTTCGCAGCGCTGGCGCGCAATCCTGGCGATCAGACGCTCGTGGAGGGCGCGCTGCTAGCATCGCTTGCTTCGGGCGATGTCGAGCGCGCGCGTCGCGCAGCGCGCATGGCTAACAGCGATGATGCGCCCGCCTACGCGCACATCGTCCGCGCCGCCGAAGCGCTTTCGGCGCAGCGTTACGCGCAAGCAAGTGCGGAGCTTGAGCGGGCGCAAGGCACGGCGTCCGAGGAATTGCTTGCGCGGATGGTTGCGAACTGGGCGCGCGCTGGGCAGGGGCATAGTGGCGACATTGCCGCCGATCTCGCGCCGCTGGCGTCGATCCGGCCTTATGGCGGATTGTTTGCGTATCAGCAGGCTATGGTGCTCGATTATTCGGGCCAGCAGACAGAAGCGCTCGCGGCCTACGATGTGGCGTCACGCGGCGGACTCTGGTTGCCGGGCGGTGTTGCGCGTCACGCGGACTTGTTGTTGCGCACGGGCGCCCGCGATGAGGCGTTGGCGCTGCTCGGCACGGACAACAACGGCGGCAATCCTGCGCTCGCAGCAATGCGCGCGCAGATATCGGCGGGCCAGCCTGTCACGATCGAGCGTCTCACGCCGGCACGCGGCGCCGCCGCCGCCGTTTACGGCATGAGCGCGATTTTTCGCCAGGAACACGACAACGCCAACAGCCTCGCGGCGCTAACGCTCGCGGTGATGCTCGATCCAACGTTTGACGGCGCGCGGCTCGCGCTGGCGCAACAACAATCTGAACTCGGCCACATCGACGTCGCGCGCCGTATGTTGAGCGAAGTCAATCCGACGTCGCCGTACGCCCAGAGCGCTCGCACGCTTGAGGCTTGGATGGTCTATGATAGCGGCGACGAGGAAGGCGGCATCGCGCTCGCCCGCGCCGTTGCGGAGTCGGGTGACGTGCGTTCGCGCCGCACGCTCGGTGACATGTATCGCAACGCCAGCCGCTTCGCTGAGGCCGAGCCGATCTACACTGAGATTATCGCGGCGCAGCCGAACGATTGGCGTCCGTACTTTTCGCGCGGCGCGGCACGTGAGCGCCTTGGCCGCTGGCCGGAAGCCGAAGCGGACTTTCAACGCGCACTGCAGCTCTCGCCCGAGCAGCCCGATGTGCTGAACTATCTCGGCTATAGCTGGGTGGATCGCGGCGAGCATTTGCAAGAGGGCCTAGCCATGATCCGCCGCGCGGCGGAGATCCGGCCGATGTCGGGCGCGATCATCGATAGTTTGGGCTGGGCGTACTTTCGTCTCGGCGACTATCCGCAAGCGGTGGATTGGCTTGAAGCGGCGGTGCGGCTTGAGCCCGCTGACGCGACGCTCAATGAGCATTTGGGTGATGCGTACTGGCGTATGGATCGACGTATCGAGGCGCGTTTCCAGTGGCAGCGCGCATTGACGTTCAGCCCGGATAATCCCGACGCGATCCGTCTCAAGATCGAGAACGGTCTGCCGCCGTTGGCCGCGCCGCAATCGGTCCAACGATGAGCGTGCGTGTCTTCGCTCCGGCGAAGATCAATCTGACGCTTGAGGTCGGGCGCCCGCGTGCGGACGGCTATCACCCGCTGCAGAGCGTTGTGGTGTTTGCGGGCGAGGGCGATTGGATTGAGGCGCAAGACGCAGACACGCTGACGCTCGCGATCGCCGGGCCGTTTTCAGCGGGGCTGGAAGCGGACGAGAACAACCTCGTGGTTCGGGCGGCGCGCTTGCTCGACCCAGCGCGCGGTGCGGCGCTGAAGCTTGAGAAAAATCTGCCTATCGCCTCGGGCATCGGTGGCGGTTCGTCAGACGCGGCCGCGACGTTGCTGGCGCTTAACGAGCTTTGGAATGTTGGTTTGCCAATTGGCGAACTCGCTAAGCTCGCTGCCAAGCTCGGCGCGGATGTGCCGGTGTGCCTACACAAGCATTCGGCTTGGATTTCCGGTGTCGGCGACGCAGTGGCGCCGATGCGCACGCCGACGCTTCATGGCGTTCTGGTCAATCCGGGCAAGCCGCTTTCGACACCCGCTGTTTATCGCCGCTTCGACGAGCTGGCGCTGGGCGAGGCATTCGAACCGCGTGGCGTGATTGATTGGTCGCGCGCGGAGGAGGTGGTCGACGCGGTCACGCTTCGTGGCAACGATCTTGAAGCGCCGGCCGTTTCGCTGATGCCGGAGCTAGGCGGCTTGCTCCCAACGCTCCGCGCCGATCGGCGCGCGATTTGTGCTGGGCTATCCGGCAGCGGCGCCACGTGCTTTGCTCTCACCCATATGGGTGAAGAGGCGCGTGCAATGGCGGCGGAACTCGCCGCAAACAATCGTGATTGGTGGGTGCGCGCCACAACCTTTGGCGCCGCTTGACCGCCCGCTACCGCCTGCGTTAGCCCCGCGCTGAAAGAGGCGACGCGTGATCCTGGACCTGACAGTCGTCGTCGCCGTCGCGTTTGTGACCAGCCTCGTCGTGTGCCGCGCCATGATCTGGATGGGCCCGGTGGACGCGCCGAACGAAGAACGCAAGCAACACCGCGCGCCGACGCCAACAAGCGGCGGCATCGGTATTGGCGCGGGTTATGGTGCGGCGATGCTCATCTTGAGCCTCTACTCGGTTGAGTGGCGTCACGAGATCAGTCCCGAAGGTGTGTCGATGCTGTGGGCGTCGGCGCTCTTTGCGTATCCGCTCTTGTTGATCGGCTACGTCGACGATGCACGTGAGCTCAGCGCTAGATTCAAGTTCGTCATGTATTCAGCGCTGGCCTTTGCCGCGGCGTGGCTGATGGGCGTGGTGGACGAGGTGCGCATCGGCGATCTTGTTGTGACATTGCCGTTTGTCATCGCGCTCGTCGGCACTGCGCTCTGGGTGTTCACGCTGCTCAACGTCGTCAACTTCATGGACGGCGCTAATGGCATGGCCATGGGATCGGTCGCAGTTGGCTTGTGCGCGCTCAGCGTTATCGCGTTCGATGGCGGCGCGGTCGGCGGTGGCGCGATCGCGCTTTGTGGCGCGGGCGCGCTGGCGGGGTTTCTCGTTTGGAATTTTCCAAGCGGGCGTCTGTTTGCGGGGGATTCTGGCGCCCTGTTTGCCGGGGCGTTGGCGGCGTTCGGCTGTCTCATCGCAATCGCACACACCGATATGTCGCCGGTAGTGGCGCCAATTCTGTTCTTTCCGCTGCTCGCTGACGCCCTGCTGACTTTGATTGATCGTGTGCGCCGCGGCCGTTCGTTGATGGTTGGGCACACTGAGCACATCTATCAAATCGCAATTCTCTCCGGCTGGAGTCACGCGCGGATTAGCGTCACTTATTGGGTGGCGATGGCCGTCTGTGGTGTGATTGCGTGGCTGACAGATAAGGACGCGACGAACGTTGCGCCCGCTATCGCGCTCGCCTTGCTGACGGTCGTCGCGGTCATTGTGGACATTACCGTCCGGAGCCGCGCCGCGGCCGCAGGTATTCTGAAACGCTAGATTTTTAAGAACCGGGATTGACCGGTGATTTGTGCGTCTGTATATAACCTAGGCGTTATGGAAATAGACGGTTATGCAAGCTGCCGAACGATTGGATCTGACCTTTTCCGCGCTCGCGGACCCGACCCGGCGCGCCATCCTTGCGCGCTTAGCGACAGGCGAGGCGTCGGTTCAGGAGCTCAGCGAGCCGTTCGACATGAGTCAGCCGGCGATTTCCAAGCACCTCAAAGTGCTGGAGCGGGCGGGGCTCATCTCTGTCGACATTGATGCGCAGCGACGTCCGCGTCGCCTGGAACTCAAACGGCTGGAGGAAGCAGTGGTCTGGATCGAACGCTACCGCGAGATCTTTGAGCAGAATTACCAGCGTCTCGATGCGCTGCTCGAAGAGCTGCAAGCAAAACCCACGAAACGCAAAAGAAAAAAAGACTGACGTCATGTCGGCGATGCTTTCGGTCGCTCGTTCCTTGAGTGGGCGGCCCAACATAAAATCCAAGGAGAGAGAAATGCCTATCGAGGTCACACAACCGAGCGATCGCGAAGTTCGCGTCGTGCGCACATTCAAAGCGCCACGCCAGCTGGTTTGGGATGCACACACAAAGCCGGAATTGGTCAGCAAGTGGATGCTTGGACCTCCGGGCTGGACGATGCCTGTGTGCGAAATGGATGTGCGCGCTGGTGGCGCTTACCGCTGGCGCTGGCGCAGTGAAGAGGGCGGCAAGGAGTTTGGCTTCTT
>JBEBHI010000048.1:0-20513 GCA_040080935.1 Terricaulis sp.
TCCTCGCCAAGGAGAGCGCCCCATGAGCTCCACCCTCGACTGGGCCAACCTCTTCGAAGAGGAAGCCCCTCGCCTTATGCGCTTCCTCCGCCGCTTCGGCCCCCGCATCTCGCCTGAAGACATCTCCCAGGACGCCTTCGCCAAGCTCTGCGCCGCCAAGACCGAAGAGATCGCCAATCCCCAGGCCTATCTCATGACCACCGCCCGCAATCTGGCGCTCAATGACATTCGCCGTCAGGCCAATCACAAGACCGACGCTTCAGCCGGGATCGAGACCCTCGCCCTCACATCCACCGCTGATCCTGAAGCCGACCTGATCGCCTCCGAGCAGGCAACAGCGGCAGAAGCAGCGCTCGCCGCGCTAGAACCGCATCTTCGCGAAGCGCTGGTGCTGCACATCATCGAAGGCCTGACCCAGCCCGAGGCCGCAAAACGCCTTGGAGTCTCGCGCCGCACGCTCCAGCGCTACATCGAGACCGCGCTTCGCGAGATGGCGCTCGCCCTCGCCGAACCAGACACGTAAAGCTCCAAGCAAGAATGCCGAGCCGGCAAACCCTGACACGAGCCGAGCGCGAAGCCAGCGGCTGGATCGTCCGCATCAAGGCGCACGATGCGACCGACGCTGACCGCCGGGATTTCCAGGCGTGGCTCGACGCCGATCCAGACCATCCAAGAGCCTACGCCAAGTTGGAGCGCACCTGGAGCACGGTTCAATCGATGCAGCACCTGAAGGGCCGCGCCGCCGCCAACGACATCGCGCCTCGCCCACGCCGAAGCCGGACCCTGCCCGCCGCCGCCATCGCCGCGTGCGCGCTGCTGGCGATCGGCGCAGGTGTCTGGTTCACGAGGGCGCCATCCCCTTTCGCGCCTTCCGAACACTACGCCACCGCCCCTGCCGAAGTGCGCACCATCACACTCACGGACGGCTCGACCATCACGCTCAGCGGCGCCGGCGAAGCTTCGATTGCGATCAGCGACAGCGAACGCCGCGTCGACCTCACCCGCGGCTATGCCCTCTTCGACGTCACGCACGATCCCGAGCGCCCGTTCGTGGTGCACACTCCCCAGGGCGACATCACCGTACTCGGCACCTCTTTCGTGGTCCGCGTGTCCGGGGATGAGGTCCGCACCACGGTTTTGCGTGGAAGGGTTTCAGGCGCCGCAGAACGCCGTGGACTCTTTTCGCGCGAAGCCGACCCGATCACCGCCACCGTCAATCAGGAAATTGTGCTGCGAGAAGGCGGAGCCGAGCTGGTCGAGGTCAACGCCGAAACCATCCCGCGCCGTCTCGCCTGGCGCGACAACATGCTGGCCTTCGACGGTGAGACGTTGAACGAAGCGATCGCCGAAGTCTCACGTCAAACCGGTTGGATCTTCGAGCTCGACGATCCTACGCTCGGCGAGATGCGCGTCGGCGGCTACGTCCACGCCGACCCGGAGGCGTTTATCGAACTGATCGGAACCAGCCTTGATCTCGACGCGCGCCGCGAGGGCGATCGGCGCGTCGTTGTTTCGCGGCGTTCTTAGACCTCTCGCCATCGCCTCAGATGGGGCACATGACGGGCATTCCCGATGCCGGGGCGTGTGGCCTGAACTCGCCAATTCTGTTGCAAAACCCAATGCATTTTTAGGCGAACGCTGATTCCCTTGTCTTATTGCCGATGGAGGCAGCGATGAGAGAAGGCAGGCGCACAAGGCCGCTTGTTCTATCAGTTCGATCTCGACGAAGTGGTGCCGGCCGATCATCTGCTGCGCAAGATCCACGCGGTCCTTGATCTCTCTGATTTGCGTGCGCAGCTCGCCCCCTATTGCTCTCACACCGGCAGGCCTTCGATCGATCCGGAGCTGATGATCCGGATGCTGGTCATCGGCTATTGTTATGGCGTTCATTCCGAGCGGCGGCCTTGCGAGGAAGTCAGGCTCAACCTCGCCTATCGCTGGTTTTGCCGATTGAGCCTTGAAGAAGCGATCCCGGATCATTCAGCCTTCTCGAGAGCGCCTCACGGCCGCTTCCGCGATGCTGACATTCTGCGCAGCGTGTTCGAGAACACGGTCAAAACCTGCATGGATAAAGGCTTGGTCGGCGGCGAAGGCTTCGCCACCGACGCGAGCATCATTCGCGCCGACGCCAACCGGCAAAATCATATTGACGGCGGCGACGACCACGATTGGACCGGCGGCGCGGGTAGCGGCGGAAGCGGTCCCAGCCGCGCTGTGTCCGAATACCTGAAAGGCCTTGATCGCGAAGCTGCGCCGCCGAAGGAGATTTCGCTCTCTGATCCGGCTTCGCGTCTGCCCGCAGCCGTTGGCAGACCAGCCTTTTTTGGCTGGTGCACGAACTATCTGATCGATGTGAAGCACGCGGTCATCATGGACGTTGTCGCAACGCCGGCGCTGCGCACGGCTGAGGTCAATGCGACTAAGGCGATGATCAATCGCGTCGAGCAGCGTTTCGGCGTGAAGCCGAAACGGCTGATTGGCGACACCGCTTACGGAACCGCTGAAATGCTAGCTTGGATGGTCAAGGAAAAGAACATCGAGCCGCACGTACCTCGATCCGCTCCGCATGAGACCCCACGACGCAGAGCCGTTCCGAAGAGCCTATCACGCCTCTCACTTCGTCAGCGCCTTGCGCTGCTTAATCCAAAACGCGGGGACTGACGCGGAGGGTTCCGTTCGGTTTCCAAACGTCTCGTTCGGGATAAGCCTGAGCAACGGCGACGAAGACCATTCGACGGTGCTGAAAGACTTTGAAACTATGCGCGACGACCTGAAGCCTGTCGTCCTCGGGGCGAGCGTCGGCGTGATCGCATTCATGCTGTCTGTCTTTGGCGATCGACGCTTCCATTTCTCGGATGGTTGTTTCCCCAAGCGCGGCTTAGTCAACGGCGAGCTGCGTGACGTCTTGGATGAGTTCTCACGCGGCATCGATCAAATCGTGTTTGTGGTTCCCCCACATCTGCGCGGGATAGAGTTGAGCGTGAGCGATGCGCCCCATACGCATCTCTACATCTCTGGATCGCAGGTGCACGAAACGTGGCCGCCCTCGCTCTACTCAACCGCCGGGCCAATCCTGCAACGGTTAGCTGAAGGCCAGCGCGTTCTTGTGCTCACTCAATCGGCAGTCTTTTCGGCCCTGTTGGGACTGCTACTGGCCGAGATGAAGCATGCAATGGCGTCTCCAGGACAACTTCTTTTCCTAGACCTTGGTCAGGTTCTAGATATCGCGGTGCCCAGTGCAGGCGGGCCATGGGCAGCTCGCTTGGCCGGAGGAGATTTTGGCCTGTTCAATCTGGTCGAATAGGTTGGCGACGTTCCTCACGCGAGCGCACTTCGGGCGCGCCGGGTCGCAGGCTGATTTTCGTCGAATAGCCTTCGCGCACAATCGAGCCGTTGATCGCTCCGACGTATGAGCGGCACGCCATCGCCGAGAGCCGTCACTAGGCTCAGTTGACGATGGCATGATTTTGGCAGGCCGCTGACCACTGCCCCTTTGCGCAGTGCGGGTTCGAGGGATCGCCTTGATAAAGACTGCCCTTCGCGAGATCAGGGCGTGCAGTGAGCGCATGGCTGGGCCGTTCCGCGCTCAAATCTCTCCCCCAGGGTCGGCGGCCGCGTCGGGGAAAAACTCGCGGCGCAAGAGATCGCTTCGTCAGCTAGTCCTCACACTCGCCATTGCGGCAACGGCAGCTGGCATCAGCTTCACAATTGGCGTTAGCGCAGGAGTTGTCGCCCAACGCGATGAACTGCCGGACCGGCTGGCGCGTCGGTTTGATGTCGAGCAACGCTTGGCCGCGATAGGAAACGCATTGGGGCTGCGTGCCGGAGATGCACAGCACGCAAGATGGCAATCAGTTGTCCTAAATCAGCACACCTTAGAGTGGACAAGTATCCGCATTCATGCGTCGGGCGCTCGCGGTGGCGCAATGGCTGCGGTTGGCGACAACCTAATTTTCTCGTCGCCCCTCGGACGCTTTGGTTACCTAGGCGCTGACAACGTGCTTAGGCCATTGCCCTTGCAGGCGCCGACAAACGTTGAGGCAATTCGCGAAACTCCGCTGAACAACCATCCTCTGTTTATGCCGACCGAGTTTCGCGTTCACGACCTTCTTTCGCGCCGGCGTGACGACGAAAGCTGGGAGCTCTATGCGAGTCTGAGCCGCTTTGAGCGGGAGGGTTGTTATCAATTCAAGATTGTTCGCATACTGCTTGAGGCGGCGGGAGAAAGGTTGAGCGTGAGTTCTACCGGTTGGGAAGATGTCTTCACGGCGCAACCTGGCTGTATCCCCGACAAGGACCACGGTTGGCGCTTCCAAGGGACCGAAGCCGGCGGCCGTATGGTTCTCACAGACGAAAACACAATGCTGGTAAGTGTCGGAGATCATCAATTCGACGGTTACAACTCTTCGCAACGCGCCGCGATGGACCCAAATTGGGATCTCGGTAAAATCATCCAAATCGATCTGCATTCTCTTCACAGCCGCGTCTATGCGAGCGGCATGCGCAATCCCCAAGGTCTCGTAGTGATGCGCGATGGTCGGATTTTCTCGACCGAGCATGGCCCGCAGGGCGGTGATGAGATCAACTTCATTCGCGAGGGGGCCAATTATGGCTGGCCGATGGTCAGCTACGGCGTGAACTACGGTTTTCCGAGAAGCAATTGGCCGACCGATCCTCACCCTGGCGGACATTCCGGTTACACGCGGCCAGCTTTCGCGTTTGTACCGTCAATAGGGATAAGCAATCTTGTTCAACCCAGTGCGCGTGAGTTTCCGAACTGGAGTGAAAACGACCTGCTCTTAATCTCCCTACGCGCGGGTACGCTGTTTCATGTCGCGACCTACCAAGACGAGGTAGCGTACGTTGAGCCAGTTGAATTGGGTCAACGCATTCTAGGGCGAGAGAGACTTCGTGACATTGTGACGCTCGCCGACGGCCGCAACGCCATTCTTACGGATTCTGGTCGCATAATATTCTTGCGCAATGCCGATCTTCACGCCGGCGCACCACGATCATTTATTGTACGCGGCTATTCCAGCCTTGCATCGCCGCTGCCTGAAGAATTGTTCGAGGCTAGTGCGTCACCCGTTCAACAAGGTCGTCAGTATTTTCAGATTTCCTGCGCGTCTTGTCACAGTCTAAGCGGGGAAATGGGCATCGGACCACCGCTAAACGGCGTCTTTGGGCGAGACATCGCGGCCGTCGAGGGTTTTTCTTACTCGTCTGCTCTCTCAACTGCCCGCGGCAGGTGGACCGAAAGTGCGCTGAGGTCGTTTATGACCAACCCGAGCGATCATATTCCGGGGACTGCTATGCGTTCGCCTGGCATCTCCTGGGCCATGGCGCCGGCAATTGCGGACTACCTTCGGACTACGTCATCGCAAGATCTCTCCCCTGAATTGTCACCCGATTGAAGCTGCACAGGCAAGACGATGTTGCTCAAGCCAGAACGGAATGGGCGCGCGAGCCGGCACGAGAAATTGGCAGCAGCGTTGGGTCGGCAACTGTGAGGGCGGGCGCGGCGCAATATTTGATTGTGACGCCATCACTGCACGGCGTCTAAACCGCCAAGGGAGCTGGTTCATGAGTGACCAAGCCGCGAGCCAGGAAATAGTTGTCGTCGCGCCGCGTTTGCCCGAGGCGGCAGGTGAGACCGCCTACTCCGCTTACGACATCGATCCGATCGCGCTTGAGACGGCGACACGGCTCGATGAAGCGCTGCGCACGGCTCCTGGTGTCTCGACGTTTCGGCGCAATGATAGCGCGGCCGCCAATCCGACTATCCAAGGTTTATCAATTCGCGCCTCAGCGCCTTCGGGCGCGGGGCGTGCGTTGGTCACGCTTGGCGGTCAGCCGCTGAACGATCCGTTTGGCGGCTGGGTGATTTGGGGCGCTGTGCCGCCGGAGACGGTTGTGAGCGCGACGGTGTTGCGCGGCGCCGGTGCTGGGCCATATGGCGCGGGCGCATTGACGGGCACGGTGCAGTTGGACGAACGGCGCGGCGAAGGCGCGGTGCTTTCACTCGAGGGCGGCGAACGCGGGCATCTGCGTGCTGCGGGTGTTGGCGAGGCGCGCGGCGATGCGTGGGCGTTCATGCTAGCGGCTGCCGAGCAGCAGAATGACGGCTGGATACCGGTGCGCGGTGGGCGCGGTGCGGCGGATACCGAGGTTTGGTCTAACTCGGTTGCGGGCGTTGCGCGGATTGAGTGGCGCGATGGCGAGCGCGTGTTCTCCGCACGGCTGGGCGGATATTCGGAGAGCCGTGGTGCGGGATTGGTTGGCGCCGAATCTGTTTCGAATGGCGCAAGTTTGAGCGTGACGCTTGCGGCGCCGGCAGGCGATGTGGCGTGGCGCGTGCAGGCTTGGGCGATGACGTCCGATCTCTACAACACGTCGGTGGCGACAGCGCCGGATCGCAGCACGACAACGCCGGCGAATGAACAATACGCGACGCCGGCGTTTGGATGGGGCGGCAATGCGGCTTTGCGTTGGACGGGCGATGCGTATGGCGTCGAGATTGGCGCCGATCTGCGCGTGGCGGATGGCGAGACGCGGGAGCGGTTTTCGTTCAGTGGCGGACAGTTCACGCGCAATCGCATTGCTGGCGGACGGACGCTGACGGCGGGCGCGTATCTTGAAGGCTGGCGCGAGATTGGCGATTGGTTGTTCACGGGCGGCGCGCGCGCGGATGTGTATCGCGCATGGGATGGCAGCCGCGCGGAACGGCTGATCGCGACGGGTGCGCCGGTGTTGGAGTTTGCGCCGGAGGACAGGGAGGCGGTGGCGCCGACGGCGCGCTTTGGCGTGCGGCGTGAGATTGGCGATGTGTTTGTGCGCAGCGCAGCGTATGCGGGGTTTCGGCCGCCGACGCTGAATGAACTTCATCGCCCCTTCCGCATCGGCAACGATGTGACTGAGGCCAACGCCGCGTTGGCGCCCGAGCGCATCGCAGGATTCGATCTCGGCGTTGGCGCGGATCGGGGCGGCTGGTCCTGGGAAGCAGGACTGTTCGCAACGCGCCTGGAGGACGCAATCGTCAACGTCACCTTGGGTGCGGGCCCGGGCGCCTTCCCGCCCGGCGTGTTCGTGCCTGCCGGCGGGGCCTATCGGCAACGCCAGAACGCCGGGGTGATCGAAGCCATTGGGGCCGAGACGGAAGCACACGGTGCATGGGACGACGCCACCAACTGGCGCGTGGCGCTCAACTACACCGATGCTAATTTCGAGGGTGGCCCACTTGGAGGTTTGCGTCCGGTTCAGTCACCGCAATGGAGCACGAGCGCTGGCATGGACTGGCGTGTATCCGTGGCGACCACCCTTTCGTGGATGCTTGTCTACGAAGGAGCGCGCTTTGAGGATGATCTTAACAGGCGTGAACTTGGCTCAATGACGAGAGTAGACTTGCGCGCCCAGCAAAGGCTGCGCGAGCAGCTTTTCGTATTTGCTGCATTGGACAATGCGCTGGACGCTGAGATCGAGACTGCGGAAACCGGCACCGGGATCGAGAGTTTCGCGGCGCCGCGCGCGCTACGTGTCGGATTGGTTTGGCGAGGCCTGAGCGCGCCGGGAGATCATTAACCCAACACCGCACACGCCAGCAACAACGGCGCGCACCGCGACGTCGCCGCAAGCGGCCATACTCCGGGGACCACTATGCCTTCGCATGCGGCAGCGCTTCGCGAGTGCGACTGGCGCTCGCCTGCCCGTGATACTTCTCAAAAGGCCGGAGCGCTCCAATGAAGCCGCTGGCACCCTGCCCGTCAATTCGGCGCGCAATCGCCGAAAACTGCCGGTGCCACTCAGGTGTCTGTCGTCACCTAATCCCACGCCAATCTTTCGCAGCCCGTGACGCAGTTGATGGCGTGGTGCCAGACAGATCGGCTATTCGCACATAGGCAACATAACGAGTTCGGCGCGGGCCCCTATCGTGCTTGGAACGTCGCTTCGATCGGAAAATGATCCGACGAAGTCCGAGGGCCTCGGCGTAGCGAGACAAGACGCCAACGCGCTCCCGAATACATGTGATCAATCGGCAAAAAGGCAAACAGCGCGGAGAGGCGAAACCTCGTCCACTCTTGCGCCGGCCAAGTTGGCATCGCGCGTGTATGACGCTGCAACT
Organism: Terricaulis sp.; assembly: GCA_040080935.1. GTDB lineage: Bacteria > Pseudomonadota > Alphaproteobacteria > Caulobacterales > Aquidulcibacteraceae > Vitreimonas. Next base: position 8,120 of record JBEBHI010000048.1, read on the forward strand.
CGCTTGCTTGGTCGAAATGCCGCAACGTGAATGACCAGGGCGTCGAATTGAAGTCGCCTCCGAGAATGCAATTCTCCGTGTCGCCGTCGGTGATGATCCCTGCGAGGGCGGCGAGCTCCCGCTGTTGCCGCCCAGGCGGATTGGGACGCGCCGCGTGCGCCGCGATCAAACGAAGCGGTGCGCCGTCGATGTCGAACTCCCCAATCGCCACGCGCAAGCCAGCCGGAGTGCTCTGCGCCACAGGCGTCCTCCTCGCGTAAATCGTTGTGTTGCATTCGTGCTCGCCCTGACAGCGGATCACCGTTGGGTAGAGTTCACGCAGGCGCTGGTACTCAGGCTGTCCCTCGTCGTGCAGTTCGGAGACCAACAGGAAATCCGCGCCGCTTGCCTCAAGGTAGCGAAGCACGTCTTCGGATCCCCGCCCGCCGAGCCAAGTGTTGAGCCAGATGACGCGCACCTGCTGACCGGCCTGTGCAGGCGCAGCGTGGCCAGCGCCGGAACGAACGAACTCCGGAGCAATGATCCCGATTTGCGCGATGACAGCAACGGCGCAGAAGGCAGCCCATCCCCTCGCTTGCGCTCCCGCCGCTACACAAAACGCCAGAGCTGCCACACTGAACACCAGCCAGAACGGCGCAAAATGGTTTAGACCATCAAGCGCGGAAGAGAATGCGCCGCCCCAACACACCAGGGCCAGCAACAGCACGCCGCGACCTAACGTGGGTGGGGCCAGCGCCAGCAGGCGCGCTATTGATGGACGATGCGCCATTTGCTTTCGCAACCGTCCCTCGCTGAACACCTACGTCTATTCGCCGAAACAGTTGGACGCGATGGACACGTCGTCTGCGTCAAACTCATATAGAGCGTGCGGTGAGGAGGATCGGCGACCGCCTTGTTCTGAAACATCACAACCTGCTCGTCCCACGATCTCGGAACGCGGTCGTGTACGGACGAAAAATGGAACGCGGCGTCATCAAGCTCCCCCGCGACTACTGCCCGGTGTAGTTCGCGGCTATGTATTGGTAAGTCGTGCTCAACATTACGTAGAGGGTGCGATGCTCGGGATCGGCGACTGCAGGATTGCGATAGATCACAACCCATTCGGATGCGCCGTTCCGCTGCCGGAGCGTGGCGCTGCTGGGCGGGGTATTGCGCCAGCTCTGCTCAATCACGCCCTCGTTCATCATCCGTATGAGGACGTAGTCGGCGTTGGACATCGCCAGCACCTGCGGATTGCGAGTGACAAAAGCCTCATCCTCCGGGTGGGCGGTCGCGGGCGTTGCGGCGGCCAAAGTCAGGGACAGCGCTAAAAGGATCACTCGCATCATTATTGCCCCGTATAGTTTGCAGCTATGTATTCGCCGAGTGGCGTGAGCATCACGTAAAGCCTTCTATGCGTCGCGTCGGCGACAGCATCGTTACGAAACTCGATCAGCCATTCGGTCGCGCCATTACGGTCGCGCAGCATAGCGCTCGATGGCTGGATGTCGCGCCAGCTTGGCTCTAAGATCTGCCGCGCCACCATTGTCTGAACCGTGTATTGAGCGCTCGAAAGGGCGATCTCGCGGGGCGACATATGGTCGTCCAGCCCATGCCCCGGATGCGCCAACGCTGGCGATGCCGATGTCACGACGATGCCGAAGGCAAGCAATACGCTCCTTGTCAGGTTCTTCATGGCAATGACTCCGCGGGCATCAACGTGTCGCGTCCTTCGCGCTGACGATTGAGTTCGTCCTGCATGGCTTGATGGTCATGGTAGTGACCGTCGCGGGAGAAACCGTAGCTGTCCGGATATTGAGTGTGCAGCCAACCGTGCATTTGGAACAAGAACAACAATGATCCGGCAATCATAAGGCCGCCATTGGCCACCTTCGCAAATACCGGAAAGCTCCTGAATCTGCGCCAAACGGCCAGCACAGCCACCATAACGACTAGGGCGGCCAACTGACCCGCTTCCACGCCGACATTGAAGGCGACAATCCGCTCGATCAGATCAGTCTGGGACATAGGCGGCAGCTGTATATTCTGAAGCCGTGCCGAGAGGCCCATGCCGTGGATCAGGCCGAACGCGAACACCATCAAAATGAGGTTTGGCGCCTTGACTCCAATCCACTTTGGAAAACCTTCGAGGTTGTCGAAGCCTTTGTAGATCACGGAGATCGCGATGATGGCGTCAATTAAGTAGTAGTTGACCTCAACGCCAAGAAGCGTCGCGCCAAGCAGAGTAATGCTGTGGCCCACGGTAAAAGCGGTCACGAACTTCACGATCGACCAGAACCGCGCAAGGAAGAACATGACGCCGAACAGGAAGAGCAAGTGATCGTATCCGGTGATCATATGGATCGCACCGGACCGCACGAAATCGAGTGGACCGCCGCTGATTAGACGCTGAACTTCTGCGTCCGGTACGCCATGCGCAAAGGCTGGAGCTGATAGCAATAGCGTCGCAACGAAACCGAGCGCGATAACGCTCAACATCCGAATATTCAATTGCTTGCTCATGCCGCCACCGACGCTCTCGCCGATTTCGGCGCCGCCAACGACAGAAGCACAGTCAGAACCATCACGCCAAGCAGCGCCACAACGATGACAGCGCCGGTGGGTAGATCAAACAGCGACGAAGCCACCAATCCGACCATGTACCCCGCCAGCCCCACGCCGTAGCCGACGAAAAGTCTGAGCGGCGCAGCGAAGCGTTTTGCCGCGAGCGCCGGGATGATGAGGCTGGCGAACACGAGGTAGATGCCAACAAGCTGCACCGACTGCGTCACCACAAGCGCAAATAGGACGTAGAAGCCAATCTGCCCGAGCCGGTTACGCAACCCAAACCACGCCGCCAACGCGACTGCATAGAGGATGGCGACCGGAATGAGCTGCTGTGGTTGCACCCACAGGATTTGCCCGACGAGCAAATCCTTCAAATGCTCGCCGCCACGCGGATTGTTCGCGAGCAGCAGCAGTTCAACGCAAGCTGCAACAACGAAGAGCACGCCGATCAGGGCCTCCTGAACCTCCGGCCACACCTTCTCGGTCCACGTCAACAGGAGTGCGCCGACGAGAGCTGCGGTAACCGCGGCGACTTGCACGCTCCAACCTTCAGCTTCAAAGCCAAGGGCAGCCGCGCCGGTCACGCCGAGGCCGGCAACCTGCGCGATCGCAAGATCAATAAAAACGATGCCGCGATTGAGCACGTGCTGTCCGAGCGGAATGTGCGTTGCGATCACCAGCAACCCAGCAAGAAACGCTGGGAATAGAATTCCTAGCTCAAGGTTCTCAAAGCTCATTGGCCAATCCCCGCGAGCAATCGCGTGATGGTGTCGTCATAGAGTGTGAAGAGGTTCGTCGCGGCTGGCGTGCCACCTACGGTGTAGGGCAGCATCACAGCAGGAATATGCGCACGCTGCGCGATGAATTCAGATGGCCGGCCATCCTCGTAGGCGGATCGAATGACGAAGCGCGCCGGGTTGGTCTGCTGTTGCTGCAGCATGCGCGCCAGATGGCCGCTCGACGGGGGCACGCCGACTTGCGGTTCGAGCGCACCGAGATCCCGCAATCCGAGCCAGTTGACCAAGTAAGGCCACGACCGGTGCTGCACCAAGATCGGCGTTCCCCGGAGCGGCGCGGCGCGTTGCGCCCATCGTTGCAAGGCTGCGTTCCAACGACGTTCGAAGTCAGCTTGTCGCGTTCGATAGGTCTCGGCATTGGTGGCGTCGAGTTGCGCGAAACGCTGCGCCATCGCCCGAGAGATCGGGATCATGTTGCGCGCATCGCCCTGAACGTGCGGATTGCCGAGGACGTGAATATCGCCTTGAGAGCGGTCGGCTGAAGCGCCTCGCTCAAGCAACCGAACCGCACTCGTCGCGTCGAATGCGCCTGGTTGGCCGGCGACAAGCCGGGGATTGCGCGACTGCTGCACGATCAGGTTGATCCAAGCAACTTCCAGATCTGCGCCGGTGCAAACGCGAATATTGGCGGTACGCGCACGCGCGATGAGACTTGGACGCGCTTGCACCAAATGCGGGTCTTGGCCACCCGTTGTCGCGGTATAGACATCGACCTTGTCGCCGCCGATTTCGGTCGCGAGCGCCGCCCATTCAGGCTCGCAGGCAAAGACGTTGAGATTGGCGTGCGCTGGCGTTGCGATGGCGGCGCCAAGCAGCGCGGAGGCTGCAATGATGAACTTATTCATGTGTAGCCTCTTCAATAGCGGTGCGCGCCATGCACGCCGTAAATCACGGTGTATTGCATGGTCAGGATATCGTTCGGATCGAAGTCGGATTCGTCGCGGCTGTATTGGAGCCTGAGCCGAGAGAATTCACTGGGGTCCCACTCAAGGAGCGCGGTGGCGGTGTAGGGATTCACGCCCATCTCATCCAACGCTGACCCCGCAAGCAGCGGCCCCGGATCATCACTCTCAAGCGCCGCATAGCGAAGGCCGGCGCGCCAGCGCGGCATCCACTGATAGACGCCCTGCACGTACCAACCGAAGCGATCCTGATCGACCGCTATGCCATTGAACGTTCCGCTCTCATTGCCCAGGAACACTTCGCCCGTAGCCGTCAGATTGCGATTGAGCCGGTTGCCGCCGGGCGCCCACTTATAGGTCAGGCTCCCAATCAGCAGTTCGCTGTCGCCGGTGAACAGATCGCCGTCGGTATCGCGATCAAGCGCGCCGGAATGCAGGTAGGAAATTGACGCGAGATAGGAATTGCTCGCGTCGAGATCGCTGCCGGTCCGCACAAAGGCCGCATACGAACCCACGCCGTCATTCTCGGCGCCCTCAGCCGGATATGAGTCTCCGCGAAACGCCTCCACCCCCAACAAAAGGTACCAATCCGTTGGCGCAAGCCACGTCAGCTGCACGCCATCGTCACCAAGCTGCGAGCCCAGAAACGCTCGATATGGCAACGCGGCGTCCGAGAACGCCCAGTTGTGTGCGTGCGTTTCGTTTGAGTAGCCGATGCCAGAGAAGAATCGGCCAGCAGTTAGCGTCAGACCCGCCGGCAGCTGGGTCGTGCTGATGTAGGCTTCCTCGATGCCGATTTCGCCCGCGCTGTCGATTGCCGCGACCATGAAACCGTAGAAGTACGGGTCAATATTCGCCGAGAGCGCGATCTCCGCCTCACCCAAAGACAATCCAGGTGGTGGGTTTTCGATCTCACCACCCGTGGCCACACCGGCGATACGCTCGCCACCAGTGTCGCGATCCGACGCCGTCAGGAAACCATTGAGAACAACGGAGATGCCCGGGTTGAAGGCATTTGCATTCGCCGCCGCCCCGCCCGCCGGTTCAGAGGCAACCCCTGCGTACTGATCTACAGTGTCCGGCGCAGTTTGATCGGTGGAGTCCGTATCGACCACCGCCTGCTGCGTTGCGTTCTGCTGTGCTTGTTCGGCACTTTGGCGCGCGGCAGAAGCGTCCGCCTCGGCTTGCGCCAAGCGCGCTTCGAGGTCGTTGACCCGCGCCTCGTAGTCTTGGCGCAATGTTTCCATGTCGCGCCGAAGCGATGCGATGGCGTCGGCGTCCTGCGCATACGCCGGGGTCGATAAGAGCGCGGCCGCCGCAAAGGCGCTCGCCGCATAACGGGAAAGGTGCACGTTGTCCTCCAACTCAAACGAAAGACGAATTGCGATCGCAGCCAATGGCGGTGACGACGCAATTCAGACGCATCCACGAAGCGCCAGGCGGCGCAGCGGACGGTCCTTGCTTCTGTTAGAGCTGCAGAGGGGGCGCCCGACTTTGCCAGGAGTGGGAACGTGGCGCACGTGTCGGAACGAGAATTGCGACGACGACATTCTCTAGGAAATTGTGCTCGACAAAACTGACCGCGAGCGTCGACGACAGAATCGCCGAACTCGCGAGGGCGGTTTGGCAGAGATAGCAGGTCTGCTGGCCGCCGTGTTTGTGTGCAGGAATACCTGCGGGGTGGGACGCGTGGTCGGCATCAGCGTGCCAATGGTCAGGCCCGACATCGCGGTCAATGGTTTGGACGTGAGCCGCGAGGGGTAGGTTTTGCGTATGAACGTGCACCTGGACGACAAAGCAATTGATAGCGATGGCGAGTACGCCAAGAAGCGCTAGCCAAGGCTTGCCGCCCAGTGTCCCGAAAGGTGTTTCCACCCGCCCCATCAAAATCCTACCAACGCTCAAACGCGCACTTGCCGTTTATGGAGGTTGCAGGAGTCGTTGCAAGGATTCACCTCATTTTTGAGATGAACTGCCTCTCCCGCACGGCACATTTTCCCAATTTGGCCGCCCGGCTGCTCAGTGGTCGGCATTTCTGACGTCGCCCCGCTGCGCTCGCCAATCCCCCTTAGGAGCCGATGCACCGCCGCTTTCGCGGGTGTAGCGTGGCCCATGTTCTCCCCGCTACGCGATCCCGCCTATCGTCACCTGTTCGCCGCGCAAGTCGCCGCCCTACTCGGAACCAGCTTGGCGACCGTGGCGCTGGGCCTGTTGGCCCATGACCTCGCAGGCGCACAAGCAGGCGAAATTCTTGGCGCGGCGTTGGCGATCAAAATGGTTTGCTATGTCGGCGTTGCGCCCGTCGCGGGCGCTATAGCCGCGAATGTTCCGCGCAAGACGCTGCTCGTCGGCCTAGATCTCGTGCGCGCAGCCGTTGCGCTCTGCATGCCCTTCGTCAGCGAGGCGTGGCAAATCTATGCACTGATGACGGTCCTCTACGTGGCGTCCGCTGCGTTCACGCCGGCGTTTCAAGCCATGATCCCGGACATCCTGCCGAACGAGGCAGATTACACCAAGGCTCTCTCGCTCTCGCGCTTGCCGGCGGACCTCGAAAGCGTCGCGAGCCCAGTGCTTGCCGCCGCCCTTCTTGGGTTTATGAGCTACAACAATCTCTTCGCCGGCACGTCTTTGGGCTTCGCGCTCTCCGCCGTTCTTGTCGTAAGTGCCGCGTTGCCCGCGCTATCGAGCGGCAGCGTGCGCCCGTTCATTCGACGGCTGACGGCCGGACTGAGTTTGTTCGTTCACACACCTCGGCTGCGCGCACTCATCGCCTTGTCCCTCGCGAGCGCCGCAGGCGGCGCGATGGTATTCGTCAACACCGTTGTATTGGTGCAGAGCGAGTTCGCCTCGACCGAACGGGCAACGGCGTGGGCGCTGGCGGCCTTTGGCGCAGGATCAATGATCGCCGCACTAACTCTGCCGAAGCTGCTGACCCGTCTGCAGGACCGCACGGTGCTAATCGCGGGCGCCGTCGTGATGGGTGTCGGACTAGCGATCGGCTCAATTCGCGAACGGCCGGCCTCGGCTGACGACCGCGCCGTGCCTGGTCATTGGGAGGGTGATCTGTTGCTCGGCTCCAACAGCAGCCAGATCATCACGCTGGTCGAGCGCCATTCCCGCTATGTCATGCTGGCAAAGATCCCGAACCGAGAAACGCAGACCGTCGTCAATGCGCTGATCAAGCAAGCCCGCAAGCTTCCCGACGAACTCTACAAATCGCTGACCTGGGACAACGGCAAAGAGTTGGCAGACCACCAACGCTTCACGCTGGAAACAGATGTCGACATCTATTTCTGCGATCCTCATAGCCCTTGGCAGCGCGGATCAAACGAGAACACCAATGGGCTGCTGCGCCAGTATTTTTCAAGGGAACGGACTTAGCGCCGCACTCGCAGACAAAGCTCAATCGCATCGCCCGTGAGCTCAACGAGCGGCCAAGAAAAACTCTGGACTTTCACACCCCGGCAGAGCGATTTAGCGAGTGTGTTGCATCGACCCGTTGAGAGCGCCCTCGATCGCGGACAGTGGCTTAGCGGACGCAGCAATAACGCGATGTCGCCGAAGACTGCCGTCCATACGCGCTTTGGCCTATCTGCCTAATCGATCGAGCCTTCGAAAGGCAAAGCATCAACTGGCCCCTCAAAAGCGATGAACAGCGTGCAGGCGTCGGTGCTGGTGCAAGTGCCGACGTGCGGCAGCCCCGCCGGGCCGAATGCGTATTCGCCGACCGTGAGGGTGCTGGCGGGCGCGCCTTGATACTGAATGTTCAGTTCGCCGGTGACCAGAACCATACGTTCCACTGACGTGTGTGAGTGCGCCGGGAGCTGATAGCCGCCTGGAATACGCAAGAAGACATCGGCGTTGGGGCCACCTGGATCGCCGTGCAGAACCGTGATCTGGCAGCCAGCGGGGAAGATATCTGGGCAAGCGCCCCACTGGAGATCGGGATCCTGAGACAACCGCGTCAACGGAGCTCCTGCTGGGGGCGGCGCGCTCGCATCCGGTGGAGTCGTTTGATCGGCGCTCTCCGAACAACCCGCTAACGACAACATCGCCAATGCGGCGACTGTGCAAGCAACACTCGTTCGAACTATCATGGCATCCCTCCCCAGGACTGACGCAACCGACGCCCCGACGATACCGCATGTTAGCCCGAAACTGTCAACGCAGGGGCGAACGGCTATCGACTGCCAAGCGGTCAAAGGTCACGACTGACCTAATCGATCCAATCGTGGCGCCGGCAATGCTGCGAGCTCTTCGGCGTGAGATCGGCGATGCTGGCCGGCCGCGCGATTGTCAGGTGCGCCCAATCCAAAACTGGTGTTGATCAGGTGGAAAGCTCAAGGAGAAGCGGAATGGACCTAGTGCATGAATTCACGTTCAGAGCGACTCTGAAGCCAGCGCTCCCGATTGGAGCAGGTCCTATAGGCACGAGGATGTATTATGAACTGAGCGGCGGCGAAGTGGTCGGCGACCGCCTGCGCGGGGCCGTGCGCGGAGGCGGTGAATGGGCGCTGATCGGACCCGACGGCTACCTCCGGGTCGACGTTCGCGCACAAGTCGAGACACACGATGGGGCCTTTCTCTACGTGCAATACGTCGGCCTGCTTGAGATGAACGCGACCGTCCAAAACGCGATTGGCAATGAGACGGGGACCGAGTTCACCGACCAACACTTCTATACCAACCCAAGATTTGAAACTGGGGACGCGGGGTACAGTTGGCTCAACACTACCTTCTTCATAGGCGAAGGTCGCATCTTGCCCGGCCTCGCTGTTGAATATCGGGTCTGGCGTCCAGCGTAGCGATTTGATGTGTGGCGCGGCGCCGGAATTTGCGCAGGTCGAATGACCCAAACGGGCCGAGGCTGTCGTCTAATCGCAGCTGAGAATGCAGGTCCAGCATCAAGCCCCGAATGTCCGGGTTCGGGGCATTCTACGACCGCTAGCGCTTCGGGTTCGGTCTCGTCAGGGATCGAAAGCCCGAGGGGCCGAGACACGCCAAGCGCGGCTCGGTCGCGGAACGCGACGAGAGCCCGGCACGCGTCAGCGCGCGACGCCGCACATTTCCGCCTGGCAAGAGCACATGCTCGCCTTCGATCGCGAAACGCTGAACGAGCCAATAGGCGAGATCTCGCGCCAGACCGGCTGGCGCTTCGAACTTGCGATCCTGCCCTCGGCGAAATGCGCGTCGGCGCTCTGACCGCAGCGCAGAAGCCTTGGGTTCACGCAGCATTCAGCTGCCTTCGTCAAATCTTGTCGCGAGAGGGAAGCATGACGGGAGCTTGTGCTTCATGAAACGCATTATCACCGCGGCCCTTGCCGCAGCTACGCTGGGGGCGCCTTTGGCGGTTCCCGCTCAGGCCGCCGCGCACGAGCGCGATCGCTATTATCGCGACGACGACGGTCGCGATAGAGACTACCGCGACAGAGACTGGAGCACCGACCGCTACAGAAGAGACTTGCGGCGCGCCATTCGTCGCGAGCAATGGAATTCGCGCGCGTTCAACGGCTATACTTACCGCGGCCAATGGCACTACGGCGGGCCGCCAGCAGCCTATTACGATGATCCCCATTTCGATCCGGGCTATCGCGCCTGGCGGCGCGGCGATCGCCTGCCGTCTTATTATCGCGACCGCTACAGCGATGTGGATTGGCGCGATTGTGGCCTCAGCGCGCCTCCGCGCGGCTATCGCTACGTCGAAGACGATCGCGGCAACTATCTGCTCGTCGCCATCGCAACCGGCGTCATTCTAAGCGTGCTCTTGAACGGCAACTAAACGCGGTCGTCTCCTTCCTTGCTGCTCCCACTTAACGCCCCGGAGTAAACTTCGGGGCGTATTTTCGCGCACTGGCGGTTCGCACGCGCATCAACTGCACACTGAGGCTTTCGTTCAAGCGCCGCTCATCTCCAGCGCGACATCCTCGCACTCGTTCAAGCGTGGGCGAGGGAACGCTGCACTTGAACCTGGGAGCTTGGACTCATGAAACGTTTGCTTTCCGCGGTCGCGGCCGCTGCTCTTTTCGCCTCAATGGGCGCGACCGCAGCGCACGCGCAGAACCGCACCGTCGTCACTCAATCGGGTTACGCCAACGCCGCCGGCCAGGCGCAAACCGGCGACCGTAATGGCGCGGTCATCAATCAGCGCGGCGGGCGCCACTACGCCCGCGGCGTACAGGACGGCTATCGCAACTTCATGCGCATGGACCAGTACGGCACGCGCAATCATGTCGCGACCACGCAAGTTGGCTCGGAAAACTTCTCGGCCACCGGTCAAGAAGGCCGCAACCTCCGCGCTGAAACCATCCAAACTGGCCGCGGCAACGTCGCCGGCGTCGCCCAGATCGGCAATGGAAGCCGCGCCGTCACCGACCAGGACGGGGTGAACAACACCTCCGGCATCATCCAAATCGGCAACGGTCAGGATGTCGAAGTGCGCCAACGCGGCGAAGGCAACATCTCGGTGGTGGTCCAAAGCGGTTACAACTGAGGCGGCTCGCGGGAAGGCGCACTTCCGCCTTCCCGCAGCCTTGCCCCAAAAGGAGCAACCCATGTCAAAATTTTCTCTTCTCGCAATGGCGGCGATCACTGCGCTGACGGCGTGTTCTGCCGCCGCGCGCACCGAAGCGGAACCCGCTGACGCCATCTCAGCCGCGCCTATCATGGCCGAAGCAAACGCACCCGAACCTGTCGCGCCCGCGTCCGCGCATGCCCAACCCGCGCGCCATGCGTCGCACTACGACGCCGTCACCTGTGAAGTCCGCTCGCGCCGCACAGCCAACGGTCTATTGATCCAAGCGCGCGCCTTTGCTGATCGCGACATCTCCGGCGAATACGATCTTGTCATCACCAAGTCCGGCTCGGCCGGTTCGTCCGATATCAGCCAAAGCGGCGCGCTCGATCTCACCGCCGGCTCGTCGGCGCTGCTTGGTGAAAACGAAATCAGCGTCGAACGCGGCGCGCGTGTGCGTGCAACGCTGACGCTTCGCGACGACAGCGGCCGATTGTGCCGCCGCAGCGTCACTCTCTAGGAGCCTACGATGAAACGCTCTACGCGCGCTATGATTGCCGCCGCCGCAATGGCCGCCTTGCTGGCGGGCGAAGCACACGCCCAACAACAGCGCAACAGTATCCCGGCGATGGTTTACACCATCGCCAGGGGCGCAGCTGAGAACCGCACCAGCGTGAGCCAAGAAGGTTCGAACAATGGCGCAGCGATCGTCCAAAACGGACAAGGCAACACTGCCGGCATCCGCCAGTATGGGCGCAACAACACTGGTGCGATCACGCAGAATGGCGACAACAACGCTGCGTGCCTTATCCAGATCGGGCGCAACCTCGATGGCTCCATCACCCAAACCGGCGATTACAACAACGCCGGCGTGATCCAGACCCGCCGCGGCGTCACCGAAATACCCGCCGAGTTATGCGCAGCGCGGCGTGGCAATGGCCGGGGCGTGTTCCTGGGCATCGCGCGCCATGCCATCCAACGCGCCAGCCGCTAGCAGATCCGGTACGTCTTTCTTCCTAGAGCCGTTCCTGAGCGCATCTTTTTCGGCAATTAGCACGGCGTCAGGGATCGGGGCCCGAAGGGCCGAGACGCGCCTCTCCTAGATTGTCGCGCGGCTCGGTGCGCGGCACGAGAGCCCGGCGCGCGTCGGCGCGCGACGCCCTCCTCTTTGGCCTGGACGAGCATATGCTCGCCTTCCGCGGACGCTGAACGAAGTCATCCCCGAAGTCTCGCGTCAAACAGGATGGCGCTTTGTACATTGCGACCCAGCACTGGGCGAGATGCGCGTCGGCGTTTATCGAACTGATCGGAACCAGCCTCGATCTCGACGCGCGCCGCGAGGGCGATCGGCGCGTCGTTCTTTCGCGGCGTTCTTAGACCCCTGGCCAACGCCGGACTGACGTCCGCCCCCGACGGCGGCCATCGCCTCAGCTGGTTCGCATACGGACATTCCTGATTTCGGCGCGCGCGGCCAAAATTCGCCGAATTCAGAGATCAGAGATCTTTGCGGAAGAAGTGCCGCGAATGCTCTCGCGGGCAATCTTCGAGCCTTCCAAACTCGCAATAACCCAGGCGCTGATAAAATGGCACGGCCTGAAAATCATAGGTATCGAGCCAAACAGCATGGCAGTTCCTTG
>JBEBHI010000198.1:0-5705 GCA_040080935.1 Terricaulis sp.
GAAGATGCCCTGCACCACCGAAGTGGTGACGCGAGACCCAAGCGAGCCGACATCGCCGCCGACCGAAAGCCCCTGCTTGCAGGCGACAACCGAAAGCACGAGCGCAAACGCGGGCGCCTTGACCAAACCGACCCAAAAATGCTGTGCCGGGACAACTTCCTGAAAGCGGCCGAAGAACATGCCCGGGTTGATGTCGAGCGCGCCCCAGCATACGAGCAGGCCGCCGAACATGCCTGCCATCATCGCGGCGAAAGTCAGGATCGGCGTCATCACCAGCATAGCGACAACACGCGGCACAACGAGCGCGTCCATCGGACGAATGCCGATCACGCGCATCGCATCGATTTCCTGACGCATCTTCATGGCGCCGATCTCAGCCGTAAAAGCTGAATTCGTGCGACCGGCCAGAATGACGGCAGTTATAACCACGCCGAATTCACGAAGCACTGAGATCGCGACCAGCTCAACAACGAAAACTTGGGCGCCGAAATCGGCAAGGATGCGCGCGCCGAGATAGGCGACGACCATGCCGATGAAGAACGACAACAACATCACGATGGGCAGCGCGTTGAGGCCGGCCTTCTCCATCACGCTCACGACGGAGATCGCGCGAACGCGGCGCGGATCGATGATCTGGCGGCCAATGGTGACTAGCACCTCACCGAAGAAGCCAACGGTCTCGACGATTTCATCGGCGATCGACACCATCGCGCGGCCGGTGAGATCGAAGAAACCTTTCAGACCATGCAGATGCCGCGGCGGTGGCGCTGGGCCAACGTAGGCTTTACGCGCCGCCTGCAACAAGCGCATCGCATTTGTGTGCTCGCCGCGAATGGCGATGCGGCTCTTATCGCCCGCCGCACTTTCGCGGAATGTGCGATCGATCAGATAAGCGCCGGCAACATCAAAGCGGCCAAGGCTTGAGACGTCGACGACTGCGCCTTGCTTTAACTTCTCGGAAACTTCCGCCAAGCCGCGCTCGAGACCGGAGATGGTGTCCACCGTCCAGTCCCCGCGCAGCGCCAGAATCGGCGCGCGCTCATCCTCGCGGAAGTCAAAAGCGGCCGCTTCGGCCAATCCGAGTCCCCTTCAGGCTTTCTGCCCATCAACCGATAACGGCTAACAGAAAATATAAGGCAAAGAAGCAGAGGGCGCTTTCAGGGCGATGGTTCCCGTGAGAGGCGAATTCTTACTGAGGTGTTGCCGTCGAAACGCGCGACTTTGGCGGGATCAGGAACAGCGCGATCAGCCCGCCGGCGCCAGCCATTGCCGCCATCGCCCAATACCCGATGGCGCCGCCGACATCGTAGAGGCGCCCGGACATCAAGGTGGATGCGCCCATTAGGAGGCCACCTGACATCACCGCGTACAGCGTTTGAGCCATTGCCGCTGATTGCTCAGGCGCGTCGCGATGCAGCAAACGCATGGCGCCGACATGCGCCGCCGCAAAGCTCAAGGCGTGCATCGCCTGCAACGGCCAAAGCACCCAGCCGAGCGGCGCGAAGCCCATTGCGAACCAGCGCGCGACAGCGGCGCCAGCGCCAATCAGTATCAACCCTTCTGGCGTGCTGCGCCGTTCGATAAACGGCAAGCTCCAGAGAAACGCGACTTCAACCGCGACGCCGAACGCCCACAGGAATCCGATCATCTCATTCGAGATACCCTGCCCGCGCCATACGATGGTCGAGAAAGAATAGTAGAAGCCGTGCGCGGCTTGGATGAGACCGCACGCGACAATGAGAATGAGGAAGCTACGATTGCGTAGCAGTGCGCTAGCGCCGCCACTCCGCGATGTCGTTGTGCGCGGCGGAGGCGGGTCACGGTGGAGGCCAAGCCAACTCGTCGCCGTCGTGAGCGAAAGCCCGCACAGCACCCAGATGACGACAGCGATGATTCCGAAGCGGGCGATGACAATGCCGCCGAGAACGTTCGCCGCAATGAACGCGATCGAGCCAATGCCGCGCGCGAAGCCATAACTGATCTTGCCTTGCGCCGAAGCGCGCAGGGTCGCGGCTTCGATCAGCGGCGTCATCGATTGCGTGAGCGTCAGCGCAACAAAGCCAAAGATGAGCAGCTGCCAGAAGCCCTGCGCCACGAAGAAGAACGCCGCGTACGCAAACACAGCCGCAAGCGCGATGATCTTCAACGGCGTGGCGCGATCGCTGGCGCGGTCGGCGCGATAGGCGATCAGAGGCCCGGTGATGAGACGCGCGAACTGCGCGAGCGAAATGATGATCCCGATCTCGGTGCCGCTGAGATGGCGCTCAAGTTCGAGCCAGCGCGGCAGGAAAACCAGAATGACGCCTGTCGTGCCAAACAGCGCAGACATCACCATCGTCACGCGCGCGGCGGGCGTGGAAAAGATCGATGGCGGGGGCGATTGAGCGTTCAAGCGCCTCCGCGTAGCATTGCTTGTGCGACGCCGCGATACGGCAGATTTGGAATGTCGCAGCACGAGCCTTGCACGGCGCGCGCAGCCCTCGTAACCAAGCATTATGTACGGACAAACGCCCCCGCCCCGCCGCGACCTTTATCCAGCGATCGAAGCCCATTCGAGCGAGATGCTGAAGGTCTCGGATCTGCACACGATCTATGTGGAGCAATCGGGCAATCCGAAGGGACGCCCGGCAGTGGCGCTACACGGCGGACCAGGCGGCGGTCTGTCGCCGGAGATGCGCCGCTTCTTCGATCCAAAGCGCTTTCGCGTGCTGGCGATGGATCAGCGCGGCTGCGGGCGATCAACACCGCATGCCGAACTGCGTGAAAACACAACCTGGGATCTGGTCGCCGATATTGAGCGCGTGCGCGAAAAATTCGGCATCGACAAATGGGTGGTGTTTGGCGGCTCTTGGGGTTCGACGTTGGCGTTGGCGTATGCGGCCAAGCACCCGGAACGGTGCGCAGGTCTGGTCCTGCGCGGCATTTTCCTGCTGCGAAAGAGCGAGATCGACTGGTTCTATCAAGATGGCGCCAGCCACGTTTATCCAGATGCGTTCGAACGCTATTCGTCAGCGATCCCGCCGAGCGAGCGCGGCGATTTCCTGCGCGCCTATCACAAGCGCCTGACCTCGAACGATTGGGCAGAACGCGTCCGCGCGGCGCGGGCATGGTCGCGTTGGGAAGGCGAAACAATCTCGATCGCGGGACCGAGCGCGCTGCCGTCGCGGTTCAATGAGGATCGGTTCGTTGAAGCGTTCGCGCGGATCGAGAACCACTACTTCGTCAACGGCGGTTTCTTCGAAACCGATGGCTGGCTCTTAGAGCAAGCGCCACGCATGCGCGGCATCCCCTGTCGCATCGCGCAAGGCCGCTACGACATGTGCACGCCGATGCGCAGCGCCTGGGATTTGAAGCAACGCTGGCCGGAAGCAGAGCTGGAAGTGATCCACGACGCCGGCCACAGCTCGCTTGAGCCCGGCATAGTCGACGCACTCGTACGCGCGACCGATTGGATGGCGGATCGCGGAAGCTGGTAGCTACCAGAGCCACCCACGCGCGCCGTGTTGGTCACGGTGGAGGTCGACGCAGAGGACGATCGCGTAGCCGACCATCAGCGTCACCATCGCCGTGCCGCCAAAGCTGATCATCGGCAGCGGAATGCCGACGACCGGCACAAGACCAATCACCATCGCCGTATTGATGAACACATAGCACGCGAGCGTCGCAGCGACGCCGCCGGCCGCGAGTTTGCCGAACAACGAGCGAGCCTTGTATGCGACCTGCATTGTGAACGCTAAGAGCGCGCCGAAAAGGAAGAGCACGAGCGCGCCGCCGAGCAAGCCGAACTCCTCGACGATCATCGTGAAGATGAAGTCGGTGTGCTTTTCCGGCAGGAAGTCGAGCTGACTTTGCGTGCCTTGCATCCAACCGCGGCCGAATAGGCCCGCTGAACCGATGGCGATTTTCGATTGCAGCACGTGATAACCGGCGCCGAGCGGGTCTTGTGTGATGCCGAGAAAGACATCGACACGCTGTCGTTGGTATTCATGCAGGAAGCCGAAATACGCAAAGATCGCCCCGCCTATGGCGACGATCGCCCCTGCTGCGATGATGCGCCAAAGCAATCCGCCCAGGAACATGATGCACACGCCGGCGAAGAGGATCATCAGCGACGTGCCGAGGTCAGGCTGGTGCATGACCAGCGCGACGGGCGCGACGATCATCAGGAACGGCGGAATGATCCAGAGCACGGTGCCGGTCTTGCGCGGATCAAGCTGGTGATAATAACGCGCGAGCGCCAGCACGATCGCGACCTTCATGATCTCCGACGGCTGTAGCGAAAGCGGACCGATTTCGAGCCAGCGCGTCGCGCCCATGCGCGTAGCGCCAGCAACTTCGACGCCGACCAACAAGAGGAGCGATAACGCGTAGAGCGGGTACGCAATCGCGAGCCAGAAGCGCGTATCGAGGAAGATTGCCGCGAGGATCATCATCACGAGCAGCACGACGAAGCGGATGCCGTGCTTCAGCGGCATGTCCGTCCAGGCGCCCGACGAGACCGAAAAGTGCATCAGCACGCCGATGAAGGCGAGCGCGATGAGGATGGTGATGATGCCCCAATTGAGCTTGGCGAAACGATCGAATATCGTGTTGGGGCTGGAGGTGAGAGAAAGCGTGGTCATGCGTTCCTCGCCAGATTTTCTTCAAGCCGCGAAAGGCGCGCCGGTTCGCGGCGCGACGGATCGCGCATCAACGTCGCGCGCATGATTTCGCGCGCGATCGGGCCTGCAACGGCGGAGCCTGCGCCGCCGTGTTCGATGACAACAGCGCACGCATACCGCGGCTCGTGCCACGGACCGAAGCAGCAGAAGAGCGCGTTGTCACGGTAGCGCCATTCGATGGTTGAGTAGTGACGGCCACGGTTGGCGCCGAGCGCGCGGACCTGCGCGGTGCCGGTTTTGCCGGCGATCTGAACGGGCTGCCAGGCGCGGTTTTCCGGCGTGAGCGGGACGGCCGCGCCGGTTTCAGGATGGCGTACCAATTCCATATTGCCGGCGCGCGTTGCCGTGCCGCCCGGCTCGTTACAAACGCCGAACATGCCGTCGCGCACGCGCGCCAAGAAGTCGGCTTCGATGCCTTCCATGCGCGCCGGAGCTGGCGGATCGGTGACGTTTGGCCCTTCGCGAATGAGACGCGGCGCGACAGCGAGGCCGTTATTGCCGAGACGCGCGGCCATGACCGCAAGCTGCAAGGGCGTGATGCCCATCGCGCCCTGCCCGATGCCGTAATTGACGGTGAGACCGCCAGTCCATTGCTCGTGGCGATTTTCCTGCCACCAGGTTGGATCAGGGATGAGGCCGTCGCGAATGTTCGGGACGTTGACGTTAAAGTGTTGGCCGAGGCCAAACGCGCGCGCGACAGCTGCGATGCGCTCAGGGCCGGCGCGAAGCGCGGCTTGGTAGAAGTAGACGTCGCACGAATGCTTGATGGCATCGTGCAGATTGACGCGGCCGTGGCCGCCGGCGCGCCAGCAGTGGAAAACGCGGCCGCCATAAGCGAAGCCGCCCGAGCAACCGACGGCCCAATTATCTTCAACTCCCGCTTGCTTGGCGGCAATGCCGACCATCATCTTGAACGTCGAGCCCGGCGCGTAAACGCCGGTGACTGTCTTGTGATAGAGCGGCTTCTTCTCGTCTTCGTTGTAGCCAGCGAAATTGGTTCGGCTGATGCCGTTCACGAACAGGTTCGGATCAAAGCCAGGCGCG
>JBEBHI010000049.1:0-20505 GCA_040080935.1 Terricaulis sp.
AATGGGCCAATCTCCGTCGTCGCGACAACACCTTACCAACGGCGCGAATGGGGGACCATTCCAGTCATCGGTCGCGTTCGCAAATGGGCCAATCACGATCCACAGGACAAGTCCGTTATGAACGTCCGCCATCCGGCGCTGACGGGCTCACCCAGGTGAATGACGCAGATCCTCCGAGGCGGTCGACGGCTGTGATAACGATGGTTGCGCCTTAGCCGAACAAGTCCGGCTGCGCTCCGAATTGCTCCTGCATTGGCATTCGCCGACCTCTAAGGCGGTCAAGGTAGTCTGCCCACCACTGCATCATCGCGACGCGCTCGTCCCAGTACTGAGAGCGATTGTACGCGCGGCGCACCTTATCGGGTTCGCCGTGAGCGAGCGCGCGTTCAATTGCTTCGGACGAGAACGCGGAATGCTCGTTGAGCAGTGAGGATGCCGAACTGCGAAATCCGTGGGCGACATGTACGCTTCCGTCGATACCCATTGCCCGTAGTGCCGCGTTCAGGGCGCCATCGCTAAGTGGGTTGTCGAGCGATCGGATTGAGGGAAAGCACAGTTGACCTCCCCCGGTGATGTCGCGAAGCGCTTCGAATTTCTCAACGGCCTGGCGCGAGAGGGGAATGCGATGTTCACGCCGCATTTTGGTGCGATGCGCCGGGATGATCCAAAGCGCCCCCTTCGTATCGACCTCCGGCCATTCCGACTGACGAAGCTCGCCGGGGCGCGGAAACGTCAACGCCAACAGCTGGAGTGCAAGCTTGATCGTGCGGTGGCCCTCATAGCCATCGATTGCCCGCAACAGCGCGCCGAACGCTTCGGGATTGGTAACGGCCGATTGGTGGCGTGTTTCGGGGGGCAGAAGCGCGCCCTTGAGCGGGGCCGATGGATCAACCTGGATCACATCTTCGATCACCGCGAGACGAAAAACACAGGACAGCACCCCGCGCATGCGACGGGCGGTTTCGCGGTTGCCCTTGGCCTCCACGACTCGAAGAACGCGAAGAACATCGCGCGGCGTGATGTCTGTGAGCTGCTGAGACCGAAGGTCCTTCGCCAGGACCTCGACGATCCATCTCGACTTCTTGAGCGTGGGTTCCGATCGTCCCGCTTTGGCGAGCCGGTCAAGATAGATGTTGGCGTAAGCGGCGAAGGTGGTTTCTTCACGTTGCGCGGCCGCGACTTCTTCCGCCTTCTTCTCGGTCGCGGGGTCTTTCCCATCAAGCAGCAGCTTGCGCGCCGCATAACGTTTTTCGCGGGCCTCAAGCAGGCTCACCAGCGGGTACGGACCAAAGGGCATGTCGCGCTGTTTGCCGGCGTGGCGATAGCTCATGCGCCAGAGCTTCTTGCCGTTTGGATAGACGTGCAGAAAGAGCCCATCGCCGTCGCTCAACTTGATGAGCCTATCTTCGGCCTTCGCCTTTCGGCATTTGAGATCAGACAGTTTCATCGGCGAACCAGTGAATCTGGAGGTGTTGGGAAAGCGCCGATCCCGTCGTTCGCTTGCGACTCTGTACGGGTCACAAAGTGGAATCGAATGGTTGAGGCTCGGCACACGAAAATCGGAACTCGTGTTGGGAAAATGACTCCGTGTTGGGAAATCCAAATACGGCGTTTTTCTTCCCAACGGTTTCCCAACATGGCGCTGAAAATCAATGAGACGCCCCGCTTCGGGACGCGACGGCCACAAGCTCTCCGCAGAGGCGCAAAAGTCTTTGTAGTTCAACGAGTTCGAGACGATTTGCGACGCCCTGAGACGGTCTGCGAAAATGCTCGAAAATGAGGGAATGGTGCCGCCTAGGTGACTCGAACACCTGACCCCCGCATTACGAATGCGGTGCTCTACCGGCTGAGCTAAGGCGGCCCCGGACGGTGGCCCAAGGGCCGCCGAAGGAAGGGCGGTTTCCTACGCGGAGCCGGGCGGGGAGGCAAGACCGGGCGGCTTTGGCTTGCAGGGCAAGGCGCTCGGCCCCAGAAATTGGGCATGTCGCAGCCGGGTTACATCCCCTCTTCCATAGCCGGAGCACGGAATATCGCCGATCTCAGGCGCATGGCGCGGGAACGCCTGCCGCGGATGGTATTCGACTATATCGATGGCGGCGCCGACGATGAAGTGACCTTGGCGCGGAACGTGTCGCGGTTTCGCGACATCGAGCTGGTGTGGGATGCGCTCGCGGACGTGGGCGAGATCGACACCTCGACCACCATCATGGGCGCAGCTTCGGCCTCGCCCTTTTTCATCAGTCCAACAGCAACCTCTCGGCTTTTTCATCCGCGCCAAGGCGAGCTTGCAGTCGCGCGGGCCGCACACGCGGCGGGAGTGCCGTACGCTTGCTCGACATTGGCCTCGACATCGGTGGAAGACATCGCCGCTGTGAATCCAGGGACGAAGTGGTTCCAGGTTTATGTTTGGCGTGACCGCGAGCTGGTGAAAGAAATGCTCGGCCGCGCGAAGGCGGCAGGCTTCAGCGCGATTTTGCTCACGGTCGATGTCCCGGTCGGAGGCAATCGCGAGCGCGACGGCGCGAATGATTTCACGATCCCGCCAAAGGTGACATGGCGCACGGCAACGCAAGCGCTCGCAGCGCCAGGCTATCTCTGGGATTTGGCGACGACCCCCGAAATCCGTCCCGCCAATTTTGCACATATGAAGATCGATGGCGGACTTATTGGCTTCATCAACACGCAGTTCGATCGCACGGTGACCTGGGACGATGCCCGCTGGTTGCGTGAAGCCTGGGACGGCAAGCTCGCGATCAAGGGCATTTCGACACCCGAAGATGCGCAACGGTGCGTTGCCATCGGCGCGGACGCGGTGTGGGTGTCGAACCATGGCGCACGGCAGTTGGACACAGCGCCATCGACCATCGATACGCTGCCGGGGATTGTGGACGCGGTGGCTGGCCGCGCGGAAATCATCCTGGACAGCGGCGTGCGGCGCGGCAGCGATATTGTGAAGGCGCTGGCCTTGGGTGCAAACGCGGTCGCGCTCGGCCGCGCCTATCTCTATGGACTCGGCGCGGGCGGTGAACGCGGCGTAAGACGCGCACTGGAGATCATGGATAGCGAGCTGCGGCGGACAATGGCGCTGTGCGGACGTGCACGCCTGAGTACGCTGACGCGCGATCTCATCTTCAAACGCACACTTCCCTGATCAGCTCGCGAGCTTGTGCTCGTTCGTCTTGTTCTTCACGAAATCGACGCCTTCAACCGTCGTTTCGAAATCGTGGAGCACTTCGATCGCTTCATCGGCTTCCATCATCGGCGTCGCGGCGTCCGGAAAGCGGAAGCGCCAGAACGAGTTGATGTGGCGGATAACGCCAACCGCCTCACCGATTGGGATGAACATCGACGGCGCCTTCAGCAAGAAGGTCCGGAATGCCGATGGCTGGCCCTCGGCGAGCGCGGCGAATGCCACACCGTATTCGAGCAGCGTTTCCTCGACACGCCCGAGCGCGAGTTCCATCTTCGTCAGAATATCGCGGCGCGTTTCTGCGAGGTCACGGCGCTCGTCAGCCGTCGCCTGCGAAATGCGCAGGCCGGCAAAGCGCGGCTTGAACTCGCTGAGGCCGGGACGGATCTCGTCCATCAGCCACTTGTAATAGAGGAAGCCTTTCCACGCGAAGACGCCCTCGATGTACTCTTCACCCGACAAACGCAAAGTCTGACGAAGCGGATCAAGCGTTTTCGCGGTCTCGTCCGTCATCAGCTTGTCGGCAAGCCGCTGCGACAGGCCGCCAGCATCAACGCCGCCGGTCGCAAACGCAAGATTCACAAGTTGCGCGATTTCTCTGCCGACGAACGCGCGCATGCGCGCAATATCAGCCTCGGCGATATCGAAATACGCACGCGCGGGATCGATGCCCATGACCCGCAGACGCTCGCGCAGCAAGAACGGATCGAATGACGGCAGCGCCGCCAGAACGCGCAACAGCTCAGCGTCGGCGATGAGGTCCGCGTCATTCGTGTAGCCGCCGACTGCGTCTTTCAGCAGACGCTCGAAGCGGATCTCGTTGACCATGAAGCTGATGCCGCCGAGCTCAAGCTCCTGTGCGGCATACGGCAGAATGACTTTCGTCGCGGTCGTTGTCGGGCGCGTGAAAAGCTCGCGCTCATGCTGGCGCACGACGTGCTTCAGGATCAGCGCACGATTGAGACGCGGATTGCGAAACAGCGGCTTCTTAGTGAAATCCTCCGTCTCACCAAAGCGTTCGAAGGCGAGCGCAAGATTGAGCACGCGCGCGGTCGAGCCGCTGGCGCGGATCAAAGATAAGTCGCGACGGCCGTCTTTCTGGCGCACTTTAGAACCTCCGCTACACTGTATGCAGCAGCGGCCTAAACTTTTGCTTAACCCGAGTTCGAATTTGGCGGCAAAGCGCGTTCTGGGATCTTATCTGGCGGTACACCCCGGGGGATGGCTTTTAGTACAAGACGCCAGAAAATCGGCAGCATCAACAATATGATGCCTAGCTTCACCGCCACCGCGTACGGCGAAGAGTCGAACGGCGTTGGCACCGCGACCAGCAGATATGCCAAGACGCCAAGCCCCAGCAGCGACGCGATCATCAAGAAGAAATAGCGCTTAGGGGTCTCGCCGATCAGAGCGCGACCCTTTGGATGCGTCACAGCCCAGCGCGCCACGGCGGCGCGCACGAACGGTGTGTAGCTCTCCGAGCGCTCTTCGAAAGTGCGCTCGCCCAGATAATGCGCGTTGTCGATGACGATCTTTCGCGCGTGCTTGGGCTGCAGCTCGAACACGTAGCGCCAGGGACGCGCCGGCGCCGGATCATGAAGCAAACGCACGCTCACGATATCCGACCAGCGATAGCGGCGGTCGCGGCCCGCACTTCCGCGCGAGACGAGCGCGTCGTCCTCGACGCGCCACTCCCGTTCGGTGCGGGAGATGGCGTTTCGGCGCCTGCGGTATGTGACCGGTTCAGCCATGGGCGTCTAAGTGTGTCGTAAACGCGCCAAATGGAAAGATGGCGCACCCGAAGGGATTCGAACCCCCGACCCCTGCCTTCGGAGGGCAGTGCTCTATCCAGCTGAGCTACGGGTGCGTCTGGCTTGGGCTGGCCCAAGCGGGCGACACGTCTAACTGAGCTTCGCTGGAAACGCGAGCCCTACCCCGGCGGCGGGCGGACAACCCGCCCCTGCAGATTGGCCTGCACTTCACGGGCGTCGAAGGCATCCGGATCATTGGCCGGCTTTCGACCGCTGAACATCGCAATCTCGGCGATAGCCTCGTACCGGGTGACTTCGCGATAGCGTGAGGGCTCATCCCAGAAGGGGTCGTACCATGGGGACCAGCCGCCACGGGGGCGGAAAGCCCAATAGGAAAAGCCATAGCGGCCGGAATCGAAACCATCGCTCTGCAGGCGCGAGTGTTCCTCGGTGTCACGATTGGCGACGACAAAATAGTCCTGGCCGTTCTGGAGCGTCACTTCGGCGGCGCGATAAAGCAGGTATGTCTCCACCGTTTCGCGGTCCGTCAGCGTGTTGCCGCGGAAAGTGATGCGAACGCGGTTGGTTTCGATGGTCTGTTCGCGGAATCCGTAGCCGGCGCTTTCGGACGGCTGATACGGCGTGGCGGTGGCGCAGGCGGCCAGCAGGCCGGCGACAGCGGCAAGTGGAAGCATTCGCATACGGCGCGTCTCCAATTCGGGTCTCTCTCCAACCCTAATGTAGTCCGATGCGGCCGAACACCAATCTCAATTCAGTGATGAAGGATCGTCGCGACGTTGCCGATCTTGGCGGGCGCCAGTTGCTCACCGCTGGCGAGTCGGACGGAATGGATCACTGCCTGAATTTCGGCGCGCCAAAAATTCAAAAATTTATGGATGCGCGGGTACGACGGAGCCAGATCGAGAGTTTGCCAGACGAAGCTCTGCAAGAGCGCCGGATGATCCGGCATGTAGTAGAGCACCTCGGCTGTCGCCAAGCGCCAGCCTTTTAACTGTAACGCGAACTCGTCCGTCTCCATACGGCCTCCGAAGCAATGCACGCACAAGCGTGCTGCGTGTTTGCTTAATCGAGGCTGAAGCGCTCAAGTTCCGTGGTCAACGAAACACAACCGTCGGGCTGACATTAGCAATCGAAGTGGCACGCTGCTTAGCGGCGATCGCCCTCAATTGCCTTCGCCTTCACCATACGCTGCGACGCGAAGTGGCACGCGAGATAGCCCAGCATGATCGGCGGCGCGCCAATCGCCGCCGGCACGAACGGCGAGCTATTGCCGGAGCCGAGCGCGATCGCGGTCATGATCAGGGTTAGCGGAAAGCCAACGCCGAGCAGGAAGAAACCAGCGATGGTCAGCAATCTTGCTTCAGCGCGTAACGCGGCTGGATTGGGACGGTGTGCGGCCATACCGAACGCGGTGCGAAAATCGCGCCACTCGGGAAACACGTGGTGAGCGCAACGTTGACGTTGCGCGCGCGCAGCAGGCTCAACTGATTGTGTTGCAGGAAAAACGCGCTTTCCATCATCTGACGTTAAGGCGGAGGAACTATAACTACATGTGAGGCGTCCCTCACGCAGAACGCAAAAGAAGACGCACTGGTATGGCATTTTCGGATCTACTGACCGCTGACGAGGAAGAGCTCGCAGAGCACTACCCGAACCGGGCCGAGCATACGGCCGACGGGATTGTGCACGCGGTCGGCATACTTGCAGCTTTGGTTGGTGGCGGCCTTCTCGTAGCCGTTTCCTTGGTTAATCGCGGTGTGCCGATGGCGACCGCTGGCGCGATCTACGCGATGTGCCTGATGGCGATGCTCGCCGCCTCTGCCGTCTACAACCTCACGCGGCCTAATCGCTATCGCCGCGTTTTGCGCCGCATCGATGAAGCCGCGATCTTCCTGATGATCGCCGGTTCTTACACGCCGTTCACAATCAAGCTGCTGCCGCCAGACTTCGCTGTCGCGGTGACGGTGGCGATCTGGATCGCTGCACTCGCGGGCGCCGCGGGCAAGGTCTTCTACCAAAACCTCTCCGACCGGGCTTGGTGCTTCATCTACCTCGCCTTCGGATGGCTTGCCGTGCTGGTGCTAGGCCCGGTTGTGCCGTCGCTGCCGCCGTTGGCCATCGCCATGCTGGTTGTGGCGGGCGTGACATACTCAGGAGGCGTGCTGCTCTATCTCAACCACGCCATCCCCTTCCGCCGCGCGCTTTGGCACGCGTGCGTCATCATCGGCGCTGCGGGCCACTACGGCGCGGTGATGATTGGGCTCGTCCTCAGCTAAGCGAGCCGCTGCACAAATAGCGTTTCCCGCCTGCGCGAAGCGGAACCCCCTGCTCGCGTTCTCGGTTCTAGTTGGACCCATTCCAACAAGAGCGAGCCATCATGCCCACATCCACAGGACACACGAGCGCGATCCGCGCGAAGAAAGTCATCGGCACCGCCGTCAAGGATACGACGGGCGAAAAGATCGGCACAGTTGAAGATCTCGTGCTCGACAAAACCAACAACACGATCCTCTTCGCGGTGATCGGCTTTGGCGGCGTATTGAAGATCGGCGAGAAATTCCATCCGTTGCCATGGGCGTCGTTGAACTATGACGAGGAAGAAGACGCCTATGTCGTCCCCTACACCAAGGACGAACTGAAGGCTGCGCCCTCCGATACGATCGATGAGCTGACCAAGAACGATGGCATCGCGTATCGCGATCAGGCCTTCGCCTTCTACAAGGTTGACCAATACTGGACGTAAACTGCGCCCAACTCACTGACCGCTACGCGCTCGCCCTCACCGGCGGGCGCGTTTGCGTTCAGCTACACTGATGGTAATCGTGCGGCATGGGTGGATGGCGTGATGAGGACGGTCGCACTGCGACCGATCGCAAGAAAGTCAAAGGCGAAGAAGACCGCGCGCGATTTGCAGCGGACGTGCGCCACCGACCGCTGACTCTGATCAAAGGCCTAGCGGGCCTGGTTCTTGTCATGATTCTTGTCTTCGCGCTCCTCGGCTTTTTACGTTGAATCTTCAATTTCACGAGCGCGATTAAATCCTGACATCGGCTGTCAGGTAGACGGCGCTATCACTCGCGCCATGACCCACCCTACCCGTCGAGACACATTTGCTTTCGCTTTGGCCGTCGCTGCGCCGGGACTCTCGTGGGCGCAAACCGGAGCGCGCAACATGTCCCAAGAGTCTGATCTCGAACGCCATCGCCACGATTGGGATTGGCTCGTTGGAAGTTGGAACGTACGCCACCATCGTCTGAAGGAACGGCTCGCAGGCTCAACCGAATGGGTCGAGTTCGATGGCACGTGCACGATGGTTCCGACGCTCAATGGTTTCGGCAACATGGACGACAATTGGCTCGACATCTCAACCGGCGCCTATCGCGCCATGGGCATCCGCGCCTTCAATCCCGAAACGCGGCTCTGGTCGATCTGGTGGTTCGACGAACGCTTTCAGACGATCGATCAACCCGTGCGCGGCAGTTTCGAGAACGGCATCGGCCGCTTTGAGGCCGACGACACGTTCAACGGTCAACCAATCCGCGTCTATTTTCAATGGTCGGAGATCACCGCGAACTCCGCACGGTGGGAGCAAGCCTTCTCGACCGATGGCGGCGCGACCTGGGAAGTGAACTGGTGGATGCGATTCACGCGGGCGACCTAACAAGCTGCGCCCATCACGCTCTCACAGCTACTCGTTCTTGCCGCGCTTCTTATCGCGTTCGGCCAAGATCCGCAGGCGCAGTGCGTTGAGCTTGATGAAGCCTTCAGCGTCCGCCTGGTTGTAGCCGCCAGCTTCGTCGAAGCCGACGAGCTTTTTGGAATAGAGCGAATACGGCGACGAGCGGCCGACGGTGCGGACGCCGCCCTTGTAGAGCTTCAGCTTCACATCGCCGCTGACGCTATCTTGGCTGGCGTCGATCGCGGCTTGCAGCATGCGCCGCTCAGGCGTCCACCAGAAGCCGTTGTAAACGAGGCCGGCGTATTTCGGCATCAGCTCGTCCTTCAAATGCATGGCGCCGCGATCAAGCGTGATCGATTCAATCGCGCGGTGGCCGTACCAAAGGATGGTGCCGCCGGGCGTCTCGTAGAAGCCGCGCGACTTCATGCCGACGTAGCGATTCTCAACCAGATCGAGTCCGCCAATGCCGTGCTTCGAGCCAAGACGGTTGAGTTCGGCGAGCAGTTCGTGCGCCTTCATCGCTTTGCCATTGATGGCGATGAGATCACCGCGCTCGAAGCTCAGCGTGATCGTCTCGGCCTGATCGGGCGCCTCTTCCGGCGTGATCGTGCGGCGGTCGCCGCGCTTGGTGACAATATCCGGCACTTCGACGTCGGGATCCTCAAGTGCGAGACCTTCGCTCGACGTGTGCAGCAAATTGGCGTCGATCGAGAACGGCGCGGCTTGCTCCTTGCCCTGCGCGATTTGAATGCCGTGCTTCTTCGCGTACGCGATGAGATCAGGGCGACCCTCGAACTCCCACTCACGCCACGGCGCGATGACCTTCACGTCCGGCTTCAGCGCGTAATAGCTTACTTCAAAGCGAACTTGGTCGTTACCTTTGCCAGTCGCGCCATGGCACACCGCGTCAGCGCCAACGAGGTTGGCAATCTCAATCTGACGCTTGGCGATCAGCGGACGCGCGATCGAAGTGCCGAGCAGATACTGGCCTTCATACAGTGTGTTGGCGCGAAACATCGGCCAGACGAAATCGCGCACGAACTCCTCGCGCAGATCGTCGATGAAAATGTTCTCCGGCTTCACGCCCATCTTCAGCGCCTTCTCGCGCGCTGGCGTCAGCTCTTCGCCCTGGCCGAGATCGGCCGTGAATGTGACGATCTCGCAGCCGTAGGTTTCCTCCAGCCACTTCAGGATGATGGAGGTGTCGAGACCGCCTGAGTAAGCGAGCACGACCTTCTTGACTGAACCTGACTTAGCCATCGAAAATTCCTTGGCGAGCGATGCGACCACTCCCTTCGCGGACTAGCACCTGCTTTGCAAGACCACCGGCCCTCCGTTAGCGCAGAGGCGTTGGCCGTTGCCGGACCCATTGCGACAGCAGCCACTTCTCACCGCTTATGACCGGGAGCCCGCCGTGCAGCGAAAACGGCTCGCGCTCGCCAGCGGCCGAGAGATTCCAAAAAATCAGTGCGTCGCCAGCTTTGCCTTTGTAGCGCCAATTCAGTCGCGGAAATTCCGTCTCGCCCCCTTCATAATCGTCGTTGAGATAGACCAGCAGCGTCACGGCCCGCTGGCCGACGATACGGAGCTCATCGGAAAAACGGTGCTCTTCGCCGGGCGTGATGAAATCGTAGTGACGCTTGTATTCCTGGCCCGGGCCGTAGTGCAGCACGTTGGTGTCTTCCTGATACGCCACAGGCACGCCGAGCGCGGCGGCCATCCTCAAGCGTGTCAGCTGAACGATCAGATCCGTTTCCAACGCCGAGAAGCCGGCGCCGCTGCTGGTGCGCTCCTCGTGAAGGATAGGCCCAGCGGGCGTCTTGATGCGCGTCGGCTCCAATCGCGGGCGCGCCGCCGCGATGAACCAATCGCAGATTGGCTTCCCGAGAAAACCTTCGACTGTGTAGACACGGGGGGCGTTGCAATGGTGCTTCGTCGGCGATGGCGCAAACCAAGTCGCGGGATCAAAGCGTCCAGATGGCGCGAGAACCTCGATTTGCGCTGCGGCGGATTCATCGCCCAATGCCGCCGCCTTAGAGACGCTGTCGAAAGCAACCTCGAAGCTCTGCGGCTGGCCCAGGCCCAACACCGCGAGCGTCGCGTTATAGCGCCAAGCCTTCGAATAACCCTGCGCACAGGAGGCGCGGACCATTTCAGCAGCGCGTTGTGCATTCGCCTTGCCGTCGGGCGCCGTCAGCGCGCGGTGCGCCGCGAGCAACAAAGCCTGCGCGTCGGAAGGATCTTCGGTCACGACTAGATCAGTGGCACGGGCCGCTGGCGGACCCATTTCGACAACAACCACTTTTCGCCCTTCGTCACCGGCGCGCCTGCGTGCAGTGAATCCATCTCACGTTCGCCATGCGCTGAGAGATTCCAGAAGATCAGCGCGTCGCCCGGCTTGCCCCTGAAACTCCAATTGAGGCGCGGAAAAACCGTCTCCCCGCCCTCGTAACCTTCGTTCAAATAGACAAGCACGGTCGCCACACGTTGGCCGATGGTCGCCAGTTCGTGGGCAAAACCTGGCTCCTCCTCCTTAGTGAAGAAGTCGTAGTGGTCAGCATATTGCTGGTTGCGCGCGTAGTGCAGGAAATTGGTCGGCTCTTGATGAGCGAGCGGCACGCCAATGGTTGAAGCGATGCGCATGTTGACCAGCTGAACGGCGAGATCGGGTTGCAACAGGCTAGAACCAGCGACCGAATTGGAGCGCGCATTGTCGATCGAAAACGCACCGTTGTTGGCGGCCTTTTGAACCGGCGCCTTCACGAGGTTCTTGCCGGCTTGCTTGATCAGCCAATTGCACACCGGCTTCGACAGAAAACCCTCAATTGTCGACACGCGCGGCGCGGCGTGATGCTGCACGGCATTCACCGGTCCGAACCAGGCGTCATTGTCGAACGTGCGCCCGAGCGCCATGAGCTGGCCCTTGGCGCGCGTGTCGCCAAGCGCAGCCGCTTGTTCGACCATGCGGAACGCCTCGTCAAAGCTCTGCGGACGCGCGTGTCCGCGTGCAGCGAGCGCGGCGTGATAGAGTAAGGCCTCCGCAGATCGCTGTTCGCAGGCGGCGACAACCAAGCGAATTGGCTCGTCGGGTTGCGTGTAACGCTCGCGGCCCGTGAGCATCAGATGCGCAAGGCGTAGTTGGGAGCGCGGATCAGACTGCGTCTGGCTCATGGTCTGATTTTATACAGCCGGCTACCCGCTACACCAGCGGCAATGGGCGATCCCGCACCCACTTCGAGAACAGCCACTTCATGCCGCTCGAGGTCGGCGTGCCCGCATGCAAAGTGAGCGGATCGGGGCGACCGTCAGTGAGGTTCCAAAAGGCGAGCGCGTCTCCGGCCTGGCCCTTGAAGCTCCAGTCCAAGCGCGGAAACGTCGTCGCGCCGCCCTCGTAGTCGTCATTCAAATAGATCAGGAACGTCGTTGTCCGCTGCCCGACCGTTTGAAGCTCGCGCGCGAAATGCGCGACGCCGGGATCTATAAAGTCAAAGTGCGGGCGATATTCCTGGCCGGGCGCATAGTGAAGAATGTTCGTCGGCTCTTGATGCGACGCTGGCTGACCAATCGCGGCCGCGATGCGCGCGTGGGTGAGCTGAATGACGAGATCGGTGTCGATCAGCGAAAAGCCCATGCCGGTGTTGGTGCGCAGCGCGTGCACATTCGCGCCACCCTGCTCCGCATTTTTCACACGGGCGGCGTCGAGGCTTGGGCGCGCGCGGCCCATGATCCAGCCGCAGGCTGCGGGCGAAAGAAAACTCTCAAACGTCAGTACCCGCGGCGCGTCGAAATGCTGCACCGCGTTTGGTACGTTCAGCTGATCGATGAAACGATCTCCGACGATTTGGAGCTGCGCGCGCGCATTTGAGTCGCCTTGGTCGGCGGCGCGGCGCACGAGATCAAACGCTGCGTTCCAATCTTGCGCGCGGCCGATGCCGGTCGCCGCAAGTACGGCAGAGAACGTAAGAGCCTCAGCATTGCCCTGCCTCGTCGCAGCTTCGATCAGCTTCAGCGCGTCTTGAGGCGCAAACGGCGCGTCACGACCAACGAGCAAGCGCCGGCCAAGCTCAAGCTGCGCACGCGCGTCACCGGCGCGCGCGCTTTGCTGCAGTGACGTAACGTCTGCGCCTGACACCAAAACGCCCTTTCGTTCTCCGTTTATGCTAGAGTTTAGCGATGGCTCGCAACTTGGATCGGCTGCTGCGCGACTACATTGCGCCTCCACCCGGAATGCCGGTGGTGGATTTCGCCGCACCTGCGGGTGCGGCCGCCTTGTTTGCGCCGGACTCGGTAAGCTGGCGCGTAATGAAAAATCCGGTGGCGCTGGTTGTTGGCGGGCTCGCTGCCGTGATCCTCGAACTGGCGGAACCGCGCGTACGCACCGGCGTGTGGGAGCACACGACGTTCCGCACCGATCCCGAAACACGCATGCGGCGGACCGGGTTTGCAGCGTGGATGACGATCTATGCACCTGCAGACGCCGCACGCCGTATGATCGCCGGCGTTACCCGCGCACACGATCGAGTCGAGGGACGCACACCGGACGGCGTCGCCTATCGCGCCAACGATCCCGAACTGCTGACTTGGGTGCATGCGACCGCCGCGTACGGCTTCTCGGAAGCATACAGCCGTTACGTGCGCACGCTGCCCGCCGACGAGATGGATCGGTTCTACGCCGAAGGCGCGCCAATCGCCGCACTCTACGGTGCGGATCAACCGCCGGCGTCGCGCGCGGAGCTCGATGCCGTCTTCGCCAAGATGGCGCCGAGGCTTGAAGCTTCGGACATCCTGTTTGAGTTCTTCAAAATCGTCCGCGCCGTGACGATCTTGCCGGTAAAAGCCGTCCAGCGGCTGATGGTGCGCGGCGCCGTCAGCATGACGCCGGATTGGGCGCGTGAGACACTTGGGCTTGGCCGCGAATTTGGCTTACGCACCGGCGAACATACTTTGCTGCGCGCTATGGGCGCAGCGTCAGAACGATTTGTCATCGAAGAGGCGCCGCCGGCGCAGAGCTGCAAGCGGCTTGGCCTGCCCGCAAACTATCTCTATCGCTAGACCATCACCTGATTGCCCAACTCCACGGCCCGACCAGACGGTATGTGGAAGAAGTCTGTGGCGTTGGTGGCGTTACGAGCCAGGAAGATAAACAGGTGATCCTGCCATAGCGGCATGCCGCTCTTCTCACTCGGCACAATGGTGCGTCGTGAGAGGAAGAAACTCGTTTTCATGATGTCGAACTTCAAGCCGTGTTTGCGCGCCTCCGTCAGCGCTTTGACCACGTTCGGCGTTTCCATAAATCCGAACGTAAGCGACACACGCTTCACGTCGGGCATGTAGTCTTCGACCTTCACGCGCTCACTCTCGGGCGCGCGCGGCGCGCTTACAGTTCTGACCGTTAGAATAATGATCTGCTCATGCAGCACTTGGTTGTGCTTCAGATTGTGCATGAGCGCAGCTGGCGCGATGTCGGGATCGCCAGTGAGGAAGATCGCGGCCCCGCGCACGCGATGGGGCGGATGATGGGACAAAGTCTCGAATAGCTTTGCCAGCGGCTCGTCCCGTCTCGTGGTTTCGGCCAGCAATCGCGTGCCGCGCACCCACGTCCACATGATGAGGATAAGGCCGCCGGCCAACAACAAAGGCACGAAGCCACCCGACCAAACGCGCTGCAGGTTCGATGCGAGGAAGATGCCTTCGATAATCACGAACGGCGTGACGATCGCGGCGGCCAGAATCGCCGGGCGTTTCCAGAGTTTCCAGATGACGATGAACATCATGCAGGTGCTCATCAGCATCTCGCCGGTGATCGAGATGCCGTACGCTGCCGCAAGGCGGGTCGACGAGCCGAACGCCAGCGTCAGAACCAGCACGCCGGCGAGCAGCAGCCAATTGATCTGCGGCATGTAGATCTGGCCGGCTTGGGTTTCCGACGTACGGCGAATTTCCATGCGTGGCAGCAAGCCAAGTTGGATCGCTTGCTGCGTCAGCGAGAACGCGCCGGAGATCACGGCTTGGCTGGCAATGACCGTTGCCGCAGTCGCGAGAATGACGAGCGGCAAGCGGAACATATCCGGCGCCATTTCGAAAAACGGGCTGAAGTTGAATTGCACGGTATTCGCGCCGACCGCGCGCGCAGCATCGGCAGCCGTGCGGTATTCTTCGTTCAGACGGTCGAGGTTAGCGATCACGAACGCGCCCTGCCCGAGATA
Source organism: Terricaulis sp. (assembly GCA_040080935.1). Taxonomy (GTDB): domain Bacteria; phylum Pseudomonadota; class Alphaproteobacteria; order Caulobacterales; family Aquidulcibacteraceae; genus Vitreimonas. Next base: position 14,848 of record JBEBHI010000049.1, read on the forward strand.
GTTGAGCGTCAAGGCTGGCAGTACGAGTCCAACCCATGCGGTGCGGATTGGCCGGCGGCCGAAATGGCCCATGTCCGCGTAAAGCGCTTCAGCACCGGTGACGGCCAAGAACACCGACCCCAGCACGATGAACGTGAGGAAGTGGTGAGTGACCATGAACGAGACAGCATGCACTGGCGAGAGCGCCTGGAAGATCTCAGGGTGCGCCATGATCTGAGACACGCCAAGCGCGCCCATAGTGATGAACCAAATCGTCGTGATCGGACCGAAGAAACGGCCCATGACGCCGGTCCCACGCGATTGAACTGCGAACAAGGCAACGAGAATCGCAACGGCAATGGGCAGAATGAACGGATCGATTGGCCCATCGAGGCCGTCCACAGCTTTGAGACCTTCGACAGCCGACATGACCGAAATCGCAGGCGTGATCAACGCGTCGCCGTAGAACATCGAGGCGCCGGCGACGCCGATAAGGAACAGAAGTGGCGTGCGCCGACCAAGCGCGCGCTGCGCTAACGCCATAAGCGAAAGCGTGCCGCCCTCGCCCTTGTTGTCCATCTGCATGACGATGACGACGTACTTCAGGAAGACGACAATGATCAGCGCCCAGAAGATGAGCGAGACAATGCCAAGCACTTCCTCGCGCGTCGCGAGCGTGCCGTCCTGCAAGACGTGGTGGAAGGATTCCTTAAACGCGTAGAGCGGGCTCGTCCCGATGTCGCCATAGACGACGCCAATCGAACCCAACACCAAAGCCCAGAAGCCAGTACGCGCAGTCGCGCGCGCACGACCGCCGCCACCACCGTTCGCTGAGCTGTTTGGTTGGGGCGCTTCGGCCGGGGCCTGCGCCATGCGAGAAATCCCCTTCGGGCGGAAACGTTAAGCCCGGTGGGCCGCGCGTTTACGCCCTTTCATGTGGTGGCGCAAATGCTTGCGCGCCACCTGTCATGAACCTGGGACATTGTGGATTGGTTACCTCAGCGGCAGCCGCAACCACCGCCGCCATGACCGCCACGGCCACCGCCGCGCGCTCCGGCGCTGGCGCGCGCCGATGCGAACGCAAAGGCCGACGCCGAGGCTGAGCTGCCGCGAATTATGACAGTGGTGCTGGAATACGAACCGCCGCCAATGTCAGCGCCGACACCGCCACCACCAGCGAAGAACGAGTTGTTGAGCGTCACGACTTCAGGGCCCGTCTCAGCCACAGGCGGTGGAACCGGCGCGGGCGGACGCGGCGGAGGCACATGACGGCGCGGCGGCCGATGACGCGGCGGGCGCGGGCGTTCGATGCCGTCAGCATAGGCTGCGGTCGACGTCGCCATTGCAGGCGCTGCAACAAGCACCAAAGCCGCAAGAATCGCGCGCACGCGCATGGCGTTCCTCCAGAATAGAACACGGCAGCTTCGCGCACGCGGGCGTGGAGGTGAAGGCGCTTCGCCATGCGCGCGCGAAGTTCGCGCGAGCGCGGTGTGCGTTAATCAGAAATCGCTGGCGATGCCTTTGCGCTCCCAGTCGCCATAGCGCGTAGGTTCCGGGCCACTCGGGCCGCCGACCTCTTTGGCCTTCTCTTCCGCCGCAGCCGCGCGCCGTTCATCTGCCTCGGCGAGCGCGCGTTGCGCTTCCGGCGTCAGCTTTCGTGGCGGTTGAACTTCATCTGCCATAGCTCTCGATACCATCGCGTTTCACGCGCGCAACGATGCGCGGCAACCAAGCGAGAGCGCCGTCCTTGGGGTTACGCTTCAGCAAGGCGCCATCCGCATTGGCTTTGTCTTTGATTTAATTGTCATTTTTGGCTGACTGCGAGGTGTGTACCGGCGCTTATGGTTTATGACCTCTTAACCGCCGCGCGGCGACCTTTGCTGGTCAGGTTTTACGACTCGCGATGCGCCGTCTCCCGATCCTTCCTGTCGCGCTTTGCGCGGCCATCGGCTTGCCCGCCGTAACGCCCGCTTGGGCGGACTCGCCTGTTGTCATCGACGGCGCTGATCACGATTCACGCCACGCCATTCTCGAACTCCTGCCTGATCGCGACGCTCCGGAAAGTTTGTTCGACGCGGAGCGCATTGCCGAAGAAGCCGCCGCGCGCGCTTTGGCGTGGTTGCGTTCGGAAGGCTATTACGGCGCGACCGTCACTCCCGAGGCCACCGACAACCCGCCCTCCGCGCGCTTGATGATTGAACTCGGCTCACGCTTCACGTTCGCAGATCCGCAGGTCACGTACGAAGCTGAAGCGCCAAATGCTGAAGCGGTGCGCGCCGCTGATGAGGCGATCGCCACTGTTCGCCGTCGCGATCCAGCTCGTGCAGCCGTGGTGCTGCAAGCGGAAAGTGATGCGCTCACGGCGCTCCAATCCAACGGCTACGCTGACGCCGCCGCACTCGATCGCCGCGTCGTCGTCGATCACGCTGCTGCAGAGGTGGCGGCGCAATTTCGCTTTAGCACCGGCGCTCTGGCGCGCCTTGGCCGCGTGCGGGCGGAGCCCGGCGGCGTGTTGCGTCCAGGCTTCGTGGACGATTTGCAGAATTGGCAAACGGGAGATGTTTATTCCCCACAAGCTCTCTCCCGTCTGCGTCGCGATCTAACATCGACCGGCGCCGTTTCGCTCGCAACGACGACTTTGGCGCCGCCGGACGAGAACGGCTTGCGCGACGTTGTGATCGCCATCGAGCCGGCAAAGCGAAACGCCTACGAACTTGGCGTTAGCTATTCGACGACCGAAGGCGCCGGTGTTCAAGCTGAGTGGACGCGCCGCAACCTGACTGGACGCGCGGACTCACTCTCGGTCGCTGCGACGCTCGCGGAAATGCAGCAGGGCGTGACCCTCTCGCTGACGCGTCCGCACGCAGCGGGCCTGGGACACGCCTCAACCTGGGGCGCCTCCGCAGATCGCGAGCAGCTTGAGGCCTACACACGTCAAGGTGTCGCCCTCTTCGCGTCCGTCGACGCCTCGACCCGACTGCGCACGGCGACAAGTTACGGCGTCCGCCTTTCAGCAGACGAATACGATGATGTTATCGGCACTGTGCGCGATGCCATCGTGCTCTCGGCGTTCGGCGATTGGCGCCACGACACGACGCAATTCACACTCGATCCGCTCGAAGGCTCGATCACAGAATTCCGCCTCGAGCCTTCGGTTTCGACCGGCGACGAAACGCTAGGCTTCGTGCGCGCCACAGCCGAAGGCCGGATTTACGAAACCCTCGGCGCAAACAATCGCCTCACCCTCGCCGCCCGCGGTCGCGCCGGCTGGCTCGAAGCCGTCACGGGCGATCCAAACGACGTACCGCCGGATAGGCGCTTCTACGCAGGTGGCGGCGGCTCGGTGCGTGGCTACGAGTACAACTCGATCTATCCAAAGGATCGCGACGCATTGGGCCTGACTCCTGGTGGTCAAGGTCAGCTTGAAGGCTCGTTCGAAGCGCGCTGGCGCTTCGATGATCGCTGGGGCGCTGCGGCTTTCGTCGATGCCGGCACGGCGTTCGATGATTGGAGTGAAGCGACGGATCTGAGCTGGGGCGTCGGCATCGGCGCGCGCTACAATCTCGGCTTCGCACCCCTCCGCATCGATCTCGCCATCCCGCTCGATGAGGATGAGAGCAGCGATGATTTCGCGCTCTATATCAGCCTGGGCCAGGCGTTTTGAGCGAGGAAACGCCCAAACCGCGCCGGCGCAATCGCTGGTGGGCCCTCGCGGGCGGTGGCTTGCTGCTCACATCAGGCGCCGCGATCGGCGTCGGCCCGGCGGCGCACCTAGTTGTCGATTCCGTCGTCGACGGCGTGCGCGTCTGGCGCCTTGGACGCATCAAAGTCGATGACGTCACCGGCTCATGGCTGGGCGATCTGCGCGCGGGCACGATTACGATTGCGGACGACGATGGCGTCTGGCTCGAAGCCCACGACGTCGAGCTGAATTGGTCGCCGCAAGACGTCCTGTTCGGCACAATCCGCCTTCACGCCGCCAACGCCAACTCGATTGCGATCGCACGGCAACCGACTCTGCTGGCGCCAAAACCGCCATCAGGCCGCTCGTTCGATGTCGTCATCGATGGCATAACCATCGAGCACCTATCGCTTGCCGAACCTGTTGTGGGACGCGCCGCCGACTTCTCTGCGCAATTGTCTTTGGACGTGCGCGATGAAGCACTGCGTTCCGTCGACCTCACTCTGCGCCGTCTCGACTCTGAGGATGATCGCCTGATCGCACTCTATCACGGCGGCGAGACCTATGCGCTGAGCGTCGATCTCCATAGTGCGCCGGGCGCCGTGATCGCGCGGGCACTGGGCGTCGGCGATCGTGGACTAAACGCGACAGCGCTCGGCCAAGGCGACACAACGCGCGGCAACGCGCATTTCGAAGCGGTCGCGGGCGATACCCAACTCCTGATCGGCAGCACCGATTGGACACAAACCGATTGGTCGATCCAAGGCCAAGCGCAGCTCGACACATTGCCGGCGCTACAAACCTTGGCGCAGCGCATTGGGCCAAGTCTCAGCTTCAGCGTCACCGGACGCGCACAAGCCCGCACATTCGACGCGCACGGCGAAACCCCCTTCCTCGCGGTCGATCTGGAAGGCACGCTTGACGAAGAAGGCGCACTAGACGGCCCTGCCCGCATCGTCGCCACAACAGATCGTCTCTCAGATGTCGCCCGCGAGTCACCGCTTCCGCTCGGCGCAGCCCGGCTCGAAGGCGAACTCCGAAGTGCGCGCGGCACGACCGCAATCCGTGCAACGCTCGACGCACAAGAGATCGACGCTCTCGGCCAAACAACGCGCCTAGCAGGCCCGATCGAAGCAGCGCTGACGAGCCGCGCGTTCACGCTGAGCGGCGATCTGCGCGCGCCACAGCAAACCGCACCGCTGTTCGCCAATGCGCGGCTGCGCACGTCTTTAGAATACGATCTTCGTCGCCATCGCTTTCAACTCAATCGTTCTGAACTCACTGGCGACGCCGTTTCGGTCGAAGCGCAAGGCTGGGTAAACGGCGATGACGGCGAGTTTTCCGGCGCGTGGCGCGCGCGAAAACTTGAGGCGCTAGCGCCAGACCTGCGCGGCGAAGCCAGCGGCCAGTGGCGTGCATTCCGGGACGGCGAACCGCTCACACGCGTGTGGGCGATCACAGCGCAAGGCCAAGGCGCGCGGATCGCCGGCACTCCAGTTGTCGTCCCCCAGCTACTGGGCTCGGCGCCAACACTTGATACGCGGATGCGCTACGAGAATGGCGGGATCACAGTCACGTACGCCCGCGTCGAGGGTGAACATCTGCGCGCCGGCGCGACCGGCCGGATTGTGCGCGGCGAAGCAAATCTCGCGCTCGAAGCCAGCGCGCGCGGCCCCATCGATCTTGGCGGTGCAGAGATTGACGGCGCTATCGACGCGACCGGACACCTCACAGGGCGCATCTCGCGTCCTGCGCTTTCCATGCGCGGCGCAATGTCGAGTTTTTCGGCCGGCGGTGTCGTTGTTGAACAACCGGTGCTCACCTTCACGCTCGCGCCGAGCGGCAATCGCTACGTCGGCCACGCAGACGTCACCGGCACGGCTTCGGGACACGCACTCACCGCCAGCTCCAATGTCACTATTGGCGGCGGTGCGTTGGGCCTTGAGGCGCTGGATGCGCAGTGGGGCGCACTGACTGCGCAGGGCTCCGCGAAATTT
>JBEBHI010000050.1:0-20451 GCA_040080935.1 Terricaulis sp.
GGATGCTGATCAGTGCTCCACCGGCGAACAAAAGGCGCTGCTCGTCGGCCTCACGCTGGCGCAAGCGCGCGCACTGGCCGGCGATCCAGGCGCCGGTCCGTCACTGATCCTCATCGACGAAGCGGCGGCGCACTTGGACTCAGTCCGCCGCGCCGCTCTGTTTGACGAATTGCTCGCGAACGAGGGCCAAGCCTGGCTCACCGGGACCGATCTGAATTTGTTCGAAGCGTTTGGCGATCGTGCGCAGATGTTTGAGGTGCGCGACGGGAACGTGCAGCTAGCTTAGGCGGCGACCTGCATTGACGCCGTGAAATCGGCCGGCGCGCACAACGTAAACGTCGAGCCTTTGCCCTCGGTGCTTTTCACCGTGACATCGCCGCCCATCAGGCGGGCGAAGCGTTGTGTGATGGTGAGACCAAGTCCTGTACCGCCGAAGCGGCGCGTCACCGACGCATCCGCCTGCACGAACGCCTGGAAGAGGCGGCCAACTTGTGTTGGCGACATGCCAACGCCGTTATCGACAACATCGAACACAAACCACGCGCGACCCTCATGCACCTTGCGTCGCGCATAGATCACGACTTCGCCACCCGGACTGAACTTCACCGCGTTGGACGCGAGATTGAGCAAGCACTGCTTGATCTTGAACGCATCGCCAACGCCATCACCGAGATCGCGCGAGACCACGGCGCGCAGCTTGGTTTGTTTATTGGCAGCGACTGGCAGCAGTGTGTCGAGGACTTCGCGCACGGTGTTCAGCGGCGAATAGTCGATCGCCTCCAGCTCAACATGACCCGCGTCGATTTTCGACAGATCGAGAATATCCGTGATCAAACCAAGCAGATGGTTGGCAGCAGTAATGACGCGCTGTGCGTCGTCCGCGGTCTGCGGGTTCGCTTCCGCCGAATCTTCTTGGATCATCTCGCCGTAGCCGATGATGGCGTTGAGCGGTGTGCGCAGCTCGTGGCTCATGTTCGCGAGAAACTGCGATTTGGCGTCGTTCGCAGCTTCTGCCTTAGCGGTGAGCGCGGATTGTTCGTGCGCCAGCCTTTCAAGCTCAGCAGTGCGCGCGGCGACGGTGTCGCGCAAACGAATGTTCTCAAGCCGCTGACGGTCGGAGAGGTACATGTCGGCAAGCGCCGCGGCGAGCGCAGTGATCAGTACGATCAATGAGGCGAAGCCAACGACAACGCCGATCATGGATTGCGAGAGGCCGCCCGGCTGAAGGTGGGCGTTGCCCAATGGCGTCAATGTCAGCGCGCCCATCGCGGTGAAGTGCAGCGAGCAAATGGCTACGACGAGAATGACTCCAGCGAAGATTGCGCGGAGCTTGTGCCGGGAGGTGAAAAACACGCCGATAGCAACAGCGGCGAAGATCATCGCCATGAAAACCGACGCACCGACGAGCTCAGCATTCCATTGCCGCAGCGCCGAGGCCATCAGCCCCAGCATGCCGACATAGTGCATGGCGATGATGCCGCCGCCCGCAATCACCCCAGCGATCAATTTCACGCGCAGATCTTTGGCGCGGTATGCCAACCACAAAGTGCCCGTCTGCGCGAACAGCGAGATCGCGAGCGAGCCGAACAGCGGCAGCAGTGCAAAGCTCAGCGGAATGCCGATGTCATAGGCGGTCATGGCCACGAAGTGCGTCGCCCACACGCCAAGGCCAGCGGTGAGGCCCGCAGCGATTGACCAAAGCTTACCAAGCGTGTCACCGCGCGCCTGGGCGCGGCCAAGCATCAAGAAAGCGGAAACACTTGTGACAGCGCAGATCAGCGCCGCCATGAGAAGGAGCCACAGATTGTGCTCTTGAGTGATGCAGGAAATGACGCGCAGCATAGTCGTAGGCCGTAAGTGAGCTCGCGCGTCCCCCGCGCTGGCCGGTTAGGCCACATTCGTGACTAAGACCGGCTTAACCCGGGCTCGATTGTCTGCATTTCCGGCGCCCTAGCGGAAGCTCAAATATCAGGTTTGACTCGCGCCAGGTCGTGACAAGCTTGCTGAAATTTGGTGCTGTGCGGACCTCACGAAGAGGCGCGCCATGGCAATCTCCGACTACATCCCGAAACGCAACGAAGAGTATGTCTTCGATTACGATCCGAATGAGGATGCCTGGAAGACGGACCTCAGGACGCTCGACATCAGCCGCAGCGAGCGCTTCCGCGACAACACTTTCTGGCCGTTCTTCGAGCGCCTACGCAAAGAGGATCCAGTTCACTACTGCCCGGACAGCCAAAACGGCCCGTACTGGTCCGTGACCAAGTACAACGACATCATGGCGGTGGACACGAACCACCAGCAATTCTCGTCCGAGCCGTCGATCGTGCTATTCGATCCGGAAGAAGACTTCCCGCTGCCGATGTTCATCGCGATGGACCCGCCTAAGCACGACGTGCAGCGCAAGACCGTGTCGCCGATCGTGGCGCCGAACCACTTGGCTAATCTCGAACCAATCATCCGTGAACGCGCCGGCAAGTTGCTCGATGACGTGCCGCGCGGCGAAGTGTTCAACTGGGTCGATAAGATCTCGATCGAGCTGACGACGCAGATGCTGGCGACGTTGTTCGACTTCCCGTGGGAAGATCGCCGCAAGCTGACCCGCTGGTCCGATGTCGCGACCGCGGCGCCGGGGCAGGGCATCGTCGAGAGCGACGAGCAGCGCCGCATGGAGCTGATGGAGTGCCTGCAATACTTCAACGGCTTGTGGGAAGAGCGCGCCGCTGCGCCGCCGAAGGCAGATCTCATCTCCATGCTCGCGCACGGCGCCAGCACAAAGGACATGCCGCGCCAAGAGTTTCTCGGAAACCTCGTGCTGTTGATCGTCGGCGGCAACGATACGACTCGCAATTCGATCACTGGCAGCGTCTATGCGCTCAACAAATTTCCTGAGCAGTTTGCGAAGCTCCGCGCCAATCCCGCGCTGATCCCGAATTTGGTGTCGGAGACCATCCGCTGGCAAACGCCGCTCGCTTTCATGCGTCGCACGGCGCTTGAGGATGTTGAACTGGGCGGCAAGCTCATCAAGAAGCACGACAAAGTCGTGATGTGGTACGTCTCCGGCAATCGCGACGAAGAAGTGATCCCAAACGCCGATGCGTTCGACATCGAGCGCGAGAACGTGCGCCGCCACTTGTCCTTCGGATTCGGTATTCACCGCTGCGTCGGCAACCGCTTGGGCGAAATGCAGTTGCGTATCGTCTGGGAAGAGATCCTGAAGCGCTTCGACAAGATTGAAGTGATGGGGGAACCCAAGCGCGTCTATTCGTCGTTCGTTAAGGGCTACGAAAGCTTGCCAGTGCGCGTCTCGTAGGCGCCGCTGCAACACTTGGCGCGCTTGTGCGCGTTAACCTGGAACTCGCCTGCATAGGTCGCGTTGGCTGCCCACATGGCCAGCGCTTTCGCCTCCATCACGTCGCCGCCAAAGCGGAACGCAGCCCATCCTGATGGGCTGGCGGATGTCTTGGATGAGCTTTCCTGCAACGTGAACCGCGACAGCGGCCTGAACGGCATCCGCCTTGGCGTGCTGCTGAGCGCTGTTGGCCGCCGTTCCTACGGCCCACTCTTATTGCTGACGGGCCTGATCGCGATCTCACCGCTGACAGTGTTGCCGTTCACGACATCCATCGTCGCCGCGATCACGTTGCTAATCGCCAGCCAAATGGCCGTCGGTCTGAAGCGCCCCTGGCTGCCGAAGCGGGTGCTCGATATTCGCGTGCCGCGAAAAGCGTTCTTCGCGTTCCTGGATCGCGCACGGCCCGTGGTGGAGCGCCTGGAAGGCGCCGCGCTTCGACAACGCTGGTCATTCATGACCGTGCCGATCTTCGTCAACCTTGTAGCGCTCTGCGTCTGCGCCGCTGCGCTGATCACGTTCCCGCTGTCGCTGATCCCATTCGCACCGTTCGCTCCGGGGCTCGCGATTGTTTTGTTCGGCCTCGGCATGACCGCACGCGATGGCGTGTGGCTTGCGATTGGCATCGCGCTCACGGCCGCCGCGCTTTGGCTCGCCGTTCCGCTCATCCTTTGAGCGCGTCGGCAAACCTCGAAGGCGTGCTCGATGAGATCGTCGCCAAATGCGACAACGACTCCACGCCCGACACGCTGACGCTAGCCGAAATCCTCGACTCCGTCGGCCGCCGCTCCTACGGGCCGCTGCTGCTGGTCATCGGTCTCTTCGCTATCTCGCCCGCCACCATTGTGCCCGGCATGACTTGGCTCGCCGCCGCGCTGACGCTGCTTGTGGCTGGTCAAATGGCGCTCGGGCTCCCGCGCATCTGGCTGCCTAAGAAGGCGCTGCAGGCGCAATTGCCGCGCGATGCAGTAAGCTCAGGAATCGAGAAGGGCCGCGGCGCAGCTAAGGTCATCGACAGGCTGCTGAAGCCACGCCTGACGTTTCTCTCGAAGCCACCGTTCGTGAACATCGTCGCGCTGATGGTGATCGCCGCCGCGCTCATCACCTTCCCGCTAGGCCTCATCCCATTCGCGCCGCTCGCACCGGGCTTGGCGGTCGTGTTTTTCGGCCTCGGAATGGTCGCTCGAGACGGCGTCTGGCTAGCGTTCGGCGCCGCCGTCATGGGTGGCACTTTTTGGCTCGCCAAAGCACTGATTTTTTAGCGATTTTTGACGCAGCTTTTTCCCGCCAAAGTGGCGCCAAAACCGCGACTTTTCCCCCATTCATCCCTATATTCACGAGGTATTTTTCAGCTCGATTCGAGACCCATGAACCCGCCCCAACCAGCACCGGCGAGCGCACCCGATTACGGCGCCGATTCCATCAAAGTTCTCAAAGGCTTAGACGCTGTTAGAAAGCGTCCTGGAATGTACATCGGCGACACGGACGATGGTTCGGGTTTGCATCACATGGTCTATGAGGTCGTCGACAATGCGATCGACGAGGCGTTGGCGGGGCATGCGACGCGGGTCGAGGTGATCCTTCATCCGGATGGCTCGGCGGAGGTCACGGACAACGGGCGCGGGATTCCGACGGACATTCACACGGAAGAGGGTGTCTCGGCGGCTGAGGTGATCATGACTCAGCTGCACGCGGGCGGGAAGTTCGACCAGAACAGCTACAAAGTTTCCGGCGGCCTCCACGGCGTCGGCGTGTCTGTCGTGAACGCGCTCAGCGAATGGCTCGATCTGCGCATTTGGCGCGAGGGCAAAGAGCACTACATGCGCTTTGCGATGGGCGACGCGGTTGCGCCGCTGAAGGAAGTCGGCCCGGCGCCGCAGGACGAAGGCAAGGTCAAGAACGGCACCGCCGTGCGCTTCCTCGCCTCGCCCGCGACCTTCACGATGGTCGAATACGATCGCAAAACCATCGAGCACCGTCTGCGCGAACTCGCGTTCTTGAACTCAGGCGTGCGCATCATCTTCAAAGATCTGCGCGGCCCAGAGCCGTTCGAGGAGACGCTCTTCTACGAAGGCGGTGTCAAAGCCTATGTCGCGCATCTCGATCGCTCGCGTTCAGCCGTCATCCCCGAAGCCATCTACGTCATCGGCGAACGCGACGGCATGACCGTCGAAGCCTCGATGCAATGGAACGACGGCTATCACGAGAACACGCTCTGCTTCACCAACAACATCCCGCAAAAGGATGGCGGCACCCACTTGGCGGGCTTCCGCGGCGCGCTGACGCGCGTGGTGAACAATTACATGCAGAGCTCCGGCATCGCTAAAAAAGAGAAGGTTGAAATCACCGGCGATGACGCGCGCGAAGGCCTGACATGTGTGCTCTCGGTCAAAGTGCCTGATCCGAAATTCTCGTCGCAAACCAAGGAAAAGCTGGTTTCCTCGGAAGTGCGGCCGGTTGTCGAAAACCTCGTCGCCGACACGCTGACGCAATGGTTCGAAGAAAATCCCGGCGCCGCCAAAATCGTGATGGCGAAAATCGTGCAAGCCGCCGCCGCACGCGAAGCGGCGCGCAAGGCACGTGAAATGCGCCGCAAGTCGACGCTCGATATCTCCTCGCTCCCCGGCAAGCTCGCCGATTGCCAGGAGAAAGATCCGGCCAAGTCTGAAGTGTTTATCGTCGAGGGTGACTCGGCAGGTGGTTCGGCGAAGCAGGGCCGCAGCCGCGAAACCCAAGCCGTGCTGCCATTGCGCGGCAAGATCTTGAACGTCGAACGCGCGCGCTTCGATAAGATGCTGTCGAGCGAACAGATCGGCACATTGATCACCGCGCTCGGCACCGGCATCGGCCGCGATGATTTCAACATCGAGAAATTGCGCTACCACAAGATCATCATCATGACCGACGCCGACGTTGACGGCGCCCACATCCGCACGCTGCTGCTGACGTTCTTCTATCGGCAAATGCCGGAAGTGATCGATGGCGGCTATCTCTACATCGCCCAGCCGCCGCTCTATAAAGCCACCAAGGGCAAGAGCGGCCGCTATCTGAAGGATCAAGCTGAGTTCGAAGCCTTCCTGATCGAAGAAGGCTCTGCCGGCGCCGTGCTCGATGCACAAGGCGCGCAATATGCAGGCGATGATTTGAAGCGCCTCGCGCGCGAAGCCGCCGCCGCCGAAATCTTGATCAAGCGTCTGCACGCGCGTGTGCCTGATAGCGTGCTCGAACAAGCCGCGATCGCCGGCGCGTTTGCGCAAGGCGCGACCGATAAGGAAGCGCAGGAAGCCGCGACACGCCTCAACGCGATTGCCGAAGAGGGCGAAGGCAATTGGAGCGGGCGCTTCGATCCCGATGGCGCGCTGGTGCTCGAGCGCACGGTGCGCGGCGTCGCCGAACGGGCGACGTTCGACAAATTGTTCTTAAGTTCAGCCGATGCGCGCCGCCTGGCCGAGCGCGCGCCGGCTTTGCGCGAAACCTATCAGACGCGCGGGACCTTGAAGCGCGGCAGCGATGTCACCGACGTCGACGGGCCGCTCTCGATGCTGCACGCCATTCAAGAGGCGGGGCAGAAGGGCGTTTCGATCCAGCGTTATAAAGGCTTGGGCGAAATGAACGCCGAGCAGCTCTGGGAAACCACGCTCGACGCTGACGTACGCACGCTGCTGCAAGTGAAGGTCGATCACGCCGATGATGCGGACGAGATGTTCTCGAAGCTGATGGGCGACGTGGTCGAACCGCGCCGCGCCTTCATCGAAGAGTTCGCGCTGGAAGCGGACGTGGACGCTTAGGCGAGCCCGCGCGCCCTCCTGCTGCGCTGCGATGCGATGAGGGCGCCGGCGCAGGCGGCGATGAATGCGCCGCCCATGCCGAACAGGAAGGGCGCAGTGAAGAGCTGAGACGCTGGTGTCGCGGCCAGTCCCATAGCGGTGTCGACGGCGAAGTAGCTGATGAATGTAAAGGCGGCGAAGGCATAGGCGTTGCGCTGCGGTTTGCGTGTGCTGAGGAGCAGCACGAACACGAACATGAGGAGCGCGCCGGCGATGGGCGCGGAGATGCTGCCGAGGCGCGGCGCTGCTTCGCTGTAGAATTCGGGCGGATGGCCTGGTTTGATGAATTGGCTATAGCCGAAGATGATGAGCACAAGCGTCAGCAGATTGAGCGCGAGCACGGCGATGCCGGTGATAACCGCCTTCAGATAATCCCAAAGCTGCATGTCGGCTCCACTATGAGAAGCTATTTTCCGTTAGCCGGCGTTGACGAGAACGGTGATGCGTTCGTCGGTGATGGCGCTGGGTGTGGCGGTGGCTTGCACGGTGCGTTGGCTGGGGCGGCCGCCGTGGACGAAGATGACGAAAACGTCGCCGATCTCGCCGGTCATGGCGTCGAAGCCGGGGAGCGGGCCGCAAGAGGTCGTCTCGGTGTAGTTTAGCGTGAAGCGATTGGTGTAGAGGCGGCCCTTGAGTTGGCGGATGCCGCGTAGCGTGACGCGGGCGCCGTAATCGTTGGCGTTGGGTTGGACGCGGACGATACGGGCGAGGAAGACGCTGTCGGCTTCGTCCCAGGTGCGCGATTGGCGGTCGGCGCGCCATTGGGCGTCTTCGGCGTCGCGTTGCGCTTGCCAGGCGGCGGCGCGGGCGGCGTAGGCTTCGTTGCTCTCGCCTTGCTCCTGCGGTGGCGGCGGCATCGGCATGCACGCTTGCGCGCTGTTGACGGAGAGCAGCGCGAAAGCAGCGGCGGCGAGGCCGAAGAGCCAAGTTTTCATGGCTCGTTTATGCGGAGTAGCTCCCCGCGCCGCAAGTTCAATGGCCGAGTGAGCTGTGGTAGAGCATGTAGCCGGCGACGAGAAAGACGACGCCGGCGAAGACGCGTTGCAGCGCGCCGCGTTGTTTGGAGAGGTGCGTGGCGAAGCTTGCGCCAATGACGCCGCCGATAAGGCCGCCGCCGATAAAGAGCGCAGCGACGCGCCAGTCGACGAGACCGTCGAGCGCGTAGGAGGCGGCGGTGGTGGCGCCGAATGCGCCGACGCTGAACAGCGATGAGCCGACCGCCTGGATCATCGTCATGCCGGTAGCGCCGATCAGGCCGGGCACAATTAGAAAGCCGCCGCCGATGCCGAAGAAGCCCGAGAGCGCCCCGGCGCCAAGGCCAAAGCCGATGAGCTTCGGCGCGTTCTGAGCATTCAAGACTACGTCGCCATTTCCTTCATCCTTGCGCGGGCGCAGCATGGCGACGCCTACGACAATCATCAGCACCGCAAAGAGCGGCAATAGCACTTGCGGGTCCGTCATCTTACCGATCGTTGCGCCGATGGCGGCGCCAATCACGCCGGCGCCTGCAAATACCATGGCGCAGCGCCACTTCACGTTGCCGCGGCGGGCGTGATTGATGAGGTTGGCGAAAGCGTTGACGGATACCGCGAGCGCGCTGGTGCCGATCGCCATGTGCGGGTTGGCGACGCCGACGACGTAGAGCAGCGCAGGCGTCGCCAGGATCGAGCCGCCGCCGCCAATCAGCGCCAGCACTAGGCCAACGGCCCCGCCGCTAAGAATTGCGAGGAAATCTGGAAGCGTCACGCGCTGAGGCTGCCGCGATTCCACGGCATGGTCTTCAATAGAAGCGCCATCCCACACCAACCTGTTGCGCCTGCGAAGGTGAGCCCGGCGCCGATGAAGGCGGATAGGCCATAAAACGCCGGATGCACGAACGCGCCGAGTGCAACGCCAGTCAGAATGATCAGTCCTGCCATGATCTGTACTTGCCGCATGATCTCGATCGGTGCCTTACGGTTTGCGTGCACAGGAAAGCCAGCCCGCTTCCAGGCTTCGATGCCGCCCTCAAGAAAATAGGCTTCGCTGAAGCCGCGCGCGAGCAGCTTCGCCGCGTTGGTTTGGGTGCGCATGCCGGACTTGCAATGAAAGACGGCAACCTTGTCGTGGTCGCGGTCGAAATCGTGCGAGTCGATTGCCGAGAGCGGGGCGAGGCGAGCGCCGAGGATGTGTTCGCGCGCGTGCTCGTCCGTTTCGCGGATATCGATCAGGATCGCGTCGCCACCGTCGAGCTTTCGCTTGAGGTCGGGCGCAGTAATGGGTTTGAGCGAGGTCATTTCCGTTTCCGTCTTGGGGGGCAATAAATCCGCGCGAGCGTGTCGAGTACGCGCGCGACGTTGGGATCGGCGAGGCGGTAGTAGATGGTTTGAGCGTCACGGCGAGTATCGACCAAACCTTCTTCGCGCAGGCGCGCAAGATGCTGTGAAAGAGCCGATTGCGAGAGGCCGGATCCTTCCTGGAGCGCGCCGGCGGAGTGTTCGCCCGCTAGCAATTGGCAGAGCACCATCAGGCGCGCCTCGTGGGCGAGCGCCTTCAAAAGCGCCGCTGCCTCACCGGCCTTAGCGGCAAATTGCGTGGGGGAGAGATCGGTGACGGCCATCGTGTCGCACATATATCACTGGAAACTAAATTAGCAATGACTAATATAAAAGATGTCAGGAGTTCCAATGATAATCCCTCAAGTGCGCGCGTTCTTTGATGAGCCTACATTTACCGTGAGCTATTTGGTCTGGGATCGGGCGACTCGGCGCGGGGCAGTTATCGATAGCGTCCTCGACTTTGACCAGAAGTCTGGTCGCACCGGCACGCAGTCAGCTCGGGCGATCTTGAATGCGGCGGAGCGCGAAGGTGTGAGCATCGATTGGCTGCTTGAGACCCACGCTCATGCCGACCATATCTCTGCGGCGCCATTTCTAAAGAAGGCCACTGGAGCGCCGATTGTCATCGGTGAACACATCAAAACCGTGCAGCGTGTCTTCAAGGACGTCTTCAATCTGAATTATGTGACTGCAGATGGGCGGCCGTTTGATCGGCTCGTAGCGGAGGGCGAAGAGCTTTCGCTTGGTGAGTTCAAGATCAAGGTGCTGCATACGCCCGGCCATACGCCCGCTTGCGTTTCCTACCTCATCGGCGACGCGCTCTTCGTTGGCGATACCGTCTTTATGCCTGACTACGGAACGGCGCGAGCGGATTTTCCGGGCGGTGACGCGAGGACGCTTTATCGGTCGATCCAGAAATTGCTTACACTGCCACAAGAGACGCGGGTGTTCCTGTGCCACGATTACAAGGCGCCGGGCCGTGACACGTATGCTTGGCAGAGCACGATCGGCGAACAGCGAACGAAAAACGTCCACCTGGCTGGTGTGAGCGAGGATGAGTTCGTTGCGATGCGACAGGCGCGAGACAAGACGCTGTCTATGCCCGCGCTAATCTTGCCGTCGATCCAAGTGAACATTCAGGCCGGAGAACTGCCGCCCCCAGAAGGCAACGGCGTGCGCTATTTGAAATTGCCGATCGACGCCCTTTAGGCCCCGAGCATCCAAACAGGTCCCAGCCGTTGCGGCGTCTTTTGTGCAAGCGCGAACACCTCTGTTGCGAGTCGTTAGCCGTTGAGAGCGCGAAAGGTCTTGGTTACAGGTCTCGCGCGGAACGCGAGGGGATTGAGATCATGCGCAAGTTAATTTTCGGCGCTTTGGCGCTGGCAATGGTTAGCGCGTGCGCGCAACAAGCGCCTGCGCCGTTGCAAGGCGATGCGCTGGTGACGCGCGGCGAGTATCTCGTGAATAGCATTGGCGGCTGCAACGATTGTCACACGCCGATGACGCCGCAAGGCCCTGACATGACGCACGCGCTGCAAGGCGCGACTTTGATCTTCGCGCCGACGATTCAAATTCCGTGGGGACCTGTCGCGCCGGCGATCGCTGGCGGGCCCGCTGGATATACTGACGAACAATTCGTCGCGTTCTTGCAAACTGGCGTGAAGCCAGATGGTTCGCATCCTTTGCCGCCAATGCCTGCGTTCCGCTTCAACGAAGAAGATGCGCGCGCAGTCGCGGCGTACATCGCATCGTTGCCGCGCGAGACACCGCAACCTTAAGCGCATGATGAAATGTGCGTGCCACTGCGCGCGCACATTTCAATGCGATCACAATTTGTGTTCCGCGCTTGACGCTTGCACGCGATGGGTATTCCATTCGCGTGTCGGAAGACATTGGCGCCGTCCGCCGGTTCCCGCTCGCATTGCTCATGCAGCACAACACACCAGGGCCACGGCGCGCGCTAAGAGAGTCTTCCCGTCCGATGAAAGCAACCGCGCGCGGCAATGGTGCCGCAAAGGACGCGGACCATTTTATCTCGGCCGGCGTCAGGCGACGTTTCAGCGAATGGTGATGTTTGCTCGAACAAAGCGGCAACTGGGTTGCCGCTTTTTTGCATGCAGCGGCTTAGAATTTTGAACCTGCGTGCATCGCTCCTATTTTGATCGCGATGTCGCTTCGTTTGTTTGCTGCACTCGCAATCCCGGATCACGTCGCGGAGCTTTTGCTGCCGCTGATGAAGGGTGTTGGTGGCGCGAATTGGCGACCGCGCGAGAACTTGCATCTGACGTTGCGGTTTTTCGGTGAGCTTGCCGAGCCCGTCGCGGAAGATCTCGACACCGAGCTTGAAGCAGCAACGAGCCACTACAAGCCGTTTGAAGTGCGCTTGAGGGGAGCAGGTTCGTTTGGTGGCGTTGATCCGCATGCGCTGTGGATCGGCGCGGCGCAAAATCCTTCGCTCACGCAACTTGCGGCGGGATGCGAGAAGGCCGCGCGGCGGGTGAAGCTGAAGCCTGAGCCACACAAGTTCACGCCGCACGTGACGGTGGCGTATTTGAACAATGCGGCGCTGGATCGGGTGCAGCGTTTTGAGCAAGAGCTCGGGCTCTTTGAAGCGCCGTCGTTCGCGGTGCAGAGCTTTGGGCTCTATTCCAGCGTGACGCGGAAATCCGCTCCGAGCCTTTATCGGCTCGAAGCGGAATATCCGTTACTAGGGTAGGCGCTAGACGCTTAGGAAACTGGCGTCGGTTGCGGCGTTTGCGGCGCAGGCGGTGCGGTATCGCGCACCATCGTTGCCGGCGGCGGGTTTGGACCCATTGCGCAGCAGCGTACCTGCACTTCGAGGACGTTGCTGTTGAACCTGCATTCGGTGTCGTTGACTGAACGGAGGATCGCCATGCCGCCGGCGCGACGCGTGTAGCGGGTCTGCGTGCAGCCCGTCAGCGTGTAGCCCGGATCGCAAGTGCCAGCGCGCGTGCTGTTGAGCGTGCGCGTGACGCAAACGACGTTGCGAGTCATGGCTTGGTCGGCCGTTGCTTGAGCGCGGTTGGCGACGCCGAAGACTTCGGCGATGCGGGTGCCGAGCGATGAACGGACTTCTTCCGTATCGCGATGTTGCTTGCAGATATCGGTGTCACCACGCGACGCGTCCTGCGAACACCATTCGGCGATCGTCTGATCGCCGGTGCGGTTGGCGCAGGCGGTGGCCATCGTGGCCAACGCCAACACGGCGAAAATTGCTGCTATGCGCATTCTGGCGCCTTTCCCTCTTAAGATTCCCCCGCGGCTCCCAAAGCGGATAGGGCGAAACGCGTCAACTCTTGTCGCGGTTTCGGGGAATCCTATGTGTGGCTGCCATTTTTATGCCCGGAGGTTCCAATGCTCGCGAAGCGCATCTTCATTTTGACCGGCGCGGGCGTTTCAGCGGAGTCAGGGCTCTCGACGTTTCGCGACAAGGGCGGGATTTGGAGCCAATACAGCCTCGAAGAAGTTGCATCGATTCAAGGCTATGAGCGCAATCCCAGCTTCGTGCTCGACTTTTACAACATGCGCCGCAACACGCACGGCGGCATCGAGCCGAATGCCGCTCATGTTGCGCTAGCGCAGTTGGAAGAAGCGTGGAACGGGCGCGGCGGCTCGGTGACGCTCTGTACACAAAACGTCGACAACCTCCATGAGCGCGGCGGTTCAAAGCGCGTGTTGCACATGCACGGTGAGATCGCGAAGGCGCGTTGTCACGATTGCGGCGCGCTCGCGCCTTATGATGGCGATCTCTCGATCAACCTTGGTTGCGCGTCCTGTGGGCGCACCGGCGGAATGCGTCCGCACGTGGTGTGGTTCGGCGAAACGCCGCTGCTGATGGACGAGATTTACGAGGCGCTTTCGGCGGCTGACCTCTTCGTCTCGATCGGCACGTCAGGAAACGTGTATCCGGCTGCGGGCTTCGTGGCGGCGGCGCGGACGGCCGGCATACCGACGATGGAAATCAATCTCGAAGCCTCGGAAAACGCACATCTCTTCGATATGGGGCGTTACGGAAAAGCAAGCGAACAGGTACCGGCCTGGGTTACCGAGATGGTGGCTCTGGCGGACTAGGCGGGAACTGTTTTAGGGCTAATGTGATTGCTGGGGACACGAGGAGCAGGCGGATGATTGGACGTTTGGCGATGGTCGCGCTGGCCTTAGGCCTGGCGAGCTGCGCGGGGCTTGAACCCGCAGGCCGCAACGCCCGTTCGTCCGGTCCCGCGCCAACCGTGACTGCGCCGCCTCCGTCACGCCAAACCGCGCCGACTTTGCCGCCGCCATCGCGGACGACTCCTGCGCCCGCGCCGGCTACGACTCAAACGACGCCAGCCCCGCTGGTTGTGCCGCCTGCGCCGCAGCGCCAGCCAGCTGCGCCAGTTGTGACGCAGCCCTCGCCACAGCGCACGACGCCGACACCTGCACCGCAACGGACGCAAGCGCCGCCAGCCGTGGCGCCACAAGTAACTGCGCCGCCATCAGCTGGTCCGGCGCCGACCGCCCCGCGTGCACAATCGACCGACGATGACGTTGTCGTTCAGGGCCAAGTGCAAACGCAGGTGCCGCCGCCGGCTGGCGATCCTCGCACCAATGAAGAGCGCCGCGCCGATGTGCGGTCGTGGGATCAATGCGTGTCGCAAGTGCAAAGCGCCTTCGACAGCGATCCGATGCGCCCGCAACTCACCACGCCGGAAGAGTATTGCTCGCAATCGCTCGGTATGGCTGAGCGGACCGCGGTGCCGGTTTCGCGCCGCCAGCGGCGCTAATCGGTCTCTTCCAGCAGTTGATCCATGTGATCGTCGCTGAGCCCGAAGTGGTGGCCCACTTCGTGGACGAGGACGTGCGCGACCAGTTCAGAAAGATCGACGTCACCGCGCTCGATCCACTCATCGAGGATCGCCCGGCGATAGAGGAAAACCATCGGCTGGACGGGCGCCGTGTCCATGATCGATTGCTGGGTTAAATCGACGCCTGTGTATAGGCCGGTGAGTTCGAACGGGTCCTCGAGCCCGAGTTCGGCGAGTACGTCTTCGCCCGCGAAGTCTTCGACGCGGATTAGCACGTTGTCCGCGAGCTTGCGAAGATCGGCCGGTAGCGTCTCCCACGCTTCGCGCGCGATGCGGTCGAGATCGTCAAGCGAAGGAGGAAGCTGAGCCATCGCGCGGATATAGGTTGCTTCGTGCGCGTGTGCGAACCGTGACGCGGATCACGGCTGATGGGCGTGTTTCGAGCTAAGTTGGCGGACGTGAAGGAGATATCCATGCGTGCCGCTCTTAGTGCCTGCGCACTTATTATCGCTTCCATTGTTCCGCTCGCTGCGTCGGCGCAAAGCGGCAATGTCGCGATCCAGCCGAATGCTGTGCTGCAAGTTCAGCAGGCGAACCTTCTTGATGGTGTTTGGAGCGTGAATGGCTTGGGCGCGCTTACGCTGACGACGCGCACTGATGGGCTGCTGGAAGGCAGCCTCGATGGCCGCGCCTGTCATGGACAGTATCTCGAGAACGCCTTTTCGATCTTTTGTCCGAGCGTTGGTCGCGGGCCTTACCTGATCAGCGGCGCGGCGCGCTCAACGCCGCCGGTCGCGACGGCCAGGCGGCGTTCCGAGGTCGTAAGCCGGCCCGCGGTGATAGAGGGCCAGATCCATCAAAGTTACATGACCGCACGTGGCCACACGGAGCAGATCGCCACGCTTCATGGCTCGCGCCCCTAAATGCTGCGTTTGCTAAGTTGACGCCCCCGTCATTTTTCTTGAAACGAGCCGGCCCTTCGTTTAGTGTGGGATCATCAAGAACAGTGACCCGCGCCTAGACGCCGGGCCAACCGGGAGAGACGACGCGATGGCCGACTCCGCCGCCCCTATCCGCCAAATCACCAAGGACGAGGTCTACGACGCCGTTCCGCCGACGGATTTCAGCCAAATGCTGGAAATCGACCGTCACCTGAACCGCTCGACCGCGTTCGATAAGATCATCTCAGCGACCCACGATCACTTCTGGGATCCGCTCGACACCAAATACATCGACTTCAACGACGACTTTGATCCGGACACGACCGATTTCATCCCCGACGTGATGATCCCGGCGCTACTGACGGATTACGTCTCGAACCACTTCGCCGACAAACCGGCCGATCGCATTCGCTTCAAGAGCCAAGTGGGCCGTTGGGTGATGAGCTCGATTCTGCACGGTGAGCAGGGCGCGTTGAACTTGTCCGCTTCGCTCTGCCACGTGCTGCGCGATCCGGGCGCACAAGAATACGCCGCCAACCAAACGCGCGAAGAGGGCCGTCACGTCACGGCGTTCGCCAAGTACATCATCGCGCGTTGGGGTTCGCCGCTGCCGGCAGGCACGGTGCTCGCTGGCTTGCTGCAAGAGATCGTGCACGCGCCGGAGGTCTACAAAAAGATCATCGGCATGCAGATGCTTGTCGAAGGCCTCGCCATGGGCGCCTTTGCGACGATCTTCAAAGAGTGGGAAGATCCGCTGGTAAAGCGTCTCACGCAGCTTGTGATGACGGACGAAGCTTTCCACCACAAGTTCGGGAAAATCTGGGCCGACCGCACCATTCCGAAGCTCTCGGCTGAAGAGCATGAGATCGTCGAGAACTGGGCCGCTCATTGCTTCCAGACGCTGCTGTTCAACCTGGTTGCGCCACACCAGATGACGGCGATCTACGCGCAGTTCGGTCTGGATCCGGACAAGGTGATGCAAGGCTTCCAAGAAGTCGCGACCGACGAAGCGCGTCGCGAGCACATGAAGGAAGGGACCAACATCTTCCGCGTGCTGGTGAAGACGCTCTGGAACGCCGGCATCATCACCGATCGCACCAAGAGCTTCTACGCGATGTATATCGACTTCGATGAGTTCAAAGCCGAAGGCGATGAGATGGTCGGCGATGCGATCGCTGACGAAGGCATCCAATATTTGAAGACGATCAATTTCGGCATCAACACCGGCGCGCTGAACGAAGTGAAGGCCGCTGCGGTCGCTGCTGAATAGTTTTCGCGCTTGAGAAAATGAAAACCCCGCCGATCGCTCGGCGGGGTTTTTTGCGTCTATCGTTAGCCGCGCGGAGCGGGAGCGGGCGTTGTGGTTGCCGGCGGCGCAGTGCCGGTGACGCTATCGAGTTGCTCCATGCTTTCACCGACTTGTTCAGCGACGGCTTGCGGATCGATCAGCTGATAGCCGGGCGGGATGCCAAACAGCGCATCGTCTTGATCACCGCGTTGGAGCGACGTGGCTTCCCAGAGCACGCGGTCATTTTCGCGCACGCGCAGAATAATGCCGTCGTCGGTGATGCAAGCGGTGCGTTCGACACCCGGAGCGGGCGCCTGGCGCGGTGTCCACTCGTGACCAGCTTCTCCTGCGACTTCGCATTTCCCGGTTGAACGCGCGTTGTCGGCGCCGAGCGCTTCCCACGCCGTCTCAAGCGGCTGCGGGGCGTCGGCGTCTTGGATGCGTACAGCGACGCCAGTTGTTGGAGCCACTGCAGTGGTCGCAGGCGGCGTCGTCGTTGTGGCCGCGGTCGTTGCAGGCGTTGTCGTACTGCCAGCGGGCGGTGTGATTTGCGCCGCGGCCGCCGGGACGGTGGGCGCTTGGCGCGTTGGATTCAGCACGTAAGCGGCATTGGTGGATTCGTCGAACACGATGATCGCTTCGCCGAGCGTCGGCAGCGTTGCTTCAACACGCATTTTCGAGCCATCGCGATAGATCACACTGTGCGTTGCAGCGCCGCCGCCGGGTGCGGCGGTCATGCCTTCAATCCTGTACGAATTGTCGCTGAATTGTGGATAGGCTGGCGCGCCGATTCCGCAACCTGCCAAAAGCGCCGCTGCGGCGGCCGCCATGAAGAAACTCGTACGCATGGGGTATTCATCCTTACTTCGGTGACCGGCGAACGCGGGCGCAGGCATCGCAGTTCCGAGCGCTTGTTCCCGCACGCGTGCAGTGGGAGAATGTGCATATGGATGACGGGTCCCCACTGTCGCGCCCTGATGTCACCGCCGCGTTGGCGCGCGGTGTGACGCGCATGTTGGTGGAGCGCGGGCTGGCGCCGATTCTGGAAGTTCCACTTGCGAATGGCCGCCGCGCCGATGTGATGGCGCTGACGTCGCAAGGGGAGATTTGGATCGTCGAGACGAAATCGTGTCTCGAAGATTATGCGTGCGACTCGAAGTGGCCCGAGTACGTCGACTATTGCGACCGCTTCTTCTTTGGCGTCACTGAGAATTTTCCACGCGAGATCATCCCGGACGAATGCGGGCTCATCGTTGCTGACGGATTTGGCGGCGCTATCTTGCGCGATAGTCCGGTGCGGCAGCTCGTGGGTGCGCGCCGCAAAGCGGTGACGTTGCAGTTCGCGCGCCTCGCTGCGTTTCGCGCAGCCGAATTCTAGTTTGCCGTGAGTTGAGCGACGCTGGCGCATACGTCTTCAGCCGCAACGTCCGTTGCAGCTTCATACGTGCTTGCGGTTGGCGCCAGGCGACGCATGAGCGCGATGCCATGCGTGCTGGGGCTTTCGACGACCATCGATGCGCCTTCAGGATGAGCCGTGCCGCGCTTCACCAAAGTGATCTCGGCGCCGTAGTGCGCTTCGCGATCATCGATGACGAAGAAGTTGTCGGTGTTTTCGCCGTAGAGCGAAAGCGACCAGTATTCGCCCCACGGCGCGGCGGAGATAACGACGGGGCCGTTGCTTAGGTCGTACACGCAGGCTGAATACGCAAAGTCCGGCGACGAGCGCACGATTTTTTGGGTTGTGACGGTTATACGCTCGGCAAGATGCCAGACGTTAGTCCCGCCTTCGCCGAAGCGCTGCATGGCGACATTCATCAAAACGCGCGGCACAGCGATGATCGCTGCGAAATGCACCAGGGCCGCAACGATAAGCGCGCCGGTGACGTATTTTCCCCACTTCATGGCGTGTCTCCCGCGCATGAAACGGTGGTCAAAACAGGCAGCGTTTCTTCGCTTGGGCGGAAGTCGCGTTGCGGATTATAGACGCGGAGCATGATGACGAAGCCACGCCGCGCTTCGCGAGAAGAGAGCCAGTTGGTTGCGTCGCCGCGCACGGGCGAGATGCGCGCGGACCACGGGCCGTCATTGCCAACGCGGGTTGCATCGATCGAGTGGGCGCTGTCGCTATTGCGCGCGAGATAGTTGTCGTCGGCATAGAGCGTGACGGACCACCAGCGTGCATCGAGCTGACGGCCGTTTAGTTCATAGACGCAGCTCTCGCTGAGCGGGCGGTCGTGTTCATCAGTGTAGAGAGAGAAATAGACAGCTTCACGCGCGGAGAGTGCGAGTAGGCCGCTGCGCGCGATGATCGCGCGCGTATAAGGGCCCGCTGCCGTCGATCCAGCTGCACGGCTGAACACCCAATGACCATAATGCTCAGTGAAACTCTGACCGCCAAACGTCAGCACCGCCCACGCGGAGCCGAGGCCGAGCACCACGCCCGCTATCACAGCGGCAATCCATGCCAGTATACGCCGCAGCATTCCGCTCCCCACGCCGCGAACTTATGCGCTGGACGATGTTTTGAGGTCGAGCGAAAGCGCGTGCAAGCCTGTGTCGAATTCTTCACGAAGCGCGTCGTAAACCAAGCGTTGACGCGCGACGCGGGAAAGGCCCTCAAAGGCTTCCGCATGCATCACTAAATGATAGTGAGTTTCCCCGCCGGGACGCTCGCCGGCATGACCAGCGTGCATGCCTGATTGATCCGTCAACACAAAGTGAACGGGGGAAAAGCGCGCGCGAAGCTGCGTTTCAATGCGCGAAGCGCGAGAAAGATGCGTTTTGTGCTCTGTCAATTCCTTGTCCGCTTAACCTCTGGCGCCCATACTCGTCCATCCAATGCCCGACACGTTTTCATATCGTCCAAAGTTCGTGGACATTCGCGTCAAGAAGGCCGGCAAGGCCGGGACCGCGAAAGCCGCGGAGCCGGAGCCTAGCGAGCGCAAATGCGACCATACGGGGTGTAGCAGCCCCGGGCTGCATCGTGCGCCCAAAAGCCGTGACCGCGCGAACGAGTTTTGGCAGTTCTGCGCGCAGCACGCCGCCGACTACAACAAGCGCTGGAACTACTTTGACGGCATGTCGGAGGCCGAGAAGGCCGACTTCCAGAAGAAGGAAGAAATCGGCCATCGCCCAACCTGGACTTTCCGTGGCGGACGCGGTGACCGGATCGCCGCCGCTGGCCGCGGCAAGCCATTGGCTGGCGCCTCTGATCCGCTCGGTATGTTCGGGGGCGACCCTAACGCTGCGGGCGCCACGAAATCGCGCCGCCGCCTGACCAAGCTGCAGAGCTTGGCGCTTGAGGCCATGCAACTGGAAGAGAACGCCACGGGCGCGCAGATCCGCGCCAAATACGCCGAGCTCGTGAAGCGCTGGCACCCAGACTCCAACGGCGGCGATCGCGGGGCTGAGCAAGAGCTGCAAAAGGCCCTCAAGGCCTATCAAACGCTGAAGTCCGGCGGGCTCGTCTAACACTTCGTCATTTAGCCGCTTTTCCTGACGTGCTGCGGCGCGTTAAACTGCGCGCGAACCCTCCCAAGGCATTTCCTACTCATGAGCACTGCTGCAGACGATCTCCTCTCCGCCAAGCCGGATAAGACGGTTTCGGCTCGCGAATTCGGCGTCGAGAGCGACATGAAGGTCCCGGCCTTCGCCAAGAAGACCGAATACGTGCCGGAGATCGATCCGGCCTACCGCTTCGATCCGCAGACGACTTTGGCGATCCTGGCCGGCTTTGCGCACAATCGGCGTGTGATGGTTCAAGGCTATCACGGCACCGGGAAGTCCACGCACGTGGAGCAGGTGGCGGCGCGGCTGAACTGGCCGATGGTGCGGATCAATTTGGACAGCCACGTTTCGCGGATCGATCTCGTCGGCAAAGACGCGATCGTGCTGAAGGACGGCAAGCAGGTCACCGAGTT
>JBEBHI010000051.1:0-20403 GCA_040080935.1 Terricaulis sp.
CGCAGATTGAGGCGCTTTATACCGCGATTGGTGTCAGCGTTGTTGAAGTCGCGCGCGATGACGCCGGTTGGCGCGTGGTGAAGAGCGACGGATCGCGCGGGCGAAACCGTCGCATCACACCGTTTTCGCCGGCCGTCTTCAGCGGCCCTGCGGCGCAGCATCCATGGATTGTCGCCGCGAGCACAATCGTCAACGCATCTGAACCGGCGCAGCCCGGAGCCAATGCACCTGCCAATGCCGTCCGCTGCGGCACGGGCGCGAACTGCGCCGGCGGTCTGACGCCTTGGGGCACATATCTGACGGCCGAGGAAAATTTCGACGGCATGTTCGCGGGCGCGCTCGACATCGACGCGCAGTTCAATCAGCCAGAGCTGGCGATTGACGCGAGTTCGTTCGGCTATCCGGGTGCCGGATTTGCCGACAAATCGCCGAGACAGTTTCGTCTGAGCGAAAATCCGCACGGACCGTCGCTCTACGGTTGGGTCGTCGAGATCGATCCATACGATCCCACTTCAACGCCGAAGAAACGCACGGCGCTCGGCCGCAAGAAAAACGAGTGCGCCACATCGGCGATCGCGCGCGACGGACGCGTGGCGATCTACATGGGCGACGATCAGCGTGACGAACACGTCTATAAATTCGTCACCCGCGATCACTTTAATCCGGCCAATCGCGCCGCGAACGTCGATCTCCTCGATCACGGCCAGCTTTATTGCGCGCAATTCGATGAGAACGGCGCTGGTCGCTGGATCGCAATCACGCTCGACGCAGCGAACGCCGCGGCAGCAGCGGAAGAGTCTCCGCTCCGTTTCCGTGACGAAGCCGATCTGCTCGTACGCGTGCGCGATGCGGCGCGCTTTCTCGGCGCTACGCCGATGGATCGGCCAGAGGACGTCGAGGCCATCTGCGATGAGAACTGGCGTGGGCTAGGGCCGGTGCTGATCGCGTGCACGTACAATACCGAGCGCGGCTTCGCGCATCCGGGCAACCCGCGGCGCGAAGATCCGGAACACCCCAATCGCGCGCAGAGCAATCTCACCGGTCACATCGTGCGCATCGATGAAGCCAACGGCGACAGCGCCGCGACCACGTTCACGTGGGACATCTTCGTCATGGGCGGTGATCCGAACGCGGAAAGCGCGACCGCGCGCACACGCGGCGGCGGCGCGCCAGCATTTGTATCGCCAGCGGTCGGCGGCGAAGCGACCACGAGCGGCGATCGCTTCGCCTGCCCCGACAATATGTTCATCGACTCGAGCCATCGCGTTTGGATCGCGACCGACGGCAGCGACGCCGTATTCGAGGATTGCAACGATTGCATCCTGATGACGCCGGTCTCGGCCGAGCGGCCACGACCGATCAAGCGCTTTCTGGTTGGCCCGATTGGCGCCGAATTGTGCGGTCCGCTGATGGCGCCGGACGAGCGCGCATTCTTCTGCTCGATCCAACATCCAGGCGCCAACAACGTCGAGGGCTTGGATTTTGCGACGTCGCGCTGGCAAGGCTCGGCGCCAACATCGCATTTCCCGGACGGCGGCGATGCTTGGCCGCGTTCAGCGGTGATCGTGATCACGCGTGATGATGGCGGCCGCATCGGCGACTAGGCGCGCGGCACAAAGCCTTCCTTGTGCATCAGCCGCGCGACATCCATCGATGCGCGCACTTGCACGACGTCGTTGTCGCGGTCGGCTTCATTCAACTGATCCCAGCCCACGATCTTGTCGTGCGCCATAAGATCATTGTTGCGCGCTTCATTCGTCGCGGTGGGCCGCCAGCCTGACATCAGGCGCTCCGCCATCCAGCGATCATGCTCGGTGCGCGCCATCTTCTCCATCAACGGAGCCGGCACGGTGATCGCGGTGTCGCCCTTCTCGCCCTTAACCGCAGGCCGAAAGCCAGCGTCCCAAGCCTTCACCATCGCCGCATCCGCCACGGCGCGGTTCGCCGCGCGATAGGTTTCGAGCACGTCGCTCCAATCCTTCATCGCTGACTGTAGCTCGCGCATGCTCATCGCATCCTTCGTGCCGAGGCCCTTATTGTAGTGTTCGTGCGCGATCGCCGCGCCTTGGTCGAGTGCGCCATCGATGATGCGCTGGCGCGTGGAATTCACTTGGTGCGCGCCGAACGCCAGCAGATAGGCATCAAGCTCGGGCGTCTCATCGCCCTTTGCGTATTGCTGCGAGAACTCTGATTGGCTGGTCTCGCGCATATAAATCGGCACCGGCCAGCGATTGCCGTGATTGCAAAGACGCTTCAGACCCAGAGCGAGATGGATATTGCCAGGGTCTGCGCCCGTTGAAACGACGATCGCCGTGGGTTTGCCGCGCGCTTGCTCAATGCCTTCGAGCACTTCGGCGCCAACTGACGCAAGATTCCAATCGAACGGCAAGAACTCGATATCAGCCACCCACGCGCCCGGATTGGCGAACGCTTCACGGTGGCGCGCTTTGAAGCCCGCTTCGGCTGATGCAGGATCAGGTGAAAGCACAGTAAGGCGCGGCGCCTCGAAATGCGCCGACCAAAGGCTCATCAACACGCGCTCAGCAACAGCCTCAGCTGCAGGGCAAAACCCGAAGAACACGATGTGCAGGCGTGTCTGCCCGAGTTGTTGCGCCAAGCTCAGCAGCGTCTGGCTTTCCCTCTGCACCAACGCGCGCGCCGCCATTTCTTCGAGCGAGAACGGCTTCGGATCGATTGGCGGCGGCCCGGCTTTCTTTTTGCGCATCTGCGATGAACGCATCTCACGTGCTTCCTTCAGCAACATCGCCGAGCGCGTTGAGACGTGCACCCCGATCGGAGGCCGACGCCGAGAGTCCCCGACCAAACGGCGCACCGCCGCCTCGATCTGCAAGTTCGCCGTATCGTCGGGCTCGTACGCCACGACATGCGCAGCGTGGTGAACGCGCGCCGTGCGCAGCGTCTCGATCTGGATCGCCTCGCCTTCCAGGACGATGACGCCCTTGCGCCGCAGCCCAAGCGCTGTCTCTTCCGCCAAACCATCCGCGATCAGGATCACGGAATCCTTGCGCTTGCGGCAGTCTTGCGCGAGCGACAACGCAGCGGAGCTATCGCCAGCAATGACGACGTGGCGCGCCGCAGCAAGATTGAACATACGCGCGAGCGAGCGACCAAGCTGGCCGGAAAATGCGAAAAGCAAACCGACAACAGGCGCTGCCAACGCCGCGTAGCGCACGACTTCGCGTAACCAGCCCTCTTGCGGATTGATCGCCGAATCTGAAGAAGCGAAATACGCGTCCCACATGCTAACCGCGCTGAAGGTGCGATAGAACGCCTCCGAGAACGGCAACTCGCGCCACAACCAAAGGCCGCCGCCAAACCAGATCGCCGTGAGCAAGATCAGCACGCCCCAGCGAAAAACGCCGGCTTGCGTGTGCGAGAGCGCGGTCAAGCTGGCCGCGGCGCGCGACCAAACATTGGCGTACTTCTGCGCCATGTACGGCGTCTCCCCGTTTGTCCGTGAGCCCCTATTCTATGATGGGCCGGGCGCGGCGGAGGTGTCCAGCCTTGGCGGGTTGCAAACAGGTTGCAGCGGGCGCCCGATTTCCCTAGCTCAGGGCTCGGTTGGCCCCGTAGCTCAGCTGGACAGAGCAGGTCCGTCCTAAGGACACGGTCGGGAGTTCGAATCTCTCCGGGGTCGCCACTCCCTTCGCACGAGGTTGATTTCGTTCAGTCTTGGCGAAGGGTTGGCACTAGGTTTGGCACTTCGTGTTCGACACACGTTCGACAAGCCCCAACCACGTACGCCAACGCGTTCAATTGCTTTCCGTCAGCCGCGCGATGGCGCTGCGTGCAAGCTTCTCCTGTTCGGCGGCCTTGGTATAGCGCTCCACTTCACGCAGCGACGCGTGACCGGTGATCGCCTGCACTTCCTTGGTCGTGCATCCAGCTTCCACTAAGCGCACCGCAGCGGATTTTCGCAGGCCATGTGCGCTGCGCTTGGGCAGGCCCGCCTTATCGCACCACTCGCGGAATTGGTTTCCGAATGAAGCGCTGTCTTTGAATGGCTTTTCGTATTGAGTGGTCAAAAACGTTAGGCCGTCCTTCGGTACGCTTTCGAGAACTGCCTTCAGTTCCGAGTGCATTGGAATTGCGAGCTGTGCGCCGGTCTTGGCCTGCGTCACACGAATAGCGTCGCCACTTACGTGCTGTCGTCCCATGCGAATGACATCCCCCCGACGTTGCCCTGTGTAGAGCAACAGCACGAGCGCTAAGCGTTCGCGCGACCCTGTGGGCCATCGCTTCAGATACTTCGCAATATCGTCTTCCGACCAAGCGACGAAGCCATCGCCGCGCATCCTGAACTTCTTGATCCCGAGGGCTGGATTGTCACGGCGTAGATCGAGTTCGACGGCGTAGCCGCAAAGAATGCGAATAATACGGAGCAGGTTGTTGGCCGCCTCCGGTCCCCCCGCCTCGAACCGCTCGGTCATTTGCTCTTTGATGTGGCGGCGCTCTAGTCGCGTGATCGCCTTCGATCCGCTCTTTACCCGCCAGCGTTCAATTTCGCGCCGGTAGGTGGTCTGGGTGCTTTTGTTGAGCGAGAGGAAATTGGGCGAGCGATAATAGGCAACAGCAACCGCATCGACGGAATTGGCAGCGACGGTGGTGCTCACCTTGGTGGCCCCGAATGAGGCGCACGCTAATTGGTAGGCTCCCATGAATGAAGCCTCACCCGGCCGGCCTGGCAAAGCAACGCGCTTGCCTGCCCGCCGAAAGTAATAGCGCCACGTCCCATGGCGGTCCTTGAAGCGATCGACGTAAGGGAGCCTGATCGTCGCCATCACTTAGCCATCCCACTCGTTGGCGACCGCAAGGTCGACATCAAATTCGCCGAGTGCGTCAAAGGCGCTGTCGAGTTGAGCGCGGTCATAAACCCGCCGTGCACCGATTTCCGTCGGCCTCGGCATCCTCCCGTCGGTTACGAGCTTGTCGAAGGTCGTGGGTGAAACACCGACGTATCGCGCGGCCTCCAAACGATTGAGACCCCGCGGACAGTCAAATGGTAAGGGACGACTCATTGGGCGCCTCGATCACCTTCCTGGCTCGCGCGTCGAACCACGAGTGCGGTCGCGAGCCCAATTTTCGATCGCGGATTCTTCGTAGCGCACGAGGCGGGGGCCAGACTTGATGTAAGGCGGACCCTCACCCGTTCCACGCCAACGATTGAGCGTGTGCTTTGAAATCTTCAGACGCGCGGCTGCATCTTCGACGGTCAACAGAACTTCTGAGGACATGATGCTCTCCTTTCAGCATCGCGCGTCACGCCTAAAGGCTCGCGCGATTGCTCAATGAAAGGTCCGCTTATCTACAACCAACAAATTCATTCTGCCGTGCGATGAAAACACCGGCTGACGCCGAAAGGATCGATGCGTCTCAACTTGTTTCCGCGTGTTTCCGCGACTTACCTCTCGCGACCATCGATGATCAGCGATGGCCCTTAATCGCCCTCAATGTCCCACGGCCACAATTCGCATGTTGCGCGACTAAATTCGTCGTCATGAGATGCACTATGCGT
Source organism: Terricaulis sp. (assembly GCA_040080935.1). Lineage (GTDB taxonomy): Bacteria > Pseudomonadota > Alphaproteobacteria > Caulobacterales > Aquidulcibacteraceae > Vitreimonas. Next base: position 5,537 of record JBEBHI010000051.1, read on the forward strand.
CACGACTTGTCGGGATCGCGAGCGCCGCGCCGCAAAAACGCGTCGAGATCTTCTGGAAAGTAGCACACCAAGCGCGCGCCACGACGCGTCCATTTCGGCCCGATCTTCTTGGCGCGCCAGCTCTTCAGCGTGCTCACCGTAACACCGAGATAGGTTGAGGCTTCCTGCGGTGAGAACGCTATTGACCTTTCCACGGACGGGGCCTTGAGGCGCTTCGTTCTCACCTGCAGCGGCGCTGCGCGCTTGGTCCGCGCCGGCGCCTTGTCCGCTGGCGTGTCGAACAAGTTCAGTTGGCCCGGATCGACGCGACGCTTGCGAGTGCGCGACCCGCGCTTGCGTGAGGCCATGCGAGCGGCTCCTCAAGACGGGGCCGGCCATCAAACCATCCCACTAGCGCGCGTCCACGCATTGCAACTCACGATGGAATCCAATACTTCTTCATCCGCGCAAGCGTCGCACGATCGTGGATATGCTCCAGGGCGTTGAGACCTGTGAGCCGCAATAGGTCGCGATAGGCGGAGAAGGTGAAACTCTCATGCGCCCCGTCGAAATCATCCGGAAACGAGATCGCGGCTTCCTTGCGCCATACGATGAGCTTGTAGGCCGCCCCCAAAAGCGTCGCCGCAGGCAAGTTGATGATGGCGTTCGCCACCCTGCCCTGCGCCTCATGCAACGCCTCCGCGCGTGCGCACGCCGCCTCGGCGGTCGCGCTGCGCTTTCCACCAGATCGGCGCCCCGCGATCAGCAAGGCGTCGGCCTCGTCTTCGGCCGCGAGAATTGCCTCATCGAAACGACGATGCTCGTTCACGAGCGCCACGAGCCCCTGATCGGCAACCGACAAGCTGGACGGCAATAGAGAGGAAACCCCGAACCTGATAGCCTCGCGCCGTGTGGTCATTGCCTAGCGATTCCTTGCGCTCGCAGCCTCGATCGTACGCCTAAAACAAGATTAGCGATTTCCTCTAACTATAGCGAAAACCTCTAACGTGTCAACGGGACGAACAACCGAGCAGCCGACCATCAGCCAGGCACAATTGCGGATGGCGCGCGTCGGCATTGGTTGGAGCGCAGGAGAGCTTGCTGCGGCTTCCGGCGTCGGCGAGTCGACCATCCGCCGTTATGAGACGGGCAAGGGCGAACTCTACCCACACACGATGCAGCAATTGCGCACCGCGTTAGAAAAGAAGGGCGTGATCTTCTTGGCGCCAGGCGAACTCAAAGACGGCGGCGCCGGGGTTCGATTTAAGAAGAAGTGAGCGCTTCGCAATTGGCGCTGCATCCCAAAACCGGAAATCCCGATTAGCTTGCGACGGCGGCCTTGTTTCGGACGCAGAGCAGCGATCGCGTCCCGACACGAGCCTGTTCTGGCTGGCGAGATATGATAAGCAAACAGCGCCCCGTCTGGATCGCTCGCGCCGATGCCCGAAGACCTTGAAACTCTGCTCAAGGATGTCGCCAACGCCGATCGCTTGCCTGAAGCGGCGCTGCGCGCGCTCGTGCCTCATGCCGGTGCGCTCAGCGTGCGACTTGAGGCGCTTGCGCGGCGGCGCATGGAGGGCGAGTGGCTCTATCCGGAAGAAGAGAGCCTCCTCTTCTACGGGCTCTTCGTGCTGGCGGCGGCGCGCGCCCATGATTTTTGGCCAACATGGCGCGAACTCCTCACCGGTTGCGCCGACGGGCTTGACGGCCTTTTTGGCGACGGCGCGGCCATGTCCGTTCGCGGCATTACGCTGGGACTCGTTGCCGAGGATGTCGCCAGCGTCGCCGACCTCGCCGGGGGGCTTGAAGTTTCCGCGTCGGTCCGCTCGGGACTTGTTACGGCGCTCGCGCGCCTCACCTCTGAGGGGCGCTATCCGCGCCATCGATTTCTCGACCTAATCGACGCCCTCGCTGCGCTCGAAGGGACCGACGACGACGATCAATGCAAATGGTGTGTCGAAGAGGCGATCGTGCTTGGCGGCGTCAGCGAACGCCGCGCGCTGCTTGAACAACTTTGGACGACCGATGCGTTCTCGATCTGGGGCGACGCCGACAAGCAAGAGGCGCTTCAGCGCTTGGAGGAAGCCGCGGCTGATCCGACCAATCTGGCGCGGTTTGATGAAGTGGGCGTCACCGCGCCGGTCGATCCTTGCGATGGATTGCGCTGGCTCCAGGCCATCGAGCGCCATAGCGATCCGGCCGATTTCGTCGATGCGCTTTCGTGGCGCGAACGCGAATGGCTCGCTTCATTCCTGCGCAGCGACGCGGGTCCCAAACACGCGATGACCTTCGAACAGCTCGATGGCTTCTTCCATGCCCTCGTGCTCGGGCCGGAATTGGTGATGCCGTCTGAGTATCTGAGAGAGGTTTGGGGTGACGGTCCGGTCTTCGACGACGAAAACCAAGCGCGTAAGGTGATGGCGCTCTTGCAACGCCACTGGAACGCCATCGCCCAACGCAATGTCGCCAACCTTGCCCCGGTCATGTGGCTGGAACAGCAGGCCGATGCGCCGCCGGGACGCCATTGGGCCCGAGGATTTTCAACCGGTGTCGCGATGCGTGCGCCGGCCTGGCGGGGCGTGTCCGTCGATGAAGGGGCTCACATGGCGCTGGAGACGATTCTCGATCTTGGCGCTGATGACCTTGAACCTTGGGAGCGGACCGAATTGCTCGACATGCTCACCGAGCAGGTCGCCTATTTGGCAAGCTTCTGGCTTGAACAACGCACGCCGCTCCAGCCGATCAGATCCCAAAAAGTCGGCCGCAACGAGCCTTGCCCATGCGGCTCGGGCAAGAAGTGGAAGAAGTGCTGCGGCTCAGGTCCGCCACCGCTCCTGCACTGATCGACGTACCATCCCACGAACGGTCCTGACGCCTTACATGCCGCAAAGCGGAAGGCGGACTTCCGAACGCGCATTGCTGCCCGCCCCGCGAATCCGCTAGCAAGGCCACCACCTAGGATTGTTGACATAACTACGGGAATCCAGTAGTAATGATCGAGTTCGAATGGGACACCGAGAAGGCTCGACAGAATGCCAGCAAGCATGGCGTCAGCTTTGAAGAAGCGACCCAGGCGTTCACAGACCCACTGGGCATCGAATGGATCGATGACTCGCAAGACTATGACGAAGAGCGCGCCATCTTTCTTGGCATGGCAGGCAATGGTCTGCTGATGGTGGTCCACACGGACCGAAGTTTCGACGTGGAACCAAGACGCATTCGTTTGATCTCAGCACGACGAGCAACCCGCGATGAGCAAGACTACTACTATCGTGAAAATGGATAAGCACGGGACGCTTAGTCGAGGCGGCGCCACCGTGAGAAAATCAAGTGGACGTAAAATGGATGACGCCGCTGTGCTCAAAGCAGCGAAGTCTGATCCCGACAACCCTCCCCTCTCAAAAAAGCGCATGAACGAGATGGAGAGAACGCCGCAGGTGAAGGTGTTGCGCCGCGCCTTAGGCCTGACGCAGCAGGAGTTCTCTGCTCGTTACCAGATTCCTCTTGGCACGCTTCGCGATTGGGAACAGGGCCGCGCAAAGCCGGACCTGCCAACGCGCGCATATCTAAAGGTAATCGCGCGCGATCCCGAGGCCGTGCACAAGGCGCTGCGCCACGCATAAGCGCGACTGCCTCAAAAATTCCCATTTCCGGAAGTTGGCGCCCGAGCACTCCAAAACGGACGTCCAATTGCCGAAAGCCTCGAGTAGGGCTTGCAATGTCCGATTGCGGTTCCCAATTCTCCTGCCACGGGCGGTAGCCTGCGCTTACTCGCCATAGGGGCTAGTGGGCAACGGCAGACGGGGGCGCTCATGGCAAAGCGCGTTTTTGTGAGTTTCGACTTCGACAACGATAAGACGTTGAAAGAGTTCATCATCGGCCAGTCCAAGCTCAAGGACTCACCTTTTGAGGTTTCGGATCACTCCTTGAAGGAAGAGAAACCGGAAAAGGATTGGGAAGATCACGCGGCGAGAGCGATTGGCCGTTCAGAAGTCGTCATCGTCATGTTGGGGCCGAAGACGCACAAGGCGCCGGGGGTGTTGAAAGAAGTCGCGATGGCGAACAAGGCCAAGAAGACGATCTTTCAAGTCATTGGGTACAAGGACGGCGATTACACCGCCGTGCCCAACGCTGGCCGCGTCTATAGCTGGAACTGGGACAACTTGAAGAAGCTGCTTGCGTAACCATTAGGGTTGCGCGCGAAGCAGCTTTCGAAACAGCGTGGGGTACGTCAACTCGTGCTCTAGTACGTGCTCGTGCGACTGGTACTTTTTGAACAGTATGCTCGAAGCAGCGCCCGTCGATGCGATGGGATATGTCGGTGCCTTCGGGTGCGCGGCTCGAAACAGTGAGTACTCTTCTTCAACGCCGTCCATGCCGCCAATGAAGATACCGGCGGCATAATCAAACGCGCCGATCATCGCCTTCCTTAGAGCAGCTTTGCTGGCCTCTGCATCATCACCAACCGCTGGCACTTTACGGACTTCTTCGAACTTGCTGAGCGCAGGCGGAAAATCTTGAGTGTAGAAGGTGCTCACATAAACAATGACGTGCTGGCGGACCTCTATCTTTCGACGCTGGATCATCAACCGCACTAGCGGCGTGATTGCAGGATGTCCGCCGAAAACTAGTTGTCCGCTAGGCACCACGGTCGAGACCAGCGCCTTGATGCAATCACGAATGGCAACCACGTCCGCAGTCGAATGATATTTCGGATCGCGGTCAGGCGCCGGGACGCTTGCGGAAAGGAAAAACGTCTTCACGTCACAAACCACGCAACTGAGTTTCACACTCGGCGACCTGCACGCTCTTGACTGGAGCATACTGGTTCAACCACGCCAGATGTTCTTGCCACATATTGCGGACACCGCGTTCATCGTAGAGCAGCCACACGTTCTTGTTCGCCTGACAATGCTCTTGAAACTGAGCTTCGATGTTTTGGTTCAATACCGCGTCGGGAATACCAATGGCAGGAATGACAAACACTTCAGCGCCGCTGGCTGCCGCGACCTCTATAAACCGACCTTGCTGAACCACCGGCGCCATCCCTAGCCCCTGGGCGACATCGCAAAAATAGTCCACGAGGTTCCTATACCTCGCGGCAAGCGCTCGCGCCCGTAAAGACTCCGTGGCGGCGCATATTCTGTCAATCGCCGTGGTTTTCAGCCGAGCTCCTGGGCCCAGCGTTACCTTTCCGTCCTCGAACGCCCCCTTCTTCAGCAAGAAGAACTGGCTGAAAGCTGCGGGTGCGGTGGAACGCTGCTTAGGCCAGAGGACTTGCAGGACTTGCAGCGTGGTCGCGTTCGCTTGCGCCAATTCCTCCATCGTCCACGGACTGTCCTGGAAACCTGGACTGTCCAGCAGAATGACTACGTCAGTGTCGGCGAGGCGATGCCAAAGCACTTCTTGGAACGGCTCTCCCGGAGCAACGCTGTGCGTGTCTAGGAATACGTCGAAATTCCTCTGGTCTAGGGCCTCGTAGAGTTGAATCGCGACGGTCTGCGTCTCGGATCGGCGATAACTAATGAAGAGACGGCGCGTGCTTCGTAGTAGACGGAACGCCTCCAGCACGAACCCGCTCAAGCGCTCCAAGCCATCTTTCGTGGAAACATCGAGACCGTTCACGCCTTCGATCAATTTGGGGACGAGCTTCTTGAATTGTGTGAGATCGAGAACGCACGGAAAGATCGGAACAGAATCCGCAAGAACGTCGGCCAGTATCTTCAACGTCTCAGCGGAGGGCGTCGCCTCGGAGCCAAAGTAGACGAGAACGAACGGCGCCTTTCGGTCGCGGTCTTTGACTTCTTCATTCTGCAAAATCGAAAGCAGGCCTGGACGGATGCCGAGGTCTTTCATGCCTTTGCGAAGCAGCTTGAAAAACTTCTTCTCCAGGCCATCGGGGTCGCCCAGCACCCCAACCTGATACTTATGCTGCATGATCGCTCTAGCGATTTGATTGCTCCAAGCGACAACAATACATCAAATGCAACCGAGGCGCGATGCCCGCTCGGTCCGCTTCACCGACGTTTGCGCGATCGCTGAACGACTGAAATTGCCCCTCTTCGCCAGTCAGCGTGAGACCACTTCACATCGCGCGTTGAATGTCCGTTTGAGCGGTTTTCGCCGACGAGCCTTATGCCTCTTCATGCCCCACTTGAGGCGCCAGCCATCCCTAGCCCTGTGGTCGACGCCGCCGGCAGGCGCGTCGATCTTTCGTTAGACGCCCTGCGGTCCGACACCCTCCAATCGGCCATCGCGCGCAGTGGGTGGCAAGGGTCGCGCGCCAGCGCGGCGCGATAGCGCTCGCCCTTGCCGCACGCGAGCACGATGGCATCACCGGCCGAGATCAAGCCCGCGCACCAAGGACTTCACCAGCTCATGCTCGGTCGGCTCACGCGAAGGCCCACGCCCCGGCATGGCATTGAACGCCACCTCATCGCCCGCCTTGATGTCGCTGCCGCGCCCCAGCGGGTGCGCCAGCACATCGCGCCCGCGCTCCAGGATCGCGGCTTTGCCTGAGAATAGCTCCTTCACCTCGCGCACACGCCAGGTCTCGCCTTCACGGATCAGCTCGCGCGCGTCGCCAAGTGCGTGGCCCTCACGCTCCAACTCCGTGCGCCGCAGCTGGTCTCGCGCGCCATCCCGGAAATAGAACTTCCCGCTTGGGCTGTGTGCGCCAAGGCCATTGGCTTCCAGCACCTGCGCCCGCGCTTCCAGCGCCTCTTTCACCTCGGGCGCATCGGGTAGGCGCGTGGCAACACCGCGCACCTGGCGATCAAGATCGCGATCCAATTCCGTCTCGGCCCGCACACGCACCTGGGCGTCCAATCCATGAAACGACAGACGCTGCACCTCTGGCCTTTTGCCTCGGGGCTTGAGCGCCACCCACGAGCCGCGTTGCAGATCAGCGATCTGATCCATCGACGTGTTGAGCAGCAAGCGCCCCTTGTCGGGCGTTTCGATCACCAGCACCGCGCGATCCGGGTTCTCTCCGCGCGGGCCAAGCTCCATCACCTTGCCAGCCACACGCCCCATGCGCGGCTCATAGAGCCGCCCACGCGCCAGTTCGCGCCGCACGTCGAGCGGACGCGCTGCTTCAAGACGTTCCTTCCAGTCGCGCTCGAACCGCAGGACGTTGCGGCGCACCTCTTTGGCCAAGCCAAGCCGCGCTAATTCCTGCGCACGCGCCTTCATGGCGTTGGCGAACGCTGCATTCCGCTCCCGCCCGAGCCTTTGCAGCAGCACCTCGCGCTTGTCGGACAGCTCTTGCTCGATGGCTCGGTCGAGCCGGTTGAAGCCCCGCCCCTCAACCTCACGATCTAGCCGCAACCGCTCATCGGCAATCGAGCGCTCGCCCAGCCGCTCGGTCGCCACATCTCGCGCAGCCTCCCGAAGGCCATGCGCCACATATTCGCGTGGCAGTACCAATTCGACGCCGTCCCGGCGCACGCCCCGGATAATCACGTGCGCATGCGGATTGTCGGTGTTGTGGTGATCCACCGCCACCCAATCGAGCTGGACGCCCAGATCACGCTCCATCCGCGCCATCACGTCTCTTGTGTAGCCTTTGAGATCGCCGTCTTGCTCGATCAGCCGCGCCCCGCTCTCTGGCGCCAGCATCACACGAAAGTGCCGCTTATCGTTCTCGGCCCAATCGCGCAGCCGATCGCGTGCGCCCTCCACCTCGTCCTCACTCCGGTCGTAGAAACGGCCCTGCTCACCTTCGCGGGCCGCGCCGTCGCGTTCCAGATAACTCGCATGCGCGAGGAGCTTGCCGCCGCCGTTGCCGCCACCTGCGGCGTGTTTCCGGAAACTAACCTTCACCACTGCGCGCTGTCGCGGATCGCTCGCGAGTGGACGTGGGGCTGATCCCAGCGAGCCGCCACCGCTGAACTTCCTGCCATGCAGCGCTTTGCTGAGGCGCGCGCCCAACGCGCCACTCGTACCGCGTCCAGTCTTGCCGCCGAGCGCAAAGCCGAAGCGTCCGCCCAACTCATCCTCAATCGGCATGCGCAACGCAGCGCGTGCGAGAGATGCAAAGGGCTCGTTCGTCATCGCGAATTCTTCGCTTCATGTGGACGCGCTCAAACTTCTTCGCGCGCGATCCAACTTGTCGAAAGCCTAGCAAAACCAACGATCAAAACCAATAAAATTCGCCCTTTATCTTGCTGTAATCGTTTGGTTTTGCGATCATGTCTTTGTTGTACAAGTTGATACTTGACGTGACAAAACATGCGCACGCGCGATCATTTGCGACGATTCCGATCTGAGCGACTGCAGATGCAGAAACCTGCCTTGCGCGGCGCATGCACCTTCCTCTGGAGGCTTGCCACGTGACCTGGTTGGCGCATCTGCGCACGATCGTGATCGCACTGAGCACATTCACGTTCTGTTGCGGACTGATCACGCAGATGCTGGCGCGCGCCTTGGGCTATACGGCAGCGCTTGGGCCGCCCCTGCTCGATCTGGGAAGTCTGCGCCTCTATGCGCCGTTCTCGTTCTTGAGCTGGAGTGTTTCCTGGGCGCCCGTCGCGCCTTCCATGCTGCTCCTGTCGATCGGCTTCGGACTCGTGTGCGCGCTCGCCGCCTATGCGGTGGCGATTGTGTTCGCAAAGCTTGAACCGATCGGACTTGCCGAACCCTCGCCCTGGCGCGATTTAGCCTCGTGGCGTGAGTTGAGACATTACGGGCTATTGCGGAGCGAGGGTTTGGCGCTGGGCGCCGTGCGTCGTCATGCGTGGGCCAAATACCGAACTGTGCGCAGCGACGCACGCACATGCGTCTTCCTCGGAAAACCGGAGCACACAGATGATGCTGTCCTGGCCGCGCTGGCGTCTTGGGCCGGGACGCTCGTACTTGTCGATGCGCGCGGGACCCTGGCTGAGCGGCTTGGCCGCAAAGATGTTTTGCGGTTCGCGCCGCGCCGCAGCGACGCGATCTCGATCAATCCCCTGCTTGCCCTTCGTACCGGCCTGTACGCCTGGAATGACGCACGCCAGCTGGCCGGCGCCCTCCTCGCCAATACCTCCGAAGCGCCGCAGACTGCTATCGACGCCTTTGCGCTGCTCTTGCTCGATCAGCTCCTGTGCGCCCCGATTGAAGGGCGCACGCTCGCGACCCTGCGTCATCGTCTGATCGATCGGGCAGCGCTCGTCGCCAGTCTCTGCAGCCGCTGGAGTCCAGAGCCCAAAGGAGATGCCGCGCCCGCGATCTGGGAGATGGCGCGTGTCGCCAGGGCGCAGCGCGCGGACCCGGATCGGGCGTTCACCGACTTCGCTCGCATCGATCAAGCGCTCGCCATCTTTGCCGACGCGAGGCTCGTCAGCGCAACCAGCGCACATCATCTCAACTGGGTTCAGTTCGTGTCATCGGCCACGCCGCAGACACTGGTGCTGTCTCTGGGAAATATCGGCGCGGCTGGCGCCCCGCTCGTTCAAGGCTTGTTGGCGCAGCTTGCAACGCGTCATTCCGGCGCAAGCGATGCGCCGTCGCTGATGGTGGCCATCGAGGCCGACGCTGCGCGGGTTCTAGCCGAGCAGTTAGGAGACGCGTTGCGGAACAGGCCCAATGCTAAGGTGCTCATTCAAACAACGGACATCGCCGACGCTGAGCGCTGGATGGCTGCGTGCCTGGGCCAGTGCCCCATCGTCGCCATCGGCTCGCAGTCGGATGCGAGCACGCAGGGCGTGAGCCGGCGTGCGGGCCGATGCGTCGTGTTTGAGCCGATGCCCCGCGCCATCCGGCGCTGGCGCGACTTGTTGTTCCCGACTTGGGTCAAGCAAGAGGTCGAACGCTTACCAGAGACGGCGCTGAAATCGGCCCTGCCCAGCGAGGCTTTCTTAATCGCGCCAGACCAGAAGCCGGCGCGTATGCGCGTCATCGTGGGTGGCGGCGCGACCATCTTCATGGCGCCCACCGCGTCAGCGCCGCACGACTGGTCCGCACCTCCTGTTGATGGCGTTCATCTGCCCGAGGCGTCGGCGGTGGACGCTGACTTACTCGTTCGTCCTGGTCCGGCGGCGACGAAATTGCGTCGCGTGCTCACGCGCGCAGCTGCGAAGCCCGCCAACAAGGGAGCCCCCACCAAATGAGCCTCAAACGTCAGCTTACCCTGCACTTGGATGCCGACGTCGCCGCTGCGATCGAAGCGGAAGGCAAACGCCGCGGCCTCAACCTCTCGCGCGCCGCCAACGATACGCTGCGGCGCGCGCTGATAGACGAAGCAGGTCAGGCGCTCGCCGACACCATCAAGGCGCGTCTCGATCGACTCGACAAGCGCGACCATGCACGGGCGCGCGAGCTGGCGTTGCTCAAGGAGATGGTGCTGCTGTTCGTGCGGGTCTGGTTTGAATATGCCGGACCGCTCAACGACGATGATCCCGATGCCAGCGCCAATGCCGAGATCAGGTTTCAGGGATTTTTGGAGATGCTGTCAGATCACGGCAGCGCTTGAGCTGCGCCGATGACGGGTTCGGAGCGGAAGTGCGCCGTTCGTAACAATTAGGTCTCCGGCAGGAGATCGCCGAGAGCGGACGGCAAAGCGCGCACGATTACGGAAAAAGCCGATTGGCCTTGGAGTGGTTCTCAAGCGCCGACCAGAGAGCTTGGCCTTGCAGCTCCAATTCGACGGCGAGCTCAAAGAACGCTTCGCTGTCAGCCATCTGCTCTTGCCCTTGATGCAGGACGCTTCTCACTAGTCGAGCCAGGTCAGAAAACCCAGGTCCTGAAGAGCATCACAATACGCTGCCGCGTTCTCAACCGACAAGACTTCCAAAAGATCGTCGTAACTTGACGCTCTGTCCTCGTCACCGAAGCCAACACACAGGAAGCAATCCATTGCAACGTACGTTCTCTGGGCGGCAGTCATCCTTGGCCACTCCGGCATATCCGGATCAAGCGCCTCTTCGTGGGCGACCCGCCTAAATTCGTCATCCGTCATCGCGAGACACGATACTTCGCCTTTCGGCGCTGGCAAAAAGTCAATATCCGTTCCGGGGCCAACGTGCGCCGTAGGGTATAAAAACACGACTGGCTAAGTCGCTCAATTCGTGACGCTCGCATCAGTGACCGATGACCGGCCTAAGTTCGCCGAAAGCAGCCATCGCGCCATTAGTGGATGCGCACCAGTAGAGCCCGATGTGCGCCCCCGTATAGATTCCCGATCGCTCCCGTGGAAAGACAATACATGCCTAGAGAAATTCAGGAATCGCGGCGTTGCTACATAAACCGTCGCTCAGACGAGATGGCCCTATCTGGCGTCTTCGCCAATTGCCACGCCATAGAGGTCGCGTTGCGCCTTCAAGGCTACGTGGAGGCCCAGGAAATCTTGGAGAAACTCCGCAAGCGCGAATTGCTGACCATATCGTGCACCCAATCACGGAGCGTACTCGGCGATCCGCCGGAGCCACCTGAGAGTGCATAGACATTCGTCAGGATCAACGACGCGAAGTCGCCGATTGGCGACCATTCGTAATCCGCCGGCGCGTCAATCCGCTCAACCGTACTCGCTCTGCAATGGATAGCCCGGTGCGCTGGATCCGCGGCGAGGCTCCAACACCAGAGGCGGACAGTCAAGGACTGCGCGGACGGCAGCGTCCGTGAGTCAGGGTGCTTCACTCGTCCATGCGTTGCATGCCGACAACCACGCCGTGACGCCACACGAAGACGATGTACGTTGTCTCGCCGTCGAGCGTCAGTTTGTACACGTGGCGTTCGTATTCGCCGTCAGGTGGATCGGATTGGAGATACACAAACTCATCAGCATTTTCCGCATAGACGCGCATTTGCGCGCGCGCCTCGGCGTATTGCTCGCCAGTGGCGAACCCCCGCATGCCGTCACTCAAGAGGTCTGCGGGCTGTTCGTTCAGCAACGCCTGACGCAATGCGCGTCGGGATGCCTGTGTCCGTGCTGGGTCCGGGTCAGGTGAAACGGCAATATTATCGTAGCTGATCGCGGGGATCGCGCGAAGAATTTCCGTGCGCGAGACACTGGTAACCCCGGCGCCATACGCGTTGGCGAACGTTACGACGCTAAGATGCTGTTCAGGAAAGTGCTCGTAGTCGGCGGAAAAACCCTGCGTTTGGCCGGTGTGTTGGACACGGCGCACCCCACGAAACTCATCGGAAAACAAGCCAAAGCCGTAACCCGTGCTAGACCCATCGGCGAGGCGCTGTGGCGTGAGCATCACATCCATCGCGCGCGGCGAGAGCAGACGCCCGTCGAAAAGCGCGTCGTCCCATAACGCCCAATCTTGCAGCGTCGTTGAAATACCGCCCGCCCCATAGGTGCTCGACTCGTGAATTGGTCGAACTGGAATGCGTACCGCGTCTTCGCCCTCTCCCGGCCTACAACCTTGAGCGAGGCGCGCGCCAGCGGACGCATAGCCGCCCATGAAGGTGTGCCGCATGCCCAGCGGCTCGAACACTTGCGTACGCAGATGGTCGCCAAACCTCTCTCCAGAAACGCGCTCCACGACGAGACTGAGAAGAAAGTAACCTGTGTTGGAATAAGACCAACGCGTCCCAGGTTCGAAGTCGAGTGGACGGTCGGAGATGATCGCGTACACTTGCGCGTGGCTCGGCTCGGTTTCGTAGACGCCGTAACCGCCGACTTCTTCATAGTCCGGGACACCGCTCGTGTGCGTCGCGAGCTGGCGGAGCGTGACACGCTGCCAAGCTTCGGGGATGTCGTCGAGGTAGCTGCCGACCGCGGCGTCCAAATTGACGCGTCCCTGCTCCCATAACCGCAACAGCGCGACAGCTGTCACATGCTTGGAGATAGAGCCGATTTCATAAGCGGCATTGACATCCACCGCGCCGCCACCCGCGCAATCTGCACCGCCCCACGCGAACACTTCGCTTACCACGCCGTCTCGAAGGATTGCGCCGACAACCCCCGGCGCTTGGGTCCGATCGCCCAGAGTCGCGCTCAGAGCTTGCGTGGCTGGCAACGCCGCCGGCGCGTGAGGCTCTGCGGTCTGACAGCCAGCGGCAAATAGCAGGAGAGCGACGCTTGAGATCGACTGGAACAACACTCGGTTCATGGATCACCTTGTAGCAATGTTCGAAGATGCGCCAGGCGTCCTTGTCAGATGCGTATTGCGTCAACGATTTCGGATCGAACTCAACCTTCCCGATCGAATTGCCAGTCGGATTCGCTCCGCGAACAGCGACTAAGGGCCCGGCCCGCGCACCTCAAATGTCTCGAATGACCGCCGCGCTCAATTCGTGCCGTAGATCACATTCTCTGCTTTACGGCGCGATCTCGCCGATCCCTGCCGGTCAACTATTGCCGTCAAGGCTCATCACGAACCGCCGTAAGCACAATCACCTGTCGTTCAAAGTCCAGCGTCCACGCATAGTGCTTGAGAAAGCCGTACGAAATCAGGCCATGCACATCGATGCCGCCGAATGTGCCGAACGATCCCCAAGCCGCGTCTGCGAGCACCATGGCGCGTTGTCCGCTCTGCGAAGCGCCGCCCAATGAGACATCCGGCGCCAGCGCGACGATCGCGCCTGCGGCCGACGGATCGGTGATCCCTGCCCAAGCCGAAGCTTGGGACTGCGGTAGCAACAGACCCGCCTGCACGCCGTCCCCAGCGATCGCAACCAGACCAGAGTCGACAAAGAAATTGAGATCGCGGCGATCACCGGCGCCGCCACGGGCAATGATGAAATGATCCGACAGCAACAGGAACGGGACCTCTGTGCGCGCCCCGTTGACGAGCGCCATGTGCTGGGCGTTCGCCGCGGTGTTGCCGCGCGGCGACAGAAGCAGGCGTTGGTTGGGACCGTCAATCGTGGCGAGGAAGCGTTGCAGGAAGTTGGTCCCGAGCACCGGACCGAGTTCAACGCCCAGCTGCTCCGCTGGCAGCGAAGAGACGACGACGACCGGCGCGTTGGTGACACGCACAGGCCCCAAGTCGATATCAGCGACGCCTTGGCATACTTGCGTGGCCTGCAAGTTGGCGAACCCCTCCGCGCACTGTGCGGAACGCACATTGTACCGCGTCGCAAGGGCTGGCGACATGGCGACGAACGTGCCGCCAGTGTCGAAGCGGAACACGGCGGCTTGGCCGTTCAAGCGGCCAGCCACGCCGGGCATGTAGGGTGTTAGCGCGTCGTCCTCAAAGCCAAGCCCAATCAAACCGGGGATGGTCACGGTCATTGGATTATCGAGGCGCGCCTGCGCGCGCGCCAGTGCATTGGCCGACATCTCAGTTTCGCTCGCGAAGCGCAGAGCATCAGCCGGGCGTCCAGTGTGAAGGAAGGACTCGAAAATCACGCCACGCAACTCGCGCCGGCGCGGGTAATCTGGAGCGATTGCCTCATAGTGAGTGATCGCGGCGGCGTAGTCGCCGCGCACGTGCGCCGCGAGAGCTGCAACATGGCGCCCCTCGTTCGCCGCCGCGGAATCAGTCGAGAGGCGTTCGCCGAGTGTCGCTGCGTCCTCGGCGTTGCCAGCTCGCCAAGCCGCCCACGCCGCCTCTGTTGTTGCTGTCGGCATGCCTCCGCCCTCGGTCGAAGCGGCGCTTGCGCACGCGGACACCACCACGGCTAAAGCTGCTGCGCGGGCCGCTGAACCAATTGTCTTCATACAACACCCTCTCGCCCCGAAACATGATCTGGCAATATTTCAGGAATGTTTCATTATTAGAATTATTCGGATGATACAACCCCTCCAACTCTCTGCGGCTCAGCTGCGGGTCATGGCCTCCGCGTCAAGAACGCAGATTGTCGGCGCCCTCGCCCAGCATGGCCGGCTTTCGGCGCGCGAAATCGCAGCCAAGATCGGGCGCCCCGTCAGCGGCCTTTATCACCACATTGAACAACTCGAGCACGCGGGCCTGGTGCGTGCGGTCGCGATGCGGCCAAGCGCCCGCCGCCCG
>JBEBHI010000199.1:0-5628 GCA_040080935.1 Terricaulis sp.
TAACGCGGATCATTCTCCAACACAGGCAGCGAGCGATCATTCTGCTGATGCACCCACGCCAAAGCGCGCTCGCCCTCAACATCCTCGAGCCAGAGATTGGGATCAGCGGCTGCTTGCTGTTCTTGCGGTGGGATCGGCATCGGCTCAGGGCCGGATGCGCACGAGCCCAAAATCAACGAAACAGCCAAAGCCTGTGCGATCGAAGCGATCTTCATTCCGCCACCCTCATGATTTGAAGGTTGCAGACTAGTCATCGAACTTCGCCGCACAAGTCCGGCGTCTCGGCTGTTCGTCGCATTGGCGGCGCGCTAGCCTGTGGTCTCAGGAACCTCATGCTGCAACGCCGCACATTTCTCATTGCTGGCCTCGCCGTGGCCACGCCCGCGTACGCGACGCCTGTGCCGCTACCGCCATCGCTCGATGATCTCTCAAGCTTGCCGCTGCAAACCTTCACCGGCGAAGCAACGACGCTGGGGCGCAACCTGCGCCCAGGCCCTTCCGTGATCAGCTTCTGGGCGTCGTGGTGTGCGCCTTGTGTCGAAGAGGCGATGCATCTTTCAACCATCCGTCACCGCTACGATGCAGCGCGTTTGAACATTATCGGCCTCAACGTCGAACTCATCGCCAACGACGAAGGCGTGAGCCGCTTCCTCGATCAAACGCGTCCCACCTACACGCAACTCCGCGCCGATGTTGCGACTTACCAAGCCTTCGGCGGCGAGGCCCAACTCAATCTGCCGCGTCTCTTTATCTTCGATGCCACCGGCCGCCCCACCGCCGCGTTCGGCGCCTTCGACGCGCCAAGCGTCAATCGCGCGATATCGAACGTCGTTTCCTAACGGCGCCGTCGACTGCTAGCGCACAAGCCGCTAGGCAAGGCGCAACGGAGCACCCATGCGCGAACTTCACATCAGCAAAGCCAACATCCGCGACACGCAGTTCGCGCTCGTGAAGCAAGCGCCAGTCGGCGAGGGGCAGGCGCGTCTCAAACTCGATCTCTTCGCGCTCACCTCCAACAACGTCACCTACGCCGCCATGGGCACAGGCATGCTCGGCTATTGGGATTTCTTCCCGGCCTCCGAAGGCTTCGGCAAAGTCCCAGTCTGGGGTTTCGGCACCGTGACTGAATCCAACGCGCCCGATATCGCCGTAGGCTCGCGCTTCTACGGCTATTACCCGCTCGCTGAATCGCTCGACGTCATCCCGAAGAAAACAGCGACCGGCTTCGTCGACACCGCGCCACACCGCGCACCGAAAGCCGCGCTCTATAACGTTTACACCGACATCAGCCTCGATCCGGCCTACAACGCGAACTACGAACCCGAGCAAACGCTCTTCCGTCCGCTCTACGGCACCGGCTGGTGGGCGGCGGACTTCATCAAACAAGCCGACGCGAAAACCGTCGTCCTCTCCAGCGCCTCATCGAAAACTGCGCTCGCCACTGCGCATCAGCTCCGCAATCTCGGCGGCACCGAAGTCATCGGGCTCACATCGGCCGGCAACGAAGCCTACGTGCGCGAGAGCGGCCTCTATCATCGCGTCGTGCTCTATGACGACGCCGCGTCACTCAAAGTGCAAGCGCCTGCGACCTACGTCGATTTTCTCGGCCGCGCCGAACTCAACGCCACAGTGCATCGCACGCTCGGCAATGCCCTAAAGCGCAGCATCATCATCGGCGTCACCGATTGGGCCGCACCGCGCGGTGGCGAAGAACTCCCAGGTCCCAAGCCAGAATTCTTCTTCGTCCCGACCTACGCCGCTGAACGCCTCAAAGCCGAGCCGCAACTCATGTCCGCCATGGGCCGCGATCTGCGCGCCTTCTACCCAGCCTCGCACGCCTTTGTGGACGTCAAGCGCATCACCGGCGCCGATGCAATCCAAGCCGCGTGGACCGAACTCGCCGCCGGCGACGTGCCGCCGCGCGATGGCTTAGTTCTGTCGTTCTGAGGAGAATGCGCGCATGGCCGTCAAACGCATGGACAATGTCGGGATCGTTTTTGAAGACCTCGACGCCGCGGTTGAGTTCTTCAAAGAGCTCGGCCTCGAACTCGAAGGCCGCGCCGACATCGAAGGCGAGTGGGCGGGCCGGGTAACCGGTCTCGGCGATCAGCACGTCGAGATCGCCATGATGCGCACCCCCGACGGCCACAGCCGCCTCGAACTCTCACGCTTCATCCGGCCCAACGTCATCGCCGACAATCGCAGGGCGCCGGTCAATGCGCTGGGTTATCTCCGCGTGATGTTCGCTGTCGACGATCTCGACGGCACGCTGAAACGGCTGGCAAAGTACGGCGCCGAAGTCGTCGGCGAGGTCGTCAATTACAAAGACGTCTACAAACTCTGCTACATCCGCGGCCCCGAAGGCGTCCTCATCGGGTTGGCGGAAGAGCTGCGTTAGCCTTTAGGCCACACCCGCCCGCTCTGCGCCCACCTGACGCACGAAAAGAGGCGGGAAAACCATGTTCCGGCCATGGTCTAGGCGTCGCTTTCCCTGCCGAACGGGGCTAGCCTGAAGTCACATAAACGGCCGAGGAAACATGGCGCCCAACACTCCCTTGCTGGACAAGATCAAGCTTCCGGCCGACCTCCGGGAATTGGACGGCAGCCAGCTTCGCCAAGTCTGCGACGAACTCCGCGCCGAAATGATCAGCGCCGTGTCGCAAACCGGCGGCCACCTCGGCGCCGGTTTGGGCGTCGTCGAACTCACGGTTGCGCTTCACTACGTCTTCAACACGCCGACGGACAAAGTCATCTGGGACGTCGGCCACCAAGCTTACCCGCACAAAATCCTGACCGGCCGTCGCGACCGTATTCGCACCCTCCGCCAAGGCGGTGGCCTCTCCGGTTTCACCAAGCGCGCCGAGAGCGAATACGACCCGTTCGGCGCCGCCCACGCGTCGACCTCGATCAGCGCCGGCCTGGGCTTTGCTGTCGCGCGCGATAAGCGCGGCGAAGCCTCAAGCGTCATCGCTGTGATTGGCGATGGCTCGATGTCGGCGGGCATGGCGTACGAAGCCATGAACAACGCCGCCGAGACCACCAAACGGCTGATCGTGATCCTGAACGACAACGATATGTCGATCGCGCCGCCCGTCGGCGGCATGTCGACCTATCTCGCGCGTCTCGCCGCGACCAAAACCTATCGCCGCATCCGCAAGATGGGCAAAGGCGTAGCCTCGGCGCTGGGCGAGACCGTGCATGATGTCGGCAAGAAGGTCGAAGAATACGCACGCACGCTCGTGACAGGCGGCACCTTCTTCGAAGAACTCGGCTTTCATTATCTCGGGCCGTTCGACGGCCACGACATCGACGTGCTTCGCCGCGTTCTCGCCAACGCCAAGGAGATCGATGATCGCCCGGTGCTGATCCACGTCGTCACCAAGAAGGGCAAAGGCTACGCGCCGGCCGAAAACGCCGCCGACAAATATCACGGCGTCAACAAGTTCAACGTCGTCACCGGCGAACAAACCAAAGGCGCAAGCGCGCCGAGCTACACCAAAGTCTTCGCGCAAGCGCTCGTGCGCCAAGCCGAGAAAGACGAGAAGATCGTCGCCATCACTGCCGCGATGCCCTCCGGCACCGGCCTTGATCTTTTCGGCTCGAAATTCCCGGACCGCACCTACGATGTCGGTATCGCCGAACAACACGCGGTCACGTTCTCCGCTGGCCTCGCCGCAGACGGCATGAAGCCCTTCTGCACGATCTACTCAACGTTCCTGCAGCGCGGTTACGACCAAGTCGTCCACGACGTCGCCATTCAAAAGCTCCCCGTGCGTTTCGCCATGGACCGCGCCGGTCTCGTCGGCGCCGACGGCCCCACGCACGCCGGCACATTCGATGTCGGCTACATGGGTGCGCTGCCCGGCATGATCGTCATGGCCGCCGCTGACGGCAACGACCTCTCGCGCATGGTCGCCACTGCCGCCGCGATCGACGATCGCCCCAGCTGCTTCCGCTATCCGCGCGGCGATGCTGACGGCGTGCTTGGCGCCGACGCAGATATCCCGCTCGAAATCGGCAAAGGCCGCATCCTACGCGAAGGCACGTCGGTTGCGCTGCTCAACTTCGGCGCCCGCATGGGCGAGGCCAACAAGGCCGCCGACAAGCTCGCCGCCATGGGGCTCTCCACTACGCTTGCTGACGCGCGCTTTGCCAAGCCGCTCGACGAAGACCTCATTCGTCGCCTCGCGCGCGAGCACGAAGTGCTGCTGACCATCGAAGAGGGCGCGGAGGGCGGCTTCGGCGCCTTCGTGCTGCACTTCATGTCGCGCGACGGCATCCTCGATCGCGGCGTCAAAGTCCGCACGCTCACGCTGCCGGACATCTTCCAGGATCAAGACAAGCCCGAGCTCATGTACGCCGCCGCCGGACTTGATGCGGACGCCATCGCCAACGCCGCGCTGCTCGCCATGGGCCGCGGCGCGAACGAGCAGCGGGCTTAAGCACAAACCCATTCTCGGGGCGATGCGAACGCATCGAGCCCGGGCCCCATAAACGCAACTGTCTGCGCGAAACGCTCCGCATCCGAGGTTATGGGCCCCGGACTGCTCACTGCGTTCGCATCCGGGAATGGGTGCGCGTCAGCCGAGTGAGCAAAATCTCTCTCCCGCACCCCGCGCGCACGGAACCACTGCGCTCGCACGCCGTTGGCTCGCATACCGCCTCAGGGAGAGAGCCACATGAAAAACCCAACCCGCGCCGCCTTGTTCATTCTGCTGGGCCTCAGCGCCCCAATCATGAGCGGCTGTGCGCTCGCCGCCGGCGCTGCCGTCGGCGCCGCCGCCGTCGATTACTTCTCGGACGACAACAACGAGTGCAACGGCCCGAACGATGAAGGCCTGCTCGACAGCGACTGCAACGACCATCACTGAAATCGGATGATTTCGTAGGCGATAGGGCGCGTACATTTCCCTATTGCCTACGGCGCGCCGCCATTGCCTAATCCCCTCGCTTAGCGACGGAGGATTCTCATGGCCAAGGGTCAGATGAAGTCGAACAAAGAAAAGCGCAAACCGAAGAAGGACAAGGACGACAAGAAAGCCGCGAAGAAGTAACGCGCGGACCTTACGTCCAGCTGATCACGCCGCCGTCCGCCAGACGGCGGCGTTTTCGTTTCAGCCTACTGCGCTCGCTGCAAACCACCAGCGTGCCAGCACCAACACAATGCTGACCCCGATCAGCGGCCCGAAAAACTGCAGCGTGTGGCGGGTCAGCCGCTCCGGCAGGAACGTGTCGTGTCCGACAATAGCGCCGTGTCTCACAGCCATCGCCGACATCGGGCACTTCATGCCGTTGCCCACGAACACCGCGACTTCGATCGCGACGAGCTGGCCAGGTATCCAAAACCACGCCCCCGACGCACCGGTAGCGCCCGCATAAAAGATCGCGAACACCGACGCCGCCATCACGACATAGACAATCGTGTGCACCCCGCGAATGAGCGCCAGCACGCGTGAGGATCTAAGCATGCCAGTCCGTCAGATGGCCCTGCCAATAGACCAGCTCTTTCCCGTCGATCTCCCAAGCGACTTCGCCGGCGAACGGAATGAAGCGCCCCTCGCAGCGGCGATAATCGGAATAGCGCCACGTCCAGCGCGTCGGCAAAAACGGCGCGACCAGCGAACGCGG
>JBEBHI010000200.1:0-5615 GCA_040080935.1 Terricaulis sp.
GCCGATCGCGGCGCGTGAGCGGCCCATCTCTTGAGCCATCAACGGTGATGGTGGCGGTGGTGGTGGCGGTGGGGGCGACAGAGGCGCGATGCTCTGGTCCTGAACCGGCGTTGGCTCTTCTATCGCTGATTGCGACGCGCAGGCAGTGAGCAGTATCGCGCAAGCCAGCAGGCCCGCGCGCCGAGTATTGCGCAGCATGACGTTTCCCTCCCGAACCGTCCTCAAAACGGTTTGTTGACGCGGTAAGCGAAGCGCCCGGATCGCGACCAAGGTGAGGCAAGTGCGCGGCGTTTTGCGTACACAGGCGCGCGCTCACGCGCTTGTGTGCAAAACGCATCAGTGCGTGGCGTCGTGCTTCGACGGGCTCAGCATGACGCCAATTTAGGCGCCGGCACTCAATTGCGTCACCCTGAGCTTGTCGAAGGCGACGTCACCGGGTGGCTAGCGCCGGTTGCGTTCGCGTTCGGCGGCGCGGCGCTGGATGGGGATCCAGTCGTGCACGAGCGTGTCGAGCACGCTCAGCGGCACTTCGCCGTGCAGCAGGACGGTGTCGTGGAAGCCACGCAGGTCGAAGTCGGCGCCGAGATCGTTGCGCGCCTCTTCGCGCAAGCGCGCGATTTCACGGCGGCCGAGTTCGTAGCCGCAGGCCTGGCCCGGCCAGACGATGTAGCGATCGACTTCGGTGGCGACGACGCCGGGCAGGTCGCCCGTGGTTTGCGAGACGTAATCGATGGCTTGCTGACGCGACCAGCCTTTGGCGTGGAGGCCGGTGTCCACAACCAGGCGCACGGCGCGCCAGAGCTGCCAACGCAAATAGCCGATGCGGCCGGCGGCATCGCCCTCGTGGAAGCCTTGTTCGTCCGCGAGTTCTTCTGCGTAAAGCCCCCAGCCTTCGGCGTAGGCGTTGAACGAGATCATGCGGCGCAGCAGCGGCGTGTCGGTGAGTTCCTGCGCCAGTGCGATTTGGAAATGGTGGCCGGGGACGGCTTCGTGGAAATCCTGCGTCGGCAGATCGATGCGCGTCATCTCGGCGAGATTGCGCATGTTGATGTAGTAGATGCCGGGGTTGGAGCCATCGAGCGAAGGCGGGTTGTAATAGGCGCCAGGTGCGCCGGCTTCGGCGAATGTGGGTACGCGGCGGACTTCCAGGCGCGCTTGAGGCAAGCGGCCGAACCATTGCGGCGCGCGCTCCATGACGCGGTTCACGCGCGCTTGCACGTCGGCGATGAGCTGAGCGCGGCCGGCGTCGCTGTCTTCGTATTGGTAGCGCGGGTCGGCGGTGAGTTGGGCGAGACGCTGGCCGGCTGTGCCTTCGGTGAGGCCGAGGCGGCGGAGCGCGATGTCGAGTTCGCGATTGAGTGCAGCGACGCGATCGAGGCCGATGCGATGGATCTGATCGGGCGTGAGATCGGTGGTGGTCTCGATCTTGAGGGTCGCTGCGTAGTATTCGGCGCCTTGCGGCAAGTTTGAAACGCCGGGCGCGTCGGTGGCGTGTGGGCGTTCAGCGCGGACCCAAGCGAGCGCGCGTTGGTGGGCGGGGAGAACGTTGTCGCGGACGATGGCTTCGGCGCGAGCCAGCAGGACCTGGTTGTCGCGCTCAATGACGGCGCGGCGCTCGGCGTTTTGTTCGCGCGCGGCGATTGCTTCAAGCTTGGTGCGGAAGCCGGTG
Source organism: Terricaulis sp. (assembly GCA_040080935.1). Taxonomy (GTDB): domain Bacteria; phylum Pseudomonadota; class Alphaproteobacteria; order Caulobacterales; family Aquidulcibacteraceae; genus Vitreimonas. The sequence continues at coordinate 1,670 of JBEBHI010000200.1, forward strand.
ATGTAAATTTGCGAAACTGGCGGCTGGCGCAGGATCGTCTCCAGCATGCCGGCGACGGTGTCGAGAATGAAGCCGGGCGGACGCACGCCAAGCGCAGCATCGGCGCGGGCGCGATCGGTTTCTTGGTCGATCGCATCGGCGACGGCGCGCAGGCGCGTGAGATAGGCTTCGGCCGACGCGGTGTCGGTGACGGCGTGACGTTCGTCGAGGAAAGACGGCAGCGTGATGAAGGCGCTGTCCATCTGATTGATCACGTATGGATGGGCGCCGGACATCGGACCAAAATCGCCATAGGCGAAAGCAGCCCCGCCGGCAGCGTTGGCGAATTGATCGCGCAGCACGTTGTAGGTGAGGCGGTCTTCGTCGCTAAGACGGCTGACATCGAGTGCGCGGAGTTCGGCGTAGCGGCGCACTGCAGCGCTGCGGCGCGACTCCAGTGCAATGGCGGAGCGATCGTCGAGGCGATCATTGTAGTAGCCGCCTGCAGCGTCGTCCTGGACGCCGGTTTGCGATGCGGTCTCGGGACTATCGGCGAGGATTTCACGCGCCCAATCGGCGAGTTTGCCTTCGAACGCGGTCATCGGTTGCGCCTGACGTGGGCCGCAACTCGCCACTAGCGCTAGTCCCAGAACCACGGCGCACGCCCAACGGATCGGCTTCATTTATCCCTCAACAGGCAGGTTGCGCCGCTGTAAGGCGCGGGGGCGGGAATAGCATGCGTCGCGACTGAGAAAAGGGCCGCCCATCGCAGTTGTTTTGCGCTAACGTGTTGCGGAAACCGCGCATTCGTGGTTTTGACGGCCCCTTAGTGGTAGGGAACTCGCGGAGACGACCATGACAACCGCCCAAGGCGGCCAGCAGACGCTTGGCAAAATCCTTTTTTACAATCAGCTCGAGCCGCTTTCAGTTGAAAAGCACGGCAAGCTGGGTGTGAGCCAGGTCAGCAATCCGTTTGCGTTCCTCGCTGACACACACCTTGTGCCGTTGACGGTCGATGAGTTCGGCCTCGCGGCGGTTTGCTATCCGATCATTTTCGACACGCAGTCGAAGACGCCGCTGGCGGTGATGGGGCTGCGTCCGGGCATGAACGTGTTCTTGGGCGCCGATGGCTCGCTCGATCCGGAAGTTTACCTCCCGGCCTTCGCGCGCCGCTATCCGTTCCTTCCGATCCTGGCCAACCAAAGCCAGGAGAAGGGCAACGAAGATCGTGTTCTCGTCTGCATCGATCGCTCGGCGAAGATGCTGTCGTCGACGCCGGAGCTGCCGTTCTTCGAAGGCGAGAAGCCTTCGCGTTACACGCAAGAGGCAATCCAGTTCTGCCGCGAGTTCGACATGCTGGGTAAGCGCACCCAGGAATTCGTGAAGCTGATGGATCAGCACGGCCTGTTCGAAGCCACGCCGCTGGCTCTGCCGCGCGCGAAGGCCGACGGCACGCCGGACGAGCCGACCAAGCTCGGCGAATATCTGCGTATCTCGGAAGCCAAGCTCAACGCGTTGCCGAAGGAAGTCTTCCTTGAGCTGCGCGACAAGGGCGTCACGGCTGTGATGCACGCTCACCTGCTCTCTCTCGGCCTCTGGCCGAAGATCCTGAGCCGCGCTGCGCGCATTCAGGCTTCGACCCCGCTGCGCTAAACGCAGGTTGGACTGAAGTTCAAAAGCGCCTCTCGGAAACGAGGGGCGCTTTTTCTTTGGGTTCCGCCGGTAACCTGGCTGGGCGGTGGCGCGAATGGCTTGTGCGGGCGAGCCGCATTGGCCTTGGGCGGTTCAGCCTGTATGCGCGTAGTCATGGTCCGTTTTGCCGCGCTGGCGGCCTTCCTTCTTAGTCTCTTTGCCGTTTCGCCGGCGTTTGCGCAGCCTTTGCCGGGGCCGCGGCAGGTTGAGGCGTCGCTGCATTCTTCGCGCGCTGCCGTGGCGCCGGGCGAACGCTTCACGATCGTGCTGCGTGAGGCGATTAACGACGGTTGGCACACCTATTGGCGCAATCCCGGCGATAGCGGCGAACCGACGTCGCTGACGTGGACGCTGCCTGCGGGTTGGCGTGCTGGTGAGATCCAGTGGCCGGCGCCTGAAGCGGTGCCGTTCTCGATCCTCGTGAATTACGGCTACGAGGGCGAGGTTTTGTTTCCGGTTGAGATCAGTGTGCCGGCGAATGCGCGGCCTGGCTCAACGGTGACGCTGAATGCGGCGGCGTATTGGCTGGTGTGCTCGGATGTTTGCGTGCCGGAGGACGCGACGCTGACGCTGAGCGTGCCGGTGGCGGCGCAAGGGCGTGATGATCCGCAATGGTCGGCTCGGATCGCGGATGCGGTCGCGAATATTCCGCGCAGGCAAGACGATGTGAGCGCAACGATTACCGCGGGCTCGCCGACGACGCGGCTGAGTGTGTCGCTGCCGAACGCGAGCGCTATTCGCAATGCACGCTTTTTTCCGTTTGATCGCGGCTTGGTGAAGTCAGCCGAGCCGCAGCATGCGCGTGTTGGTGCGAGCGGCGCCAGCTTTTCGTTGACGTCAGATCTGCGGCCGCTTGGTGAAGCGCCGTTGGCGGGGCTTGTCGTTTACGAGACGCAGGCGAATGGCGCGTGGGTGCGCCGCGGCGTCGAGATTTTGGCCGAGCCGGGCGCGGCGATTGCAGGAACCGATGAGCGCGCGGCGCCGACATCTGATGACTACGCGCTGGCTGAGCTTGAAGGCGCGACTTCATCGGCAGCGCCACAGGCGGCTGATCTGAGCTTTGCCGCATTACTGGCGGCGTTGGCGTTGGCGTTTGTCGGCGGTTTAATCCTCAACATTATGCCGTGCGTGCTGCCGGTGCTTTCGGTGAAGGCGCTGCAATTTGCGGGCGGCGTACAGGCCGGCGAAGCGCGTCGGCATGGCGTGCTTTATTTTGCCGGCGTGATGGTGACGTTCCTGGCGCTTGCGGGCGTGCTGATCGCGCTGCGCGGCGCAGGCGAGGCGGTGGGCTGGGGCTTCCAGTTGCAGGCGCCTTGGGTCACGAGTTTGCTCGCGCTGCTATTCTTCGTCATCGGCTTGAATTTGCTCAGCGTGTTTGAGTTTGGCTCGAGCGCGCAAAATGTTGGCTCAGGGCTCGCATCGCGTGGCGGCGATATGGGTGCGTTCTTTACAGGCGCGCTTGCGGTGGTTGCGGCGACGCCGTGCACTGCGCCGTTCATGGCGGGCGCTATTGGTGCGGCGCTGACGCAATCGGCGCCGACGACGTTGTTGATCTTTGCGGCGCTTGGTCTGGGCTTCGCGCTGCCGCTGACGTTGCTGCATTTCGTGCCTGGTTTGCAGAAGCTCATTCCGAAGCCCGGCGTGTGGATGGAGCGCGCCAAGAACGTGCTCGCGTTTCCGATGTTCGGCGCGGCGGTTTGGCTGGTGTGGGTGTTCACACAGCAGGCGGGCGCTGACGGCACGGTGGCGCTACTAACATTGTTCGTGGCGGTGACGTTCCTGATTTTGTCGGCGCGCTGGGGACGGATGTGGTTGGCGTTTGGCGTGCTGCAGCTCGTGATCACTGGTGCGCTTATTTGGAAGCCGTTGGTGGGTGTCGAAACGCACGAAGTCGTGGCGTCTGAGCCTTGGAGTGCGGCGCGGGTGAACGAGCTGCAAGGCGAAGGGCGCGCGGTGTTTGTGAATTTCACCGCGGCTTGGTGCGTCACCTGTAAGGTCAATGAAGTCACCGCGTTTACGCAGCGCGTGGCCGGTGCGATGTCGGACACCAACACGGCTTATCTTGTTGGCGATTGGACCAATCGCGACGGCGAAATTGCTGCGGCGCTGGCCGAGCATGGACGCGCGGGCGTGCCGCTCTATTTGTATTATCCAGCCGATGGCGGCGAGCCGCGTGTGTTGCCGCAGGTGCTGACTGAATCGTTGTTGCTGCAGACGGTCGAGGGAGAGTGACCATGTTTTCGAAGCGCGAGTTCCTGCTGGCCGGCGCAGCTGT
>JBEBHI010000201.1:0-5608 GCA_040080935.1 Terricaulis sp.
AACTCTGACGAACTCATGAGCGCACGTCGCGTGCGATCAGTATGGGTTGTGCGAGTTGCGCGTGGTCTCGATCTCGCGGCGCGCCTCATCAAGGAACGCCTGCGGATCTTCCTGCGTCGCCGGCGGGGTGGCGCGCGGGTTTGCTTCCGCTGCTGCACGAGCCGCCAGCAGCTCTTCCTCGACCGAATTCCAATGCGTCGAGCTGGTGTTGGCGGAGGTGCCGCCTACCGGAACTTCGCGCAGGTTCGGGTAGCCTTCAGTGTTCGCCCACTCCGGCGTCCCGCCCACAGGCGTGTTCACGCAGCCGCCCAGAGCGATCGCCAACGCCATAAGAACCAGGGCTCCACGCATTGATTGTCTTCCTGGGCGCGATTCCGGCCCTAATTCGTCTCCTATACCAGAGCCTGCCTTTGCGCCACCACACGAAGCGGCATTACAATCGCGCCAATAGGGAGAATCCGATGACGGATAGCGAGGGCGCAAAGCCTTCCACGGACGGCGCAGAACCGGTCAAACCGGCGCCGAAGCGGGCTCGTAAGCGGGCCGCAAAACCGAAGGCCGAAGCGGCCCTGGCGCCCACTGCTGAGGCGCCGCAACCCGCGCCCAAGCCTGCCGCAAAGGCGCCGGCCGAAGCGCCCCAACCGCTGAACGAACTCATCATGGCGCAGACCGCCGAGAGCTTGGCCGCCCTTTCTGGTAAGCTCACTCAAGCGATGACGCGCGCCAACACGGCGATCTCCACAGCTTTCGTCGATCAAACCAAGGACGCCGCAAGCTGGCAGCCCGATCCGCTCGGCATGCAAGCGGCGTTGAACGATGTGTGGGGCCGGCTCGCTGCGCAGCCAGAAACGCTGCGCGAAGCGCACGCCAATCTCTGGCAGCGTTACGCTGACATCTGGCAAAAGCACGCCACCTACATGATGACGGGTCAGCAAGCCGAAGAAGGCCCTGTCCGCGACAAGCGTTTCAAGGATCCGGAGTGGCGCTCGAACCCAGCGTTCTCGATGCTACGCGAATCTTATTTGGCTACGGCGGAATTCGTCACCGATCTCGTCAACCGCACCGAAGGCGTTGACGAAGCGACGAAACGCAAAGCTGTCTTCTACATCAAGCAGGCTGTGGATGCGGCGTCACCGTCCAACTTCCTGATGACCAATCCCGCAGCTCTACGCGCGATGTTTCAAAGCGGCGGCGAAAGCCTCGTCAAAGGCGTCGAAAATCTCGCCGAGGATCTTCGCCGCGGCAAAGGCAACCTCGCCATCTCGCAGACCGACATCAACGCCTATCGCGTCGGTGAGAACGTCGCGACCACGCCCGGCAAAGTCATCTTCCGCAACCGCGTGTTCGAGCTGCTGCAGTACGATCCAACAACCGAGACGGTTCACGAAGTTCCGTTACTCATCTTCCCGCCGTGGATCAACAAATTCTACATCCTCGATCTTCAACCAAAGAACTCGATGATCAAATGGCTCACGGATCAGGGCCACACCGTATTCCTCGTCTCTTGGGTGAATCCGGACGAGGACATGGCCGGCGCCACGTTCGAAGACTACATGCGCGAAGGCGTCTATGCGGCCACCCAAGCGGTGAAAGACGCCGCCAACGTCGATCGTATGAACGCGGTTGGCTACTGCATCGGCGGCACGCTGCTTTCAGCGACGCTCGCGCATATGGCCAAGACCGGCGACACCAGCATCCAAAGCGCCACGTTCTTTGCTGCTCAGGCCGATTTCAAACTCGCGGGCGATCTCCTGATCTTCTCCGACGACAAGGCGATCGAATACCTCGAAGAGAAGATGGATCAAGCTGGCGGCGTGCTCGACGCGCAGACGATGGCTGACACATTCAACTCGCTGCGCTCGAACGATCTCATCTGGAACTACGTCGTCGACAATTACTATGTCGGCAAACAACCGCCGCCGTTCGATCTGCTCTACTGGAACGCCGATCAAACGCGGATGCCTAAGGCACTGCATCTCTTCTATCTGCGCAAGTTCTATCGCGACAACGCGCTGACCGAAGGCAAGCTTGATCTGCTCGGCCAACATCTTTCGCTAAAGGACGTGAATATCCCGATCTTCATGCAGAGTTCGAAGGAAGATCACATCGCACCGGCGGCGAGCGTTTACCGCACGGCGCTCTCCTGGGGCGGGCCAGTCGAATACATCATCGCTGGCTCGGGCCACATCGCTGGCGTCATCAACCATCCGGCGGCGAACAAATATCAATATTGGACCAACCCCAATCTCAAAGGCGCGCTCGAAGATTGGCAAGCCTTCGCGGCCGAACATCCTGGCTCGTGGTGGCCACATTGGAATGCATGGTTGAGCGCCCTCAGCGGCCCGGACATTCCCGCACGGCGCCCCGGTGATGGCGAATTGCAGCCGCTGGGCGATGCACCGGGCGAGTACGTCAAAGTGCGCTCAAGCGCAGCGTAATGGCCGACGCGACGACCACGCCTCCAGAGCCACGACGGCCGCTCGCGTTCGGCGAACCGCTGCCGTTTCTGCACGCAGCCTCGAACCGCAACGAACACTTCGCGTTCGGCTCGCTTGGCGGGCGCTTTGTGCTGTTCTGCGCGATCACAAATCTGGAATCAGACGCTGCAAAGATCGCGCTCGCCGCAATCCCGCGCGATCCGAGGCACGAAACCTATCATCTGCTGGCCGTATTCTCCGCTGGTCAATCAAACCCTGACCTCGAAGACCTCGGCGTCAATCGCCTCGTTCTGAAAGATGCCGGCGTCGCCGACGCCAGCGGCCTCTTTGACCCAAGCGAACCTGACGGCCGTTGGCTGCTGCTTGATCCCACGCTGCGCGTGCTAGCGACTTGGCCGCTCGCGCAAGCGGACGGGGCACTGGACACATTCTCTCGGCTCCCACATCCGGATCAGCATCCAGGGGCGGGTCAGGCCCCTGTGCTCATAGTGCCGCACGTCTTTGAACCAACGTTCTGCAAGCGGCTCATCGAATACTACGGCTCAAACAGCGCGACGCCGACAGGCGTCACGCAACAGGATACGTCGGGACGTACGTTTGTGGCGCTGAATGACTCATTCAAACGGCGCAGCGATTGTCTGATTGCAGATGCGCCGCTGCGCGAAGCCGTCATGCAACGAATTTATTGGCGCCTACTGCCGATGATCGAACGCGCCTTCATGTGGCGGCCGACACGTATGGAACGCTACCTCATCGCGCGGTACGACGCTGAAAACGGCGGTTTCTTCAAACCGCATCGCGACAACACCACCCACGGCACAGCGCACCGGCGCTTCGCCGTTACGATCAACCTCAATGCCGATCAATATGAAGGCGGCGATCTACGCTTTCCCGAATTCGGCTCGCGCACCTATCGCGCACCGACCGGCGGCGCCGTCGTGTTCGCTTGCGCGATGCTGCATGAGGCTACGCCAGTCACCAAAGGCCAGCGTTACGCTTTCCTGCCGTTCCTCTATGACGATGCAGCGGCGAAGGTGCGCGAGGCTAACAATCAGTACCTCGATGAGGCTCTGCAGCAGTATCGGAACGAACAAAAATAGGGAGTGTGGGAAAATGGCGCTGTCACTTTACGAAGCAACCGTTCCGTCGTTCGCGCAGATCATTGAAGCGCTCTCGGGCGTTCTCAAAAAAGGCGAAGCTCACGCTCTTGAAAAAGGCATGCGGCCGGATGATTGGGTTGGCGCTCGGCTGTTCAGCGACATGGCGCCGTTGAGCTTCCAGGTGAAACAGGCCGCCCACCATTCGGTCGGAGCGATTGAGGCGACGAAAAAGGGCGTCTTCAGCCCCGATATCACGCCGCCTCCCGAATCCTTCGCAGAGCTGCAGGCCGTGGTCGCCGACACGCTTGCGGCGTTGGCGGCTTACACGCCTGCAGAGATCAACGCGTTGGAAGGCCGCGACATGCGCTTCCAGTTAGGCGAACGGGTGATGCCGTTCACGTCGGAGAATTTCTTGCTCTCGTTCTCGCTGCCGAACTTCTATTTCCACTCGACCACCGCGTACGACATCTTGCGGCACAACGGCGTCCCGCTCGGTAAGCGCGACTACATGGGCAGACCGAGACTCAAAGTCTGAGCCGCGCGTCAGACCAGTCCAGCAGCTTCGTCCAATCCGAGCGCGATATTCAAATTCTGCACGGCGGCGCCGCTCGCGCCTTTGCCAAGATTGTCTAGCAGCGCGACGAGGCGCGCTTCCTCGTTGTGACCAAAGACAAACAGCTTAAGCTGGTTTGTGCCGTTCAACCCTTCGGGATCGAGCGTCTTAAGCGCCGCCGACTCCGAAAGCGACGCCACGGTGATGAATCGCTCGCCCTTGTAGAACTGCGTCAGCACGCCGTGCACGTCTTCAAGCTTCGAGCCGTTGGCGATCGCCGCCAGCGGCAGCGGTACTTCCACGATCATCCCTTTGTAGTAGCGCCCCACGCTCGGCGCGAAGATCGGTGCGCGCGCGAGGCCTGCGTATTTTTGCATCTCGGGCACGTGCTTATGCTTCTGCGCCATCGAATAGATACGATACGGCACGCGCGTGTAGTTCGGGTCGCTTTCGTTCTCGAACTCGGCGATCATCGATTTGCCGCCGCCGGAATAGCCGGAGACCGCATTCACCGAGAGCGCCCAGTCGCGCGGGATAACGCCAGCTTCGACCAACGGCCGCGTCAGCGCGATAAAGGCGGTGGGATAGCATCCTGGGTTGGAGATGCGCTTCGACACCGCGATCTTCTCGCGCTGATCCTTGCTCATCTCGGCAAAGCCATACGCCCAATCCGGCGCAACGCGATACGCGGTCGAAGCGTCGATCACCTTCACCGCATCGGTTTCAATCAACGACACGGCTTCGCGTGCCGCGTCATCCGGCAAACAAAGGATCACTGCATCGACGCTGTTCAGCAACCGCTTACGCTCGCCCGCGTCCTTACGCTTCTCAGGATCAATCGACACAAGCGTGAGATCGCTGCGTCCGCTGAGTCGTTCGCGGATTTGCAAGCCAGTCGTTCCGGCTTCGCCATCAATAAACACGTTGAGAGTCATGGCGTTTACTCGATTACCTCGACGGCTTCAGAAACTTTGGATATGGCGCCCAAGTGGGAAAACATAGGGAGAGGGCTTCATGAACTTCAACAACCTGATGAACTTCAACGTCTTCGTCGCACCAACTTTGATCCGCATTGTCTATTGGATCGGCATTGTCTTCATCGTTCTAGGCACACTGATGGGCGCAGTCGGCGGCGGCATGATGGCTGGCGCTTACGGCGGTTATGGCGGCGGCTTCAATCCACTCACGTTCCTGATCACGCTCGTCGCTGGCGCGCTGATGCTTCTGGTCTGGCGCGTCATGTGTGAGATCTGGATCGTCATCTTCTCCATCAATGATCGCCTCGGCATGCTCGTCGAACGCGGCGCCAAGGTCTGAAACGAAAACGGGCGCTTCTCTCAAGAGAAGCGCCCGTCCCGTAACCCATATTCGTGAAGCGATTAGCGCTTCGAGAACTGGAAGCTCCGGCGGGCCTTCTTGCGGCCGTACTTTTTACGCTCAACCCCGCGGCTATCGCGGGTCATGAAGCCAGCGTGCTTCAGCGCCGGGCGCAGCGCCGGCTCGTAATCAGCCAGCGC